>NZ_NJGE01000008.1 GCF_002777915.1 Bartonella tribocorum | reverse complement strand
ATAATGCTTATTCGTATGAAACGGTTTACAAATCCGGAGAGAGGCATATCTATAGCACCGCGAATGATGAGCCATCCATAGATGATGAAAGCGATTGTGATCCCGATTGAGATGAAAGGCGTAATTGTAGCTATTGCTTTTGAGGAAATATCCGTGACATAGGTTTTTGTTATATTCTCAATTTGATTGAAAAGTTGCGTGAACATAGTGAAGTTCATAGCATTCCTCTTTAACAAAACTTCAATTTCTTATATGATTTTCTAAGTATTTTTTGTTGAAACTTTTCCAGGATGGAATTAAATTTTATAAACTTTTTCAGTTTATGAGAAAGAATTAAGTATCATATATTAACTTTTACTTTTTACGAACAAAAAGGAAAAACAATATAAAAAATGCTATCGTAAAAAGCTTTATCTAATAAATTTTATGGTAGGAATTTGTGTATTTTTACTATTCAAAATTCTTACGTTGTGTTTGTCTTTTTGTTGTCTAATAAGTGATTGTTCAGCGTTGCGTAAATGTGCGACCATATATAATTTTGTTGTTTCGTTTTGAATCATTGCTAACGTTCCCATTATATGTGATTGTAACTCCGCAATGCTTTTTAGATCCTGTGTTTTTTTTATTTCGCTTAATAGTTTTTCAATGTATTCAAAACGATTTTTTGTTTCTTGAAAAGCTTGTAAGCTTACAGCTTTATCTACAAAGGATGCATATTGAATACGCTTAACGATAATATCACGAGATTCTTGGAGAGAGTCAGGAGTTCTTTCTTCTTTTAAGATACTTTCAAATGACTGAGATATAGCCGAATGGATGCCTTTATTATAAATAATCTCTGGATTTTTAAGAAAAAAACTGCTTTGATCTGTTAGTAGCTCTGTGGGATTTTTAATACCCAGTTGTCGATTTCCCGTTATAGATTGGTGTATTTTTTTTGTTTCTTCAAGTTGTTTCTTTGCTAACTCGATGAGATCTTTAGGGCGTATAATTATTTTCTTTTCTTGTGGAGGAGTTGGCTTTGATAGGTTTGAAGATGAACTTCCAAAAATACTCGAAAGACTCGGCAGTGTTGGAACTGACGCTCGTAAATCTGCTGCTCCGGCTCCCCAAATAGCCATTGCTGGCTTTGAGATCCCTAAAATCATTGCTGCTGCTATTGAAATGACCTGTTTCTTCATGTTTCCCTCCTGTCATTTTTTGCGTGCTGTAAAAAAATTGGTAACCATATTGCCGGATCATCACCAACTTCCATGATAATTCTTTCGACCAATTCTGCGTTATCAGGTGTACCTGATAACACCAAAAGCTCATCACTAAAATCATGTTCGATGGTTTCTCCATCGCTTGTCATATGGAACTTACCGAGATTTAGTTCTGCAAGTGCAGATTGATCGCCCTGCTTAATGAGAAATTGGCGATTAAACTCACCAAGCCCTTTAACGAGTTCAAATTCGGTGTCTGTTAGTTTAAAACCTTTTGTATAATCTTCATAATTTGCTTTGGGGTTGGCTAGAAAAATGTACGTCGCGCATTGCTGAATGAGTGTTTTGGCAATATTACTGTCCAAAGCATCGCTAGGCTCTTGTGTTGCATAAACGAAAATACCATTTTGTTTACGGATAGTCTTTTGTTTATTCTTTGCTAAATCTTCAAAATATGGGTCTTGCAACGGTTTCCAAAACTCATCAAAGATATACATAAACCGCTGCCCGCTAATCATGCCTTCTGTGCGGTAAAGCAGATACATCATCACTGGAGTACGAGTCTCCATATTGTCTAAGAATTCTGTAATATCAAAGCCATAAATTTGATGTGTAGAAAGATCAAGAGCATCATGAGGATTATCAAATAACCATCCATAATCACCACCTTCACACCATTTCAGTAAGCGAGCGTGAACAGATGGGGGCGCGTTATAATCACCTAAATGTGGATTTGGTAAAAATTGCACCAGAAAAGACAAACGGCGGAGCGATGGGTCAATGTTGCTGCTCATAACAGATGTAACAGCTTTGTTAATTTCTTCCTCGTCGTGATGTGTAACTTCGCCACCCGCTTCTGCTAATTTTTTAACAAATTGTTTTAGAAAAATCAGATTGTCTTGTGTGGGAGGAAGTTGAAATGGATTAAAGCCACTTGCTCTACCAGGCTTAAATGTTAGATATTTTCCGCCCATCGCTCGAATAGCAATTTCCATACCACGATCTTTATCAAAAACAACTGTTGTCGGCTTAAATTTTTGCGCTTGTGCTAACAAAAAGCCGAGCAGCACAGTTTTACCAGATCCGGATTGTCCGATCAGTGCGGTATTACCGAGCAACCGTTTATCAGTCGAATCTTCTTCAAGTTTGGAAGCGTGAAAATTAAAATAAAGCGGTGTTTTACTGGTTGTTTTAAGAATTGTGACGGCCGGTCCCCATGGATTACCAGTGGGTTTTCCGGACATAAAATTATGAAAAGATGAAAATGATAAAAAGTTCAGTGATGTAATTGGAGCAGGACGTGGTCTCCATTTCCAATTTCCAGGAAGTTGTGCCCAATAACCAGCCTCTATCGCTAAATCTACAGGTTTGGGCAATACCGCAACATCTAGTAATGCAGCACTTGCTTTGGCCATATGGTCGCGAACTTGTTGAATTGTATCCCCATATATGGTCAACGTACAATGATGCTCTCCCATGACAAAATGGCCACTGATAAGTTGATTGAGTGCTTCGTCAATTTGTTCAATTTGGCTCGTTGCTACATCGCGTGCATCAATAAGATTACGTTGATGTCGCTGTAAATAGTCTTTAGCAGCATGTCGGGAGAGCACCGAAAAGCTTTGCGTCAATACGAATTCGAAGTCACTTTCCAGCAAGACATTTAATTGTCCTGGTTTAGTTGTTGCGTCGTATTCTTTGATTTCCAGCATTCCAAATCGACGCACTCCACTGGTTGTTCTAAGTTCACCAAGAGCACCCCATTTTGAGAAAAAAGGTCGATTAATAGACATATAGTCAGCAAAACGATCATGGCAAATGGGCATAGGACGATACTCACCATTAACAAGTATTCCAAGGAATTCAAGAGCAGAAGAATAAGCGTGCCCATTTTTCTCATAAGCACCAAGAAGTTCTGCACCATAACGCTTTAGCGATTGGCCTAAAGTACGATTGATGTCATTGAGTTCTTTAATACATAAATCTTGTCGCATCTTTTTTTGATCAAACGCTTCACGTTCATGTTTAGAAAAGAACGACATAATTTTATCTGCTATTGGTTGGAAAACGACAGTCAGATATAAATCATTAACCATCAGGTTATAACCAGTAAAGCTCTGCCGATATTTTTCATCAAGCTGATAGCAAAACATTTGATCAAATGTTGAATCAGGATACTCATAAACACGGCGACGCACAATATGCGTCCAAAATGATAAATTGGCGGATGCAATACCCCGTAGAGTATTGTTAAGCTCTCTTGTCCATTGAAAAATATCTTCTTCTGAAGCACTTTGATGCGAGCGTCCGTCAATCTTCCAAATCGACAAATATTCCGCATTCTTAGTAGAAATAATCGTATCTGTAATGTGATGTGAATAAGGAAGAAACAGGCTTACAGGTGTCTCTGATACGAGACGTTTGCTGCTTTCAACAGCTGTCATTCTTATCTCCTTTTATTATAATTAGAGGGACTATAACTTGATGCGCCCCAAAAGCCTTTATTGCGATTGCGAAATTTGGTATCAATCCATAACCACCAGATACGAAACGCTTTATCATCGTTTTTGGTGATTTGCGCCATAATGAACCATAGTGGCGGCGCCATAATCCACAAAAAGATATTTATTGTCATAGCAATAACAGCGACTCCCATAACCATAACGATAAGCGGCATCATAGGTACACCCCACATTGTTGGAACACGTGTTGCTCCCTTGAATAAAGGGAATTCTCTTTTTTCTTGTGACTTCATGGAAAGCTCTCGTTATTGGATGTAAAATAGTATGTGGCTGAGATAGAAAGCTGCACCAGCAATAAAGACACTGAATGCCCATCGTATGAACGTCGCTCTTGCGATGATACGAAGTATATAGATAAGCAAAAGAAATAAAAAAATGATAGCAGCAGCGACAGGAATAACCATACTTAATCCATATTGCACACCTATAAAAACATTTAAGCTCTTTGTTTCTGTTTCAGCATATGCAGATTGGGTCATTAGGAATACAATTGAAGGGATAATAATGGCACCAATCTTATTGCACATTTTCGTTTGAAGAATGTTTGATTGTTTCATATTGTTTATTACCATTTCAATTAAAGTTATTATGAAAAACATTTCTTTTTATAGTATACGCAGCATTATTATTGATATAAGCTTACAATCGATAGATGTTTAAAACATTCTGTGTTTTATTAATCATGGTTGATTCCAAGGAGCTTGGAATAACATCGTGGCAAGCTAGGTTGCTGATCCAGCAATGATAACGCCAATTGCCCACCGTACAAATGTATCTTTTTCAATATAACGCCCTGTATAACCAATTGCTAGGCACAAAAGTATGAGGGCAGCAGCAACAGGAATAATTTTAGTAGATAGTTCTGTTTGCAGAGCAGTTAAAACCCTGTTAGCATTCCCTAGGTCTGCATACGTAGGATGAGCCATAAAAAATGCAATTAAAGCTGCAGAAATTGCGATGATTCTGCTATTATTCTTTGATTGAAAATGCATTAATTTTCTCATGTTTTCACTCTTATTAATGTTCTTACGAACACTTTAATTTTCTTAATAACTGGCTTCAATTAGGCTTAAATAACATATTAGCAATCTGGACTGCTGATCCAGCAATGATAACGCCAATTGCCCACCGTACGAAAGTATCTTTTTCAATGTAACGCCCTGCATAACCAATTGCTAAACACAAAAGCATAACGGCAGATGCAACAGGAATAATCAAATCCAATTGTTCCTTAAATTTTTCTAAAACCTCTTTTGCTTTAGTTAAATTTTGCGCTTGCACAGATACAGGACATGTTACGAAAAATGTCGTTATAGCTGCAAAAATTACGGTGACTTTTTTATCATTTTTTGACTGTAGATTATTTAACATTTTCATTTTACTCTGATATTTTTATAATAATATTCGTATTGTATTTCATTGTTACTTAAGTAACATGGTAGCAATTTGAGTTGCAGAGCCTGCGATGATAACGCCGATTGCCCAGCGTACAAAAGTATCCTTTTCGATATAGCGTCCCGCATAACCAATTGCTAGACACAAAAGCACAACGGCAGCGGCGACAGGAATAATTTTTTCAGTGAGCTCTTTTTGAAAACCTTCTAAAGCTTTTTGAACTTTTCCTAAAGCTAGATCTTGAGCATATACAGAATTACTCATGAGCAAGACAGTTATAGCAGCAGAAATTGTAATGACTCGATTATTATTCATATGCTGAAAATTAATTAACTGTTTCATATAATTTAACCCCAAAGAAATATTTCATGTTTAAATTTATCCACCATTACCTTTAAACAATAAAGTTGCGATTTCGGCTGCTGAGCCAGCAATCACAACACCGATTGCCCATCGTACAAAAGTATCCTTTTCGATGTAGCGTCCCGCATAACCGATCGCTAAGCACAAAAGCATAATGGCAGCGGCGATAGGAATAATCCCCATTAATTGAGTCTTGAAGGTCTCTAAAGCTTTTTTTGCAGGGTCTAAATTTTGTGCTTGGGCATATATGGGATGCGCTAGAAAAAAAGCAAAGGCTATTGTAACGATTGAAATAGGTTTATTAACCACTGTTTGAAGAATATTTAATTGTTTCATACTGTTTATCCAAATTTAGAGTATAGTTGGTGTGAACGTTCTATTTTTATGGTTTTGTGAATAACATATTGGCAAGTTCAGCTGCTGACCCAGCAATGATAACGCCGATTGCCCAGCGTACGAACGTATCTTTTTCAATGTAACGTCCTGCATAACCAATTGCTAAACACAAAAGTATAACAGCAGCAGCTAGAGGGATAATTTTTCCCAATTCCTCTTGGAATTTCTTTAAAACCCCTCCTATGTTTCCCAAACCCTGCGCTTGGGCCAATACAGGATCGGTCATAAAGAATACAGTTAAAGCTGCAGAGATTTGAGTAGTTTTATTACGAACTATTGTTTGAAGAATATTTGATTGTTTCATTTTTTTCGTCCTCTTTAAGATTAAAACTTCCACAAATAACCCCTCTCTCATGAAGAAATTTAAAGAGATATTTTGGATCTGCCCAAGTTCTTAATTTTCCTCTCTGTGTAAGAAGCGTATACTTATGAGGTTTTCCGGTGATCGGATCATCGGCAACAAACGTAAAATACCATTCCCTTTTAGAGCGCATGACAATTGTAATCTCACGTGCTGCTTTCTGATTAAATGCTATATCAACGCTGTTTTGTTCTATCATTTTCATTTTTTTGCCCTCAATTAGAATAGATCCCATCCAATCTTACTAATTAGAGCTTTAATATTCCTTTATCTACCTTTCATTGTAATATCCCATCAAAATTTCAGTTTTAATTTGTAAAAACACCCGCCATCACTCTCTCGGTGTCCTCAATGAAGAAGAATCCTCCGTTGTAAAAGCATCACTGGTACTGCTTGCTTTATGTGTAAAGGCATCTGCTAGTTCTTCTTGAGAAAGAGGAAGAGATCCAATCTCAGTTGTATGCTCTTGTTCTTTTTCATCAATTTCCATAGATTCTTGCGATGCTTTATCAGCTACAAGTAGGGCAATTTTTCTTTCAAAAAATGAAGAAATCTTCTGCATATAAGAGTTATTTAAATTTACCGTATTGTAGAAACTTAATGCGGACTGCAATATATCATTTTTAGAATTGTATACAGATGTTATTGGCTCATAACGATAAGCTAAAGTATTTTTTCCAACTTTAGGATTTCTGTAAAAATCAAATGGATCAAAAAAAGAAAAGCGCTTCACACCTTCGACATCAATTTGCTCCAAGTTTGCGTCAAAATTATGGTTACTTTGTTTCAATTGTTCACTTGTTGCGATTGTTTCTTTACGAGGAAATGATTGATAGGACCAGTTATCTCTATCATCTGTTACATAGATATTAACACTGTCCTGCAATTCTCGCCCGACGAGAGCTGAAAATTTTGTGGGATGTGTATTGGATATGTATGCAGCAGCAAACATTGCGAAATCTGGGACAATCATCAGCAATACACCTCATTATGAAGAATTCTATTGATAGAAATGCCAATTCTATGTGACGCTTCTTCTTGTTGTTGTTCGATTTTATAAATTTGCAGGATGAAATTGTTTAGCTTAGAATATTCTTTGTAATTATTGTCTTGTTCTCTTCTAAGAATATTTCTAATATATACGAGCGCCCAACAAACAAAATCAATGTGTGGGACGGAATAGAATATATTACGCCGATGAATACTACTGGAATTACGAAAAAAAACGTACGTTTTAAGTAATAATGATCTTTGAAATCTCATTGAAGTTGTTTGTTTTATATAACTTTTAAATTGTAAAAAACTTTTCAAAGAGCATTTAAACGAAGTGAAAATTTGTTTTATAGGAGGGAATTCCTTACTGTTATAATAAATTACACCACCATTATACCGAGAGGACTTGTTCTTTGTTGCATATTGCCATAGTTTATAGAGTGATGATTTATATTCACTTTTGACTACTGCTTCATGAGTGGCAGGAAAGTGTGATGGCGTTTGCGCACTGTACTTACCAGTTCCAGTGACTGAACTGAGAAAAGGTGCATTGATGGTAGTTGACATACCAGTAAACAGTTCTTTGTAGTCCAAAGCACATCTCCGTCAAAGTGATATATTTATCGTAATTTTAATTTCGATAACAAATAGACAAAAATCGTCTATAATTGTGTTTAAAATATGGCGAAGGGCAATTCTTTTTTGCAAGGGGAGTAATTAAGGTGAATAATCTCAAAAATATGAATTTTGATGAACTACAAGAGATGCGTATACAAATCGATATGGAATTGAAAAAACGGCAAGCAAAAGAAAAGCAAAATGCACGACGAAAAATTCTTGAAATTGCTAATGCCCATGGAATTGATATCGCTGATCTTGTGAGCAAAGAGCGTCATTATAGGAATCCCAATAACCAATGGGAATTATGGAATGGGCGTGGACGGAGACCTAAGTGGATTAAAGAGTGGTTGGAGAATGGGTATACACTTGATGAACTCGAAGTAACGTGACAAATGTGCGATATTTACAAGATAATAAGGGAATACCAAGAGATATGAATGTGAGAAATCGCTCTTTTGGGTAATTTCATATAAAAATATAATGCATGGATGTGTTAAAGTATTGAGTGATCAAATAAAGTGATGAGAGAGCATGAACAAAAATATCTCAATACAAAAAGAGTTATTGCCATAAGCTGGTCTTATCATTATGTTTGCTGGATTGGGGTGTTATAATTTCTTTTGGCCTTTCGGAAAGGGGGCACTTTTTACCTCTTTTTTATAGTTTTACTTAAACGTTGCCCTTTTTAGTCTATGCAAATAAATGGTTTTATTGATTTTTGGCACAAAGGATTGAAATCAGAAGAGTTTATTGCGTAAGCAGAACGCCACACCATTGTTTGACAGCCCCAATTTGTGATAATCCTTGGTACAAGGGATGTGTCGAATGAAAGGTTTTGCTTCCTTTCTTTAATCATTTTTTATCTATACGCTCGTCCTATTTGTGGCGTGCAAAGGGTGATTTTGATTGCTTCAACAGGAAAGAGATTAGAAATGAGGGTATTTGCGGCTTTTAGCTCTCTCATTTAATATGGGAACAATAAATTATTCGTTATAAGTTGAAGGGATATCTGATAAAGAAAGTCTTGTTTATTTTGTTATGCCGTGAAAGAGTATCATTTGAAGTGTGATAAGATTGCTTTCATGATATGTTTTTAGTACGCGGTGAATATTTTTACAGTAGGCTTTCTTGTCTTGTCTATGGTTAAGTGAAATACGGAAGGGGGAAGTTAAGGGAAACTTACGCGATAAGAATCCAGATTGTTTACAGGCTGGAGTGAATGAAAGTTTTTGTTTTTTGAGGACAAGGAAAGCTGCTAAAGGTTATAAAAGTGAAAGGGTATGAATTTTTGCTTAAAGCGGGAAACCGTTTAGGAGACGCGGCGCATTTGGGGTAAGACCAGCAGCTTCTTGAATGAAGTATTTTTTTATTTTTGGCGTTTGGTTGACGATTCCAAGACCGGTATCGCGAAGCATCCGTAAGAAAAGGTTATCGTTGGAAAAGAGTTTATTAAGCCAATCATTGCTTAAAGCCATACGGACAATTTCAAAACGTCTCCAGCTTTGATAGCGCTCTAAAGCGGTGAGGGAGCCGATGTCAAGGCCCAAACGTGCTGTTTCAATAATCACTTCAGCAAGGGCAGCGCTATCGCGTAATCCTAAATTGAGTCCTTGTCCTGCAATGGGGTGGATGGTATGGGCAGCATCTCCAACAAGAGCAAAACGAGGCTTAATACATTGGCGTGTTAAAGAAAGATTTAGCGGAAAAGCTTGACGCTCACCATTCCAAGAGAGTTTTCCTAATCGATGACCAATGCGTCTTTCAAGTTCTGTTTCAAAAATAAGTGCATCAGCTTTGAGGTAATATTGCGCAGTTTTATGATCTTCATTCCATACAATGGCGGATCGGTTGCCTTTGAGAGGGAGAAGAGCGAAAGGTCCAGCAGGTAAAAAATGTTGAATTGCTTGGCCATTATGGGGTTTTTCATGTTCAACTGTGCAGATGATTGCTGTTTGTTTATAGGCATGAGAAAAGTTTTTAAGACCTGCTTTTTGGCGTAATTTTGAATGGGCTCCGTCGGCTGCAATAAGCAATTTTGTTTGCCAAACCTCTTCATTATTTAAAGTGACAGTTGTATGTTGGTTGTCTTGATGAAAATCAATAACACGCGTGTTTGCCATAACAGGGATATCGAGATCTTTGACACGTTTTTTTAAAGTGTTGATGAGTTCTCTATGTTCTACCATAGTTGCAAAAGGTTCACCGGGGGTAATGTCGCCTTCAAAGGTTAAAAGAATGGGTTTAACAGGATCACTTGTGCTTGTATCTGTGATGATCATAGAATGAATAGGTTGTGCATAGGGTTGTATAGGTTCCCAACATTGCAATTGTTTTAACATACGAACAGAAGCAGCAGCAAGGGCAATGGTTCGTATGTTAAAAGCAGGAATGTCTTCTTGTGGAGAAGCATCAACGATTTTTATTGTCAGAGTAGGGGCTGTTTGCTTGAGTGCTATTGCCAGTGTTAAACCGACAGCTGCTCCTCCTGCAATGAGAAGATCACATTGGTTGGTTTTATGAGATTTTGTTTTTTTATTGGGTTTTACATCTTTATGGTGATTAGAATACACAATGCTTCTTCCATTATTTAAGGGGCTTCTTCCATTGTTTAAAATTTGTTTGCTGTTAAAAAGCATATTGTTCTTTAAAATTATCTACAATATTTTAATTTTTACTTCTCTCCCTGCTTTACAAAGATGAGGATTCTTTTTGGACGAGATGTCTTTTTAGTGTCAATCGGATGACAGATGAGCATTTTAGAGCTCTTTTGCTTTATCTTGTGTGACTCACTTTACAGATTTATCGGATCAGCCTTTTTTGAATATCCTCTTCTATCCTTTTTACACTTGGTTGATAGAAAAGAAAACCAAAATTAGACAAAGATGGGAATGGATTTTTTAATTTTTATGAATGTTCTTTAATCTTCTTGTCCTGAAGGGGATACATCGAGGATGATAGATAAAAAATTGTGTTCATTCGTAATGGTTAAAACGGTGTTAATATTTTACTGTTACCAAGGTATAGCGTAATCTTCTGTTTAGGAGAGTGATAGATCCTGTCATAAACTTTACACATGAGGTGTTTTTTTGTTGTTCGTGTGATAAATACTTTAGGATAGGGCTTTTTTCGTGCTTTATGCAGGATTGTTCCTTAGGATGGTGGGATATGAACGATGTGAAGTCGCAAGAAGGGAGAACGCGTTAGATTAAGAAGTTGGATTGTTGACAGATGACTGTTTACAGATCGGCGCTGAGTGTAGCTTCGTTCTTTTTTAGGAGGGGAGGGAGTTATAACTCTTTAAAATATGAAAGTTTTGTATTTGGGATTAATGGATGCACCGCAATTCTTCTCCTTATGATTCATTGGAAGCGCGAGATTCTCAAGGTTTTCGGCTTGTTGAGATGTTTTTACGCCAGATTGGTGTATTTATTGGCCTTGGGCTTTTCGGCTTTATTATCTTTTGTGCGTTTGCTTTGGCGACGTGGAATGTTGCCGACCCCTCTTTAACCCATGCAAGTACAAATGAAGTTACAAACCTTATGGGGTGGTTGGGGGCGATTTTTTCAGATTTTATGATGCAATTTTTTGGCTTGGCAAGTCTTGCTGTTTTGTTGCCACCATTATTTTGGTCTTTTCTCTTGCTGGCACAAAAGAATGTCTACAATTTGACTTGGCGCTTTTTTTTGTGGGTGGCATCAACGATTTGTTTTTTAATGGCTTTTTCCCTTATGACACCTGTTGCTTCTTTTACTTATTGGCCATTGCCCATGGGGTTGGGAGGGGTTTTAGGAGATAAGGCTTTAAGTATTGCTTCTTCAATTTTTCCTCTTTTTCTTTCTCCATTTTATACGGTGCTCTTCAGTGTTGTTTTTATCCTTTTAGGTTTTTTCACGGCTGCTTTTGCGGGTAATGTGATATGGCGGCGTCAAACAAAGAAAAGAAAAGAAAAAAGCATTCCGAAAAACGAAATCATTAATCCGGCCTTTGAGATGGAAGAAGATATGGAATATGCTGCAGAGGATGATCGTGAGAAGCATGGTTTTTTTGCGACAACTTTTGGTGCTCTTTTACATCTTTTTTATTTTTTACAAGCGCGTTTTTTTCGTTTTTTCTGTTTCAAAAGGCCTTCTCAGAGTAAGGGGAAAAGCAAGTCATTTGATCGGATTGAACCAACTTTTTTGGATGAAAAAGAAAAGTGTGAGGAAAATAAAAATAAAGCCTATGCTTCTTCTTCTGTTAAAAGTCGAAAGTCTTTAGCCATTTCTTCAAATGGTGGTTTTGTTCTTCCACTTTTGGATTACCTATCGGTTCCACCACCGTCTGTAAGAGATGCAAAACTTTCTCCTGCTGCTTTAAAAGCAAATTCGCAGGAACTTGAAGGTGTTTTGTTAGATTTTGGGGTCAAAGGAAAAATTATCGATGCTTGTCCTGGACCTGTGGTCACTTTATACGAATTCGAACCGGCTGCTGGCATTAAGTCTTCTCGTATCATTAGTCTGGCAGATGATATTGCGCGCTCGATGCGTGCGATTTCTGCGCGTGTTGCTGTGGTTCCAGGGCGCAATGTGATTGGAATAGAATTGCCCAATGCAAAGCGTGAGATGGTTTATTTAAGAGAGATTGTGCAAGCGCAGGAATTTGTTGAAAGTAAAGCAAAATTAGGGCTTGCTTTGGGCAAGACAATTGGGGGGGAAGCTGTTATTGCGGATTTAGCAAAAATGCCGCATCTTTTGGTTGCTGGTACAACAGGATCGGGAAAGTCTGTTGCTATTAATACAATGATTTTATCATTGCTTTATCGTATGACGCCTGAACAATGTCGTCTTATTATGGTGGATCCGAAAATGCTTGAACTTTCGGTTTATGATGGCATTCCCCATTTGTTAACCCCCGTGGTGACAGATCCTAAAAAAGCAGTGACTGCACTTAAATGGGCTGTTCGTGAAATGGAAGAGCGCTACAGTAAAATGTCAAAACTTGGTGTTCGCAATATCGACGGGTTTAATGCGCGTCTCAAAGAGTCAAAGGGTCAAGAAGAGACAATGGTGCGCACCATTCAAGTGGGCTTTGATCATGAGACTGGCGAGCCTCTTTATGAGACGGAAACACTTGATTTTAGTCCTATGCCCTATATTGTTGTCATTATTGATGAAATGGCTGATTTGATGATGGTCGCTGGTAAAGATATTGAAGGTGCGGTTCAACGTTTAGCACAAATGGCACGTGCCGCTGGTATCCATGTGATTATGGCGACACAGCGTCCTTCTGTTGATGTTATTACTGGGACGATTAAAGCCAATTTTCCTACACGCATTTCTTTTTCCGTGAGTTCAAAAATCGATAGTCGAACAATTCTGGGCGAACAGGGAGCCGAGCAATTATTGGGACAAGGAGATATGCTCTTTATGATGGGAGGAGGACGTATTCAGCGTGTGCATGGGCCTTTTGTTGCGGATGATGAAGTGGAGCAGGTTGTTGCGCATCTTAAAGCGCAAGCACGACCTGATTATTTGGAAACAATTACCCAAGAAGTTGAAGAAGATGGTGCTGATGTTGCTTCAGCTTCTCCTTCAGCAGATGATCCCTATAGTCAAGCTGTTGCTATTGTTCTTCGTGATCGTAAGGCTTCAACCTCTTATATTCAACGCCGTTTAGGGATTGGGTATAACCGTGCTGCAACATTGATTGAGAGGATGGAAGAAGAAGGGATCATCAGTCCAGCAAACCATGCAGGGAAACGAGAAATTTTAGTTCCTGCTGAAGAAGAGCGCTTTTAAAAAATTTTTATAATCGTTTTTTTAAGCATATTTTATAAAACAGTTCATTATCTTATCGTTGTAAAAAGCCTGTATCATCCTATACGAGCTCTCAATGTTGTGATAACTCCTTGGGGTTTAGACTCTTCATAAGCGGTATTCTTTATCTTATATAACTTTATTTACGCGCCAGCTTTTCTTATAACGTGCAATAAAATGACTTGAATTGATTTAATTTGAGAAAGAATATGATGAGAAAATCTTACGGTATTTTGCGTTATGGTTTAAGTTAAAAAAATTATAATTTATTATAAATCAATATTTTGATGTAAAATAGCGTCATTGTGAGTGTGGAGGGATAAAGGCATGCAAGGCTTGATATTTAAGTGTTTTTGCTGTTCTCGTCATTTGATCTCACAAACAAACCAGTTGCGCCATGTGGCTTGTGGTCTGCTTTTAGGGTAAGGCTTGTCTGTATAGCCTTATGGAAGATGAACTATATGAGGTAGAAAGCCAAGTAAAACCTGCTAAACTTCAAACTATTTACAGACCGGATAGGATGAAAACTTTTATTCTTTTTGGTGGTGTGGAAGTTAAAAAAAACGTTTTTACTCCTTAAAAGAACTTTCGGTTTGTGAACAATATGTTTAATCCGTTCGTGTATTGACTATCACGCATATTGCTTCAAAGATTAGGGGTGGGGAAGGGATATATTATGCGTTTAGAAAATTGGCAAAAAAGTAAAAAATTGGGATGCTTTTGGAAACTCAAAAGCAGACTGATTGTTTGGAAACGATATCGTAAGAAATTGCAAGAAATAAAGAAGAATGTTTCTTTGGCTTTTTCTTTAGCAAATGATGCCTATAGTCAAGCTGTTGCAATTGTGCTTCGTGATGGTAAAGCTTCATCTTCTTATATTCAACGCCGTTTTTAGGGATTGGTTATAATCGTGCCGCAACATTAATTGAGAGGATGGAAGAAGAAGACATCATTAGTCCAGCAAATCATGCCGGGAAACGCGCAATTTTGGTTTCTGCCGAAGAAGAGCGCTTTTTAAAAATCTTTTGATAATTTTTTCAAACAATATCTTTATCTTATAAAGCAGGGTATTTATTCATCATTGATGGCTTAATTATAATGATAAAGTCAGTTCGATATTGTTTGGGAGCATTTTTATGAAAAAATCTTTTTTACCGCAAAGAAGAGTCTTTGGGTTTGCGGGGGTTCTTATCTTTTTGTGTTTAACTTTTCCTGCTTTTTCGCAAACATCTAATAAGGTGGCAAAGGCACAGAATATTGCCAATCACTTTGCGGCAATCAAAACAATGACAGGCGACTTTATTCAATTTAGTCCAAAGGGAAAAATGTCTCAAGGAACATTTTATCTTGAGCGTCCAGGAAAAATTCGCTTTATTTACAAGAAAATGCCTTTACAGATCATTGCAGATGGTCAATTTGTGGGCATTAACAACCGAGCTTTAAATACTTGGAACTTTTCACAACTTTCGCAAACGCCAATGAAGTTTTTGTTGGATGATAAAATTGATCTATCATCTGGGCGTTTGTTGGCGTTTCGCGAAGATCCAGGGGCAGTAACGATTGTTCTGCGTGATAGAACGATTGGGGCAGGGCAAATAAGAATGGTGTTTGATTCTAAAAGCTTTGCTTTGCGGCAGTGGACAATTGTTGATCAACAAAACTTGGAAACTACGGTGCAGATTATGAATGTGCGAACAGGCGTTCGTTTTGTTCAGGGCATGTTTACACTTCCTTCGAAGAAATGAAGCAATAGTATTACGTCATTGGGATTGAAACAGATGTTCTTTCGTATTGCGACTTGGAATATTAACTCTATTCGTTTGCGCCTTGCACAGGTTTTTCAGTATTTGAAGCTCTTTCCTGCCGATGTTTTGTGTCTACAGGAAACAAAATGTCCCGATGCTTTATTTCCAGTCGAGGCTTTTGAAGCTGCAGGATATAAGCATATCGCACTGAGTGGACAAAAATCGTATAACGGGGTGGCGATTATTTCTCGGTTGCCTTTTAAAAAGGTGAACAAGCGTTTCTTTTGTCAAAATCAAGATTGTCGCTATATCTCAGTGATTGTGGAAGCCCATGGTAAATTGATGCGGATTCATAATTTTTATGTTCCCGCTGGAGGCGATATTCCTGACGCTAATGTGAATGAAAAATTTCGCTATAAGCTTGATTTTTTGGAAGAAATGTCTTTTTTTCGTGCTGATCAGGAAAAGGGGATCTCTTCTCTTTTGCTGGGCGATTTGAATATTGCTCCTTTAGCAGAAGATGTTTGGTCTCATCAGCAATTGTTGAAGGTTGTAAGCCATACACCCATTGAAACAGAGCGTTTACAAAATTTGTGTTGTCAGGGCGGATGGGTTGATCTCATGCGGTTGCATATCCCTGTTCCTACTAAACTTTACACATGGTGGAGTTATCGTGCTCGCGATTGGGCGCTTACGGATTATGGGCGGCGGCTTGATCATGTTTGGTCCTCTCCAGATTTAGCACCTTTAGTGGTGGATCTTTCAACTTTTCGTGATGCGCGTGGGTGGGAGCGTCCTTCAGATCATATTCCTGTGCAAACTGTGTTTGATTTTTCATGTTCGTTTTGAAATAAAAGGTAAATAAAGTATTAATATTACATAATGATTCTGAAAGAATGCGGGAGACTAGATGCATATCAGAAATCTCAAATGGGGCGCTTCTAGCGGATTACTTTCTAGTATTTTGCTTTGTTTTCTTTTGTCTGGATGTATGGTTGGTCCGAATTATCGTAAAACATCTTTTTCTGTTCCAGCTCAATGGGGACAGCAGTCTGCGCAGATATCAGGGCATTCAATTTCCCTTGCAGGGTGGTGGCGGCGTTTAAATGATCCGGTTTTAAATACGTTAATGGATGAGGCCGTTGCTGGAAATAATGATGTTGCGGTTGCCAAGGCTCGGATTCGTGAAGCGCGTGCGAGCTTAGGGCAAGTGGTGGGATCTTTATTGCCAAGTGCATCAAATACAATTTCAGGGATCCGTAGCGGATCTAAACAATCTGATACTTTGAACCAATATCGTAGTGGGCTTGATGCAAGTTGGGAGCTTGATTTTTTTGGAGGACATAAGCGAGGTGTTGAAGCGGCACGTTACGGTCTTGAAGCAACCGTAGAGGATATGCGTGCGACGATGGTCATATTGTTAGGGGAGGTAGCAACAAATTACGTTCAAATGCGTGGTTGGCAACAAAAATTGTCGATTGTGCGGCAGATTGCTGCGACACAACGTAAAACATATGAATTGATGCAGGCTAAATTAACAGCAGGTGATATTTCTGAGCTTGATGTTTCAAATGCACAAGCGCAAGTGGCTAATACAGAAGCCGATATCGCTCAGATGGAAGCAAATGTGGCTATGAGTATGCATCGCCTTTCTGTTCTAACCGGTCATGTGCCTACGGCATTAAAGGATCTTTTGCAAAAAAATGCCAAACAAATGCAAATTCCACAACCACAATGGCCAATACCAGCAGGAATTCCGGCAGATATTTTGTTGTCACGTCCCGATTTACGGCGAGCAGAGCGCCAATATGCACAGGCAACAGCGCGCATTGGTCAACGTGAGGCAGAACGTTATCCGTCGCTTACATTAACGGGGAATATTTCAACATCAGCAACCGCAATAGACCAATTATGGAAAAGTTCAACCATTGGTTGGTCTTTTGGCCCTGGTCTTCGTTTGCCCTTCTTTAATGGAGGACAGATTGTTGCCTCTGTTGCGATGGCGCGGGCGCAGCGTGATCAGGCTTTTATTAATTATCGGGCGGCTGTATTGAGGGCTTTAGAAGATGTTGAAAATGCGCTTGTGAGATTAACAAAGGAACATCAGCGTCTTGAAAAGCTTGTTGTTGCCAATAAAGCTTTCCTGCATTCTTTAAAACTTTCACGAAGTCTTTTTGAAAATGGCAATACCAGTTTTCTTGAATTATTAAATGCTGATCGTTCCTATTATTCTGCGCAAATGGCACTTAAAGATAGCCGAATTGCTTTAGCTACCCAATATATTGCTCTGATGAAAGCATTGGGGGGGGGATGGGATGGTGTCGTTGATGTGTCACGTCCGGAAGTCGTTGATGGTGTTTCTCATTCACTTGCAAAGGTAGGGCAATGAAAAAAAGTTTCATCAAAAATTTCATTACAACACGCAAAAAGCTTTCATTCTTTCTTCTTTCTCTCTTCATTATTATCTTTGTGTTGTGGTTGCGCTCTATTTTTTTTGGAACATCTACACCAACATATATGACCGCTGTGGTGAAGCGTGGTGATATTGAGGAAAGTGTTTTGGCTTCAGGGGTTGTGCGTCCTTATCGGTTGGTGGCTGTTGGTGCCCGTGCTACAGGGCGGGTGGTTTCTATGCGCGTTTTTCCGGGCAGTGTTGTCAAAGAGGGAGATCTCTTGGCAGAAATTGATCCTACAGATCAAGAAAATGATCTGAAAAGAAAAAAAGCAGCCTTATCGCATTATTATGCGAATTTAGTGGAACAAGAAGCTTATCTTTCTCTTGCACAAAAAAATTTAGCGCGGCAGAAAAAAATGATCGAAACGCGTGCAATTTCAAAAGCTAATTTTGATGATGCGGCGACACAGGTGAAAATACGTGAAGCGCAAATTGCTCAACTTCGTCAACAGATTGTACAAGCCAAGATTGATGTGGAGAGTGCAGAGGTTAATCTCAGTTATACGCGGATAACTGCTCCTTCAGCGGGAACGGTTTTGGCAACAGTTGTTGAAGAAGGTCAGAATGTTAATGCTGTTCAGTCAGCGCCTACAATTGTTATTTTAGGTGACTTGTCAAAGATGACAGTTAAAGCACAAATTTCGGAAGCTGATATTCTTAAAGTTCGCGCCGGACAACCTCTTTATTTTACCGTATTGGGTAATTCACACCGTCGTTATGAGGGAACGCTAGAAAGGGTTGAACCAGCTCCTGAATCCATTCGTGCTGATGTGAGTATTAACCCTGGTATGGGAGGTTCTAGCTCTCTCTCATCGTCGGCAATTTATTATAATGGGATTGTGCATGTTGATAATAAAGACAACTTTTTGCGAACTTATATGACTGCTCAAGTGCATATTATTTTAGGACGTGCTCAGAATGTTTTGCTGGTTCCAAGTGATGCTTTGCGTGATGAAACAAAAGAGGGAAAAGCATGGGTTTCACTGTTGGTAGGGGACAATAAAGTGGTGGCAAAACAAGTGACCGTAGGGCTTAATAACAAAGTAATGGCAGAGATTGCTTCAGGGCTTGATGAGGGGGATGTGGTGATTACCGGTTCGCACAATGGTGTGATGCCAGAAATTCCTGATGAACACAGTGAAGATGAGAATTAAATCATGAAAGCAGAAAAAGCAGAGGCTGTTTTCGTTTTAGAAAATATTGTGCGTACATTTCCTGCCGGTGATACATTTGTTCCTGTTTTGAGGGGTATCAATTTGACCATTAAGCGTGGTGAAATGGTGGCAATTGTAGGGGCTTCTGGTTCTGGAAAGTCCACATTGATGAATATTCTAGGCTGTCTTGATCGGCCAAGTTCTGGTCGTTATTGGATTTCAGGAAAAGAAGTAGCTTCTCTTTCTGCTGATGAATTATCCGCTTTGCGGCGCAATCATTTTGGATTTATTTTTCAGCGCTATCACTTGTTGAATGAATTAACCGCACTTGGCAATGTTGAAATTCCAGCTATTTATGCAGGCTATGCACCGAATATGAGAAAAAAACGTGCAGAAGAACTTTTAACGCGTTTAGGTATGGGAGAGAGAGTCAATCATCGTCCTAATCAGCTTTCAGGCGGGCAACAACAACGGGTGTCTATTGCGCGAGCATTGATGAATAATGCGGAGGTTATTCTTGCCGATGAGCCAACTGGTGCTTTAGATAAACACAGTGGGCAAGAAGTCTTGCGTATTTTGGATGAGCTTCATCAAGAAGGGCGCACCATTATTATCGTAACGCATGATATGCAGGTGGCGAAAAGAGCAGATCGTATTATCGAAATCAGTGATGGGGAAATTATTGCTGATAAGCTCTCGAAAGGTAAAAAAACAAAAAGGAGTGTTCAGCCTCTTCAGGAGCAACGGAATCTGAAAGATCAAAAAACATTGGGGTCTTTTCGTTCTTTTATTGAACGTTTTCGTGAAGCATTTATCATGGCTTTGTTGGCGATGAATGCACACCGGATGCGAACTTTTTTAACAATGCTTGGGGTCATTATCGGTATTGGAGCGATTATTGCCATGGTCGCTTTGGGAAATGGGACACGGGAGAAAATATTAGAAAATTTTAAAAGCTTGGGCTCCAATACCTTGACAATCTTTCCAGGGAAAAGTTTTTCTGATCCACAAGCAGAGAAGATAACCAGTTTGGTGGAAGCAGATGCGGAGGCCCTTTCTCGATTGCCTTATGTTGCTGGTGTAACACCTCAGATTTCAGCAAGTTCTACGGTTCGTTTTGGTTCTATTGAAGTTAATGCTATGATTTCGGGGGTAGGAGAACAATTTTTCCAAACGCAGGGACTTAGAGCTGTTCAAGGGCAGCTATTTGATCAAAAAAGTGTGCATGAGCGGGCGGTTGATCTCGTCATCGAAAAGGAAGCAATTGCGGTGCTTTTCCCTCATAGTCATGGAAGTCCAATAGGGAAAATTGTTCATTTAGGCAATGTTCCTGCACGCATTATTGGTGTGGTTGATCCGCAAAATAATGGAGGGAGCTCAAATACATTGCAAATTTATTTGCCTTATACAACCTTACAAACACGTTTTCTTGGCACAACACAAGTTCGGGCCATTACCGTGAAGATTGCTGATCACATTGATTCAAATTTAGCGGAAAAGATGGTGAAACGTTTTCTTATTATGCGCCATGGTGGAGAGGATTTTTTCATTCGAAATTCCGAATTTTTTCGAGAACGCATCATGGAGAGCACGCATATTTTAACGCTTTTAGTGTCTTCAATTGCAGCGATTTCACTGATTGTAGGGGGAATTGGGGTGATGAATATTATGTTGGTTACGGTTTCTGAGCGGATCAATGAAATTGGGGTGCGTATGGCTGTTGGGGCACGCCAAAGTGATATTCTCCAACAATTTCTCATTGAAGCAATTTTAGTCTGTATAATTGGAGGCGGTTTGGGAATTCTCTTCGGATTTTCTATTGGGGGCTTATTTTGGCTCTTTAAGGCGCCAATTCATCTGATTTATACGGTTGATTCAATCATTTTATCCCTTACTTTTTCCACCCTCATTGGAATATGTTTTGGCTTTTCGCCAGCGCGACAAGCTTCACGGCTTGATCCTGTTGTTGCGCTCTCGCGTGATTAAGTGCTCATCAACCTAAGGCATGTTTATAATTCTATCTGCTTGGATATAAGCGTTTTTGCAGCGAAAAGCAAAATATGATCAGAAAAAAATTTAGCACTGCTATTCTCTCTTAGAAAACGCCTCATTCGTTCAGTAGAACATAATATCATTAGATTAGTAACGTTTTATAGTACACCACCATTTTTACGTTTGATCAGGAGAAAACTGGAACCATCATACACCGCTCCCAATGTTGCATTTTTTGGTATCAGAATGGTGTAGATTTGAAACACTTCATAAGAAGCATTTGTCGTTTTTTCTTTATGTTTTTTTATTCAAACATCCGCTCCATTTGCTTTTGTGACGTTGCAAGTAAGTGATACTGGTTGTTTCAATAGATATAGATTTAAAATGAGAGCGCCTACAATATCTGAGACTCTTATTTAAGATGAAGAGCACTTATCTTTATGAATCAGTGTGTTGGTAGGAAATAAAACACCCTACGCAATAAGGCCTCTAAAATTATGACACATGAGCTTTAGCGACAGTGATAAATATTCAAGGCAGCGCTTGTTTGTAGAGCTTTATGGGGGTGAGCCATATAAATGAGAAAGCCAAGAAGAGCGTGCGATGTTTGTGGCGGTGTGCGTTTTGAGCTTATTGTATCTGTGATCTAAAATGCTCTTATGAAGATGCGTTATAGAATGAAGAGATTGTTAGTAATTTATTGATTTATAATGATTATTTAACGTTCTCTCTCTTGAATGAGAAATCTAAGGATCATAAATTTTCTCATTTTTAGGCTTAATGACTGCCTTGCATGCCATATGAGGTTGGTCTGTGAATACTGTTAAAGGCGTAACGCATGCTCCTTGCTCATCACCCAAAGTGGTTTTTAAGAGCTATCGTCATGTTGGGGGATGGTAAAATTTAGGATGAGCTGTTCTGCATTTTTTATGGAAGTGTAAAGATGGTGGTATAAGGAGATCTCTATAACATGTCTGGAGATCTTATAGCTATCTGAGCTTTATTTACGAGAGCTTTCTACCACATAGGGATGTCATTGATAGATCCCTGCTGTGAGATCAAGTTTGGGATATAAGAGATATTTTTGGGTGAATGTGCAAGACAGTGACACGTGTATCGGGGCGTTTTGCTTGACATGAGGGGAAGTTCTGCGGGCTTTTATGGTGGTAATTCGTGTGGAAAGATATGGAGAGAAGGGGATGACGCAGTTAGAAGGTGGCAAGGTTTAAAGTCATAAGGGGAAAGGCTAGGGGGGATAAAGATCAGGGGGAAAAGGTCAGAAGGCGGTTCTGATATAGACTTGCAGTGTTTTAATGTATTGGAATATAAGAATGCGGGCTTGCTTGATCTGTTGTATTGTGCTTTCAGCTTTGCTCTTTTTCACAGGATAAGCAATAAAATGGATATCAGGCATAAGATATTTAAGTTCACGCATCGAGCGCCATATGTGGTAATCATGGGTGACGATATAAAGGGTTTTATAGTGGTGCTTTTTGATCCAAGCGGCGCTTTCTTCAGCGTTTCCTCTGGTGTTAATCGCTTGATGCCCAATGTCAATACAACAAGAGATAAGCTGTGGACTAATATGCATGTTATGCATAAAAGCTTTTAGATTGGTTGAAGTATTTACGCCACTGATGAGGAGTCGTGAACCAAGCCCCTTTTGTAAGAGATGAAGCCCTATCTCTATTCGGTGTTCTCCACCGGTAAGTACGATTATGGCATCGGCTTTAGGGAGAGGCGTTGGGGGGACAAGCTGTTCGGTTTTTTCAGAAAAAATAATAAAACCACCCCAAAAAATGAAAACAATGACTGCAAGAGTCAGTGTTGTGAAGGGAAAATAGCGAAATAAGCCGCGGGCAGACCAATTATGGTAGGGTTGTTTTGAAACAGGACGGTTTAAATTGTTTTGTGTCAATGAGTTGGGGCTGTTGTGAGTCATAAAATTAAAATAAACCATTTTCACATTGATCGATTTTTTTCAGTTGCGCTAAAATAGTCATGCGGTTTGTAAGGGTGGTTAGAAAAGAAACAAAAATAATAAGAAGACTGATCTTTCCATAAGGAATGGAACTTATTGAAATATGTCCTAATAAAGCCGTTACTTGGCTGGCTTCTGCTCTTCCTAGGTTATAATTTGTCCAGAAACAAAAGGCTGAAAACAGAAATATGCTTGTGAGACCACCATATAAAGCACCGCGCAGTGCTGTTTTAAAAAAATGCCAATCAAATTGACGCGCAATGAAAAGGGTTTCAGTGCCAAGAAAATATAACACATTAATAATATGGGCATTTTCTGCCAATGCATTGCGGGTGGCAAAAATAATGGTGAGGATTAGAGAACCTAGAACCAATGCTAAAATTGAAAAACCAATGAAAACAGAAGTGTATGCCATGGTCGTAAAACGGTGGACCCAAATACGATGATCATCAAATTGACCTCCTGGAATTTGCGTTTTAATGGCATGATTGATGGCGGCAAAATTGATTGTTTCATTTTCCTTCAAGGTGACAATGATAAGACGGGGAAGGGGCAATTCGTTCAAATTAAAACCTGTTCCAAGCCATGGTTCCAGCAACTTTTCCGTGGCTGTTTGGTCAACAATTTGCGCATCTTGGACACCAGAAAAGGTTTTAACCAAGATTACTGCATCATGAAGTGCTTTGTTGATATCAACATTGTCAACGGGGCGTATTTGTATTGTTGCTTCATAGCTAATTTGATTGCTCCAATTTTTGGCAGAACGTTGGACTAAATCAACACCGATTAAGGTGAGGCTTGAGAGAAATGTCATAATAGCAATGACGGCAACCAAGGCTTGTCCAGAAATGTTGCTACTAGGAATAATCGCCGTTGTGTTTTTTTTATTGCTGGTAAAAATGGGGAAAAATTTATTCATGAATTGTCATCCGTCCATTATGGAGAAGCATACGCCGTGCTGCAACTTGTTCCATTAAGGCGATATCATGGGTGGCAATGATAACAGCCGTTCCAAAACGGTTTAATTCAATAAACAAACGCAGCAGGCGTTTTGCCAAGGGCGGATCAACATTTCCGGTTGGTTCATCGGCAAGCAGAATTTCGGGTTGATCAATAAGCGCGCGTGCAATGGCGACTCTTTGTTTTTCCCCACCGGAAAGAACCGGTGGTAAAACATGAATATGATCGCCAAGACCTACCCAACAGAGAAGATCTTCTACTTCACTGCGATAGGTTGCTTCTTCTTGCCCCTTAATGCGTAAAGGTAAGGAAACATTTTCATAAGTGGTCATGTGGTCAAGAAGACGAAAATCTTGAAAAACCACACCGATGCGTTGTCGTAGCGCAGGAAGCTCTTGTCTTTTCAGCAAAGCTGTATCTGTTCCAAATAAATCAATATGACCACGGGTGGGTTTGAGTGCTAAAAACATCAGCCGCATCAATGATGTTTTGCCCGCCCCAGAGGCACCCGTAAGAAATTGAAATGAGCCAGCAGGAATATGAAAGCTAACATCACGAAGGACCTCAGGGCCCATTCCATAACGCAGGCCGACATTTTCAAAATGAATCACTTTTTGTTACCACTTCTGTTTTTATAGTGTATTACTCTCAGGACTTTTGCTCCTATTGTTTTAGATCTTATTCATACTTTACAGCACGCAATATTTCTCCATTTGTGCTTGAGAAATATTGTTTGTAAAATATCCCTTATATTTCTTTATTTTATCTTTATTCATGATTTTAGCAGGAATTCCAAGGTGTTTCTAGCAGAAACATAAGAACTGCTATCCCTGTTTTTCGACTTAATCTTGATCTTACTCGTTTTATGGTTGATGAAGCTTGTACATTTTTCGTTTTGAATATGCATTAAAGCGCATCTTTTATCATTTTAATCTTTGTTTGTTTTTGTATGGGTTATGGAAAAACTTATTTTTTCTCTTTCTAAAATAGATTGATAAAGAAGTTTTACCGACAGTAAAATTGATCACCTATTGCAAGCCTTTTAGAGCATTCGTTTGTGGCTTGAAATGCGTGTGTGGATAAAAACACCAAAAGTGTCAATGATCTCTTATGAAGGATTATGCTTGGTAATATTTTGGGCTGCAAACAGAATAGTGGTTCTGGCTTGGATTTTTACCGGCGGCTTTAGCAAGAATGCTGCGATGATTATTTTAGCAAAAGGCTAAAGCCTACCGGTGGTATTGTCCGTTAAACCATGTTTTTTTAATCTTGTCGGTTGGCAATTAGATCTTCAACAACTTGTGGCTCGGCAAGGGTTGAAGTATCTCCTAAATTGTCGAAATCATTTTCAGCAATTTTGCGTAAAATACGTCTCATAATTTTTCCTGATCGCGTTTTGGGAAGTTGTGGAGCAAACTGAATTTTATCCAATATGGCAATGGAGCCTATTTCTTTTCTGACATGCTGAATAAGGTCTTTTTGCAATTCTTCACTTGGCGCTGTTTCTTCCATGAGGGTAACAAAACTGTAGATTCCTTGCCCTTTAATAGGATGAGGGTAACCAACAACAGCGGCTTCAGAAACAGCAGGGTGTGAAACAAGGGCTGATTCAATTTCAGCGGTTCCTAGTCTGTGTCCAGAAACATTGAGAATGTCATCGACGCGTCCTGTAATCCAGTAATAGCCATCACTGTCGCGTCGACAGCCATCGCCTGAAAAATATTTTCCTTTATAGGTGGAAAAATAGGTCTGAATAAAGCGTTCATGATCCTTATAGAGCGTGCGCATTTGTCCGGGCCATGAATCACTGATACAAAGATTGCCTTCTGCTTCGCCTTCTAAAACATTGCCTTGAGCGTCAACAATTTGGGGTTGAACACCAAAAAAGGGACGTGTAGCGGAGCCTGCTTTAAGGGGTATGGCACCGGGCAAAGGTGTAATCATATGCCCTCCTGTTTCTGTTTGCCACCATGTATCGAGAATCGGACAGCGGTCATTGCCAACCGTGTGATAAAACCACTCCCATGCTTCTGGATTAATCGGTTCGCCTACCGTTCCTAAGAGCCGTAAGGATGTTCTTTTTGAGTGTTCAACAAATGAATTTCCTGCCCCCATTAAGGCGCGGATAGCGGTTGGTGCTGTATAGAGCGTATTGACTTGGTGTTTGTCGACAATTTCCCAAAATCTTCCCTTATCAGGAAAAGTTGGTGTGCCTTCGAACATTAAAGTAGTTGCACCGTTGCATAAAGGTCCATAAACCAAGTAAGAATGTCCCGTAATCCAACCAATATCAGCTGTACACCAGTAAATTTCACCAGGGTGATAATCAAAAACATATTTGTGGGTTATCGCGGCATAAATAAGATAGCCCCCTGTGGTATGCAAAACACCTTTGGGTTTGCCGGTTGAGCCTGAAGTATAAAGAATAAAAAGCGGATCTTCAGCATTCATTGGTTCTGCTGGACAATCTGTTTTTGCATGAGCGATTTCTTCATGGTACCAAAAATCACGCCCCTCTATCCATTGAATGGGTCCGCAAGTGCGCCGTATAACCATAACTTGATCCACACGCACATTTTGGCGGGCGGCTATTTCAATAGCATGGTCAACATTGTCTTTTAAGTTAATTCGTTTGCCACCCCGCAAGCCGTGATCAGCAGTAATGATGAAGGTCGATTCACAGTCAACAATGCGTCCTGCTATGGCTTCAGCAGAAAAGCCTGCAAAAATAACCGAATGAACAGCACCAATGCGGGCACACGCGAGCATAGCATAGGCTGCTTCGGGAATCATAGGAAGATAAATGGTTACTTTATCGCCTTTTTTGACACCGTGGCTTTTTAAAAGATTGGCAAAACGACAAACATGTTCATAAAGTTCGTTATAGGTTATTTTTTTATCATGATAAGGATTATCCCCTTCCCAAATGAGCGCAATTTGATCGCCATGGGTTTTCAGATGACGATCAATGCAATTATAGGCAACATTTGTTATCCCATCCTCGTACCATTGAATTGATACACCATCGTTAAAAGAAGTGTTTTTTACTTTTGTAAAGGGTTTAAACCATTCAATACATTGACCGTGTTTTGCCCAGAAGCTTTCTGGATCATTGATGCTTTCTCGATACCATTTTTGATACGTTTCCTCATCGAGCAAAGTATTTTTTTTGATCTCTTCTGATATTGGATAAATTTTTTCAGTCATGTTTCCCTCTTTTAATTTATCTTAGGGAAAATCAGCCCACTGTATTTTTAGGCAAAACTTCCCCGTAAGCTTTTCATTATGAGGGTAGACTAAATGACAAAGATTGGAATAGTCAATTTTTAAAATCTGAAACTCTTGTCTTCAAGAGCGTATTTTATGCTCATTGAGGATATTTAAATGCAACAGAGCCTTGTCGTACAGAGCTTTTTATAAAAGCATAAAGATATTAAAAAATATCATATAGGAGGTAGATGAAGGTACTTTATTGATTATCGCTTTGAATGTTTTTTATTTTGTATTGCCTTATTCAAATAAGAATAAGTTCATTAATAATTAAATAACCCAAAATATCTACGCAAAATATCAAAAACAATGAACAGAATTACTGTATATAATGTTGATTTTATAGCTACTTTCCAACTGTAACCACCAATTTTTTTAAAACCAATAGCATATATAGGGATGAATACAATGAGAATGCAAAACAGCCTTATTATTTCATAATGAATATTCATTATAAAATATTTCTCAAAAGTTGAGATAAACCAATATAGTTTAATAAAATACTAACAAAAAAGAACATAATGCTTATTAATAATGCGTTTTTTAGAGAATCTTTCCAACTATAAGAAAAAAATTTATAATAAAAAAGATGTACTAAACCAAAAAAAACTGCTACCGCCAATGATCCAATAATTTTATAAGCAAAATCTGACATTATAAATGATAATTCCTCATTATTGCTACTTTATTCAGTGTAATCGGAACTCATCCGATAAATATTAATATAAACCAAAGTATCTACGCAAAAAATCAGAAATAAAGAACATAATAACTGACGATAATGCCATTATAATAGACAATTTCCACCCCACACCACTGAATATTTTAAAAGGAATGGCAATTATAGGAGTAATTATAATTAGCATGAAAAATAGTCTTACAATTTCATAATGAATATCCATTATAACAAAATCCTAGTTATAGTATATAAGATTAATAGACACCTTTGAAGATTATTTTTTCATTTTTCTCCTAATTCATCCAATAAAGATTAATATAAACCAAAGTATCTACACAAACTATCAAAAATAAAAAACACAATAACTGACAATAAGGCTATTTTTATAGATAGTTTCCAACTGTAGCCACCAATTTTTTTTAAACCAGTAGCATATATAGGGATAACGACAATGAGGATGCAAAACAGCCTTATTATTTCATAACGAATATTCATTATAAAAAATCCTAAATTATAATATGTTATAAATAATAGATATCCCTGAAAAATATTTTATCCATAGATGTAGATATTTAATTATGGTATATTATTGAAAATATACTTACAAAATTATTAACTTCAGAGATATCTTTGTCGCTATTCTCTATAAATTAGAACCAACACTCATGAGCTTTTTCTATAAAGCCCCACATCGCACCTCCTGCGAATCCCAATACAAGACCTCCCACTCCACCTGTCAATGCACCTGCTGGTCCTCCGGTTATACCGCCTTGAATTGCACCCACTGTTCCTGCCGGAACTCCTACTGCGAAGCCCTGTGCATTCATGTGATTTATAAAATCACTAGGTCTACATGCATTTCCATAAATGATAGGTGTTGAGTCATTTATCGTATAAGTTAAACCTGAACCAAAATTTCTCATATTAATCCTCCTAATATTATCTACATTAAAATAATATCACAATGATACATTTCAAATTGTTATCACGCATTTTAGAGTAGCGTCAAACATATTTTTTAAAAATATAAATAAAAATACTTTGATAAACAATTAAATATATTATGTGTATACGAAATATTCTTCTTAATCATATAAAAATATTACTTATATTATTATAAATTATAAGGAATATCATCCTATCTTTTCTTAATTAAATTTTAAAATTAGAAGAATTTTGCATCTAAAAATTTGGTATTTTTTTAATTTATGAGAATAACAAGGGAATAATACCATTATTGCATTCAGTTGTGTTGTTATTGTGTGTGTGCATGGATTGGGATTAATGCTTTTTTAGCGATTGTTGATCGTATTTTGTTGTCTCTTTCAGTGTATAGAAAACCTCTATGCTAACGTTTGTCTTTATGATTGTTGTCATGTTGTTTAGCAGGTTTTTTTATGTTTGCTTTGGTATTTAAGGTGCTGATTGTGTCCCAAGTGACTTACACGAGAATTGAAGAGCCGTATTGATAATCCTAAGCCTCTTTTGCTTGCTTTACGTCATTGGTAGGTGGGGAAATTGTTTATGCATGTTGGAGAAATTAAGAGAATTCGAGGTCTTTAATGGAAGTTATTGCGATAAGCGTGCTGAATATTCTTTTATTTATTTCGCGACAGTTTTTCCATTTATGCGCAACACCCCTATTTTTATTATTTTGCTTTTATATTTAGGATTTCTTGTGTGTGGTGCTTTTGCTGAAGTGGTGATTAGAGAGGGGAGAAAAAGAGCCAAGGTGCGAGAATATGAAAGCCAAAGCAGGGCTATTTTGAAGTCATTGTACGGGTTGAGGATGTGCTGGTGAGAAGTTTAGGAAAACCAGCTTTTTTGCTCATTTTGCTAACAGGGTGAAAGAGGGACGGGCGTTTTTACTGCTAGAGTTGCTTTTTTAGTGATCTTGAGGGAAATATTTTTTTCATTTCTGTTGTTTTGGGCTTGTTCGTAGAGTTTTCAATGAGGATGTATCTTGGGGGAATGAATTTACATGAAGCGAAATGGTTTTACACGGGGCGTTTGCCAAATAAAGCAGAGCCAATGCGAAGGACATTTGAACCAAATTGTAGAGCTGTTTTGAAATCATTGGACATGCCCATGGAAAGCTTTGGAAGACCGGCTTGTTTTGCTAATTTTGCTAGAAGAGCGAAATAGGGACCGGGGTTTTCGTCCACAGGGGGGATAGCCATCAGACCGATAATATCAAGTCCATAGTTGTTTTTGCATTGAGAAACAAAAGGGATCACTTCTTGTGGTTCTATACCACTTTTTTGCGGCTCTAAGCCAATATTAACCTGAACATAGCAGGGAAGATGCCTTTTTTGTTTTTGCATTTCTTCTGCCAAAATTTTGGCTATTTTTTCACGATCAACCGTTTGAATGACATCAAAAATCTTTACAGCTTCAGCGGCTTTATTGGATTGTAGGGGACCGATGAGGTGAAGTTCAATATTTTTAAATTGTTGACGTAATCCGAGCCATTTTTGGGCTGCTTCTTGCACGCGGTTTTCCGCAAATTGAGATTGACCGATTTGTAAAAGAGGGCGTATATCCTCTATGGAGACAGTTTTTGAAACAGCGATAAGTTCAATTTCCTCCACGGGGCGTTGTAGTTCTTGGCAGAGTGCCGCAATGTCTTTTTGAAGGTTGTGCAATGCTTCAATAGAAGGATTATGAGGGGGTGTTTGTGTCTTCATGTTTTTATGCTTTATCATTTTTATTCAAGTTTTATTTAGGGGTTGGTGTTTTTATAAAATACTTGAGAAAATATTTCACGAAAATGTTGACGATGAGGTTAATCCATGGTCAAGCATAATAAAACAAGTTTTTGGTTCAGTTTTATTAAAAGAGTATAATGGGAATGACGATTGAGCATTATAAGATAGGCGAACGCTATAATCCACGTGCGAGAGAAAAAAAATGGCAAGAAATTTGGGATGAAAAAAAAATTTTTCAGACTGTCCAAGAAGATGGTCGTGAAAAGTATTATGTCTTAGAAATGTTTCCTTACCCTTCTGGGCGCATTCACATGGGGCATGTGCGCAATTATGCCATGGGGGATGTGGTTGCACGCTATAAACGTGCAAAGGGCTTTAACGTGCTTCATCCTATGGGGTGGGACGCTTTTGGTATGCCGGCTGAAAATGCTGCCATGCAAAATAAAGTGCATCCTAAAACTTGGACCTATCAAAATATTGCGGTGATGCGTGGGCAACTAAAGCAATTAGGGCTCTCAATCGATTGGGCGCGCGAATTTGCGACTTGTGATGTGGATTATTATCATCGACAGCAAATGCTGTTTCTTGATTTTTATCAAAAGGGGTTGGTGGCGCGAAAAGTCGCTAAGGTCAATTGGGATCCCGTTGACCACACGGTTTTGGCAAATGAGCAGGTTGTTGATGGACGGGGTTGGCGTTCAGGCGCGTTGGTTGAACAGCGGGAATTAACCCAGTGGTTTTTCAAAATTAGCGATTTTAGTGAAGATCTCTTGGCGGGGCTTGAAGAACTGGATCAATGGCCGGAAAAAGTTCGCACGATGCAAAAAAACTGGATCGGGAAATCCCAAGGTTTGCTGGTTCGTTGGGCTTTAAAGGCAACAGCTGATGATGCAGGTGGCGCTGATGATGCTTGTGAGGAATTTGATGAGGTTGTTTGTTACTCAACGCGTCCTGATACGCTGTTTGGTGCTTCCTTTTTGGCTCTGTCTGTTGATCATCCCATTGCACAATCTCTTGCAAAAAAAGACAAAGCCTTGGCGACTTTTATCGAAAATTGTCGGTGCGGTGGAACGACAACAGCGGCACTTGAAACAGCCGAAAAACAAGGTTTTCTTACTCCTTTTGTGGCGGTGCATCCTTTTGATGAAGCAGTGCATATTCCCGTTTATATTGCTAATTTTGTGCTGATGGATTATGGAACAGGCGTCGTTTTTGGTTGTCCGGCTCATGATCAGAGAGACTTCGATTTTGCACGTAAATATGATCTTCCGATAAAACCGGTGGTTTTGCCTTCAGGGGTTGAGAAAGAAGATTTGGTGATTACTGAAACGCCTTATGTTGGTGATGGGGTGATGATCAATTCCAGCTTTTTGGATGGTTTGACACCCAAACAAGCCTTTGAAGAAGCAGCCAAAAGGCTTGAGCAACAAATGCTTAATGGAAAACCGCAAGGGGAAAAAACGGTGCAATTTCGTTTGCGTGATTGGGGGATTTCACGTCAACGTTATTGGGGATGCCCCATTCCAATGATCCATTGTACGTCTTGTGGCGTTGTGCCTGTACCGCGTGCTGATTTGCCGGTTGTCTTGCCTGATGATGTTACTTTTGATCAACCGGGCAATCCTCTTGCGCGTCATGAAACGTGGCAGGATGTTGCTTGCCCGATCTGTGGTTGCTCTGCCAAACGCGAAACCGATACCATGGATACATTTGTTGACTCTTCTTGGTATTATGCACGTTTTACCGCTCCTTTTGCATCAGAGCCTGTTGAGAAACAAGCAACTTCTGAATGGTTGCCTGTACAACAATATATTGGTGGAATTGAGCATGCCATTTTGCATCTTCTTTATGCGCGCTTTTTTATGCGTGCCATGAAATTGTTAGGTTATGTGAGTGTGGATGAACCTTTTAAAGGGCTGTTTACCCAAGGGATGGTGGTGCATGAAACCTATCGGGATGATCAAGGGTGGGTTTCTCCAGCAGAAATTTCCATTGTTGAAAAAGATGGAAAGCGGTGTGCTTATAAATTAACCGATCAAAGCGAAGTGACGATTGGTTTGATTGAGAAAATGTCAAAATCAAAAAAGAATGTCGTTGATCCCGATGATATTATTGCATCTTACGGCGCTGATACGGTACGCTGGTTTGTGTTGTCAGATTCTCCCCCTGAGCGGGATGTTATCTGGACAGAATCGGGTGTTGAAGGCGCACATCGCTTTGTCCAGCGTGTTTGGCGCCATGTGGCTTTGAGTGCTGCTGTTTTAAAGGATGTGGCGCCCCGGGCGGGGCATCAGGGGGCAGCTTTGGAACTGTCAAAGGCAGCGCATCGCATGCTCCACGCTGTAGAAGATGATTTAGAAAAATTCGCTTTTAATCGCGCTATTGCACGCCTTTATGAATTCTTGAATATTATGGCACCTTTGCTCAATAAGGTGGCAGATGTTGAGGATGAAATGAAAGCGGCTTTACGTCAAGCTATGGATTTTTTCCTTGCCATGATTGCACCTATCATGCCGCATTTGGCGGAAGAATGCCATGCTGCTTTAGGAGAGACAACTTTAATGTCTGAACTTGCTTGGCCTGTTTATGATCCCGCATTAATTGTTGAAGAAAGCTATACTTTGCCAGTGCAAATTAATGGTAAAAAACGTGGTGAGGTGACCGTTGCAGCAACAGCGAGTGAGACGATGATTAAAGAAGCCGTTTTGGCTTTAGATTTTGTACAGGCGCAGCTGGTTGAAAAGCCTATGAAAAAAATTATTATTGTTCCACAAAGGATTGTGAATGTCGTTCTTTAAAAGTTTTTTGCTTGTTATTTTAGCGGGTGTCTTCACATTGTTGTGTGGGTGCAAAGTTGAACCGCTCTACCGTCAAGAGTCGCAGAGTGCAAGGGCAATGAATTCCGTTTTGTATGAGAGTTCTATTGCTCATCAGGATTCTCTTTCGGGGCAAGCTTCTTTGGGGCTTGCGCAAAAGCTTGCCTCTATTGTGGTGGAAGAGCCTTCGGATCGTTTTGGACAAATGGTGCGCAATCATCTGCTGTTTCTTTTGTATGGAAAGGGTGGTAAGCCTTCTCTACCGGCTTATCGATTGGCATTACAGATATCCGTCTTTACAAGAGAATCAATGCAGATAGAGGTTGATTTTGAGAAAAAGAGAAAAGGACGCCCTTCTGTTGGAACTGTTATGAGCAAAGCCTCTTACACCTTGCAGGATATGAAGAATATGCCCGTTGCAAAAGGAACAGCAATGATGAACGCATCTTTTGAGCGGCTTCGTCAGGAATATGCAACGATGCAAGCTGAAGAAGATGCAAAAAAGCGTGTGGCAGAAGAGCTTGCTGAGCAGATTTTTTTGTTACTTTCAAGAGATCTTTCTCATAAAATTCCTAGCCACTAGGCAATATTTTGTCCGGTTTTTTTCCAGTCATTGAGAAATATTTGCAATCCTTTATCAGTGAGGGGGTGCGTGATGAGGGCTTTTAAGATTGCGGGCGGAACTGTTGCAACGTCAGCACCGCTGAGAGCTGCTTCTTTAACATGATTAACGGTGCGGATTGATGCAGCCAAGATTTGTGTTTCAAAGTTATAGTTATCATAAATTGTGCGAATTTCATGAAGCAGTTCACTTCCATTTATTCCGCAATCATCGAGTCTCCCGATAAAAGGCGAAACAAATGTTGCACCTGCTTTGGCAGCAAGTAAGGCTTGATTGGCAGAAAAACAAAGTGTGAGATTTGTTTTTAGGCCTTCTGCTGTAAGGGCTTTACAAGCTTTTAATCCATCAAGTGTTAAAGGAAGTTTGATGCAAATATTGTCAGCAACCTTTGCTAAAACAGCCGCTTCTTTCATCATGTCTTCAAATTCTGTTGCGGCAACTTCAGCAGAAACAGGTCCCCTTACGAGAGAACAAATTTCTTTTGTCACTTCAAGAATATTGCGTCCTGATTTTAGGATTAGAGAGGGATTGGTGGTCACACCATCAACAAGGCCTAAATTTTGCAACTCTCGTATTTCTTCAATATTGGCGCTGTCCACAAAAAACTTCATCTCTAACCTCTTCTTTTTAGCTTTTTTATCCAAAGCTTTTCACATTTTATCCTGTGTTTTGTTATGCGCTATTGTTGCTTGCAAAAGCAAGAGCAAGAATGAATATCTCTTTAGAAAATAGGAATGCTATGGTGTTAATGAAAAAGAATGCCATGGTGTTTATTAATGCATTTAGTTTCTGTAAAGAAAGATCGCGTGTTGTTTTTATGCCTCTTTCATAGTGTTGCTCGTAATAAGGTGTAGGATTTATTGCGCACGAGTATTTTTGTATCTTGGCATTTTTGCCTATCGGCATCTTTGCAGAGTGATCGCTTTATACTTATGGCAATAGATGAGCATTATCATATCCTTATCTCGTTTTTCGTTGGTGATTGCTCTTGATATTTGAGAATCTTCATAAGAGATCTCCTTTTTTCAAGGGGATTAAGTTTAATTTTGTTTTTTGCGTGTTAGTGAATGGATTTTCATGTTGAGCATTTTTATTACGAGAGGTAAAATAATTTATCTTTATAAATCAATATATTAATAATAGTTTTGAGATGTGGATGGAAAGAAAATAAAAGTGTGTATCTTGGGCATGAAGTCATTATGGGATAGCTTTGTTGAAGGGCACACTTACGATAGCATGTTGAATGCTTAATCGTGATAGACTTTATATGTACAGAAGAATAGTGCTGTTTTTTTGTTATAGAGGAGGATGTTGTGTTTATTGTTGGCGTTTTAGAGATGGAATGCATATGAAAAAGAATTTTTGTGAGAAAAGTATTGTCGTAAAGAGAGTGATTGAATCCCGCAGTACGTTTTATAGCAGTAAGTTTTATAAGGGTGTTTAAAGATAAGGTGTAGACCCGTTGGTGCTCAAGAGGATCTTAGATAAGGGGGGATTGTAGATTGGTTAAAAAGATGAATTCAAACATGATAGAGGAGAAGGTTGTCTCTGTCTTGGTTCCTCTTCCTGTTGCGCATGCTTATAGTTATAAAGTTCCGTCTTCTATGGAGGTGGAAATTGGTTCTTTTGTTCGTGTTCCTGTTATGGGGCGTGAGCTTTGCGGTTTTGTTGTAGATGTTGGAGAGCAGGCAAAGGATGGGCAAAAGTCTGCTTTGGTGGCGCGTGAAAAATTACGCTCTGTGCTTCATGTTTTTGATTGTCCCCCATTAAAGGTGGAAATGATTACATTTTTGCGGTTTGTGAGTCGTTATACGATGACGCCTTTTGGTCTTGTTGCACGATTGGTTTTGTCTGTACCGGCTGCTTTAGAGCCGGAAGCGCAGATGCTGGGACTGCGTTATTGTGGGGGAGATGTGGAACGTCTCACACCAGCCCGCTTACGGGTTTTGGAATTGGTGCGCAATGAGAAAATATGGACACGTTCTGGTCTTGCGCATGCGGCTGGAACTTCTGTTGCTGTTGTTGAAGGCTTAAAAGCGCTAGGAATTTTTGAAGAGGTTAAGGTTCCTGCTCCTGATCTTGTGGGCATGCCTGATCCTGACTTTTGTCCTCCTCAGTTGCAGGGCGCACAAAATGAGGCAGCAACATTGTTGCGGGAAGGGGTTTTGTCTTCTCAGTTTCAAGTTTTTTTGCTGGATGGTGTTACGGGTTCAGGAAAGACAGAAGTTTATTTTGAAGCAGTTGCTCAAGCTTTCAAAGGGGGTAGCCAAGTTTTAATTTTATTGCCGGAAATTGCTTTAACACAGCAGTTTTTAGATCGTTTTTATGCACGCTTTGGCGCTGCGGCAGCAGAATGGCATTCTGATTTGACACCACGTCGTAGAGAACGCGTCTGGCGACAAGTTGCAGAAGGGCGGGTGCGTGTCGTTGCGGGGGCTCGTTCGGCACTTTTTCTTCCCTTCCACGCGCTTGGCTTGATTGTTGTCGATGAAGAGCATGATAGCGCTTATAAACAAGAAGAGCGCATTTTTTATCATGCGCGTGATATGGCGGTTGCACGAGGCTCTTTTGAGCATTTTCCTGTTATTTTATCCTCAGCGACACCGTCGATTGAAAGCCAAGCTAATGTTTTAAAAGGGCGTTATCAAAAGGTACATTTACCCTCTCGCTTTAAAGAAGTAGCCCTTCCACAGTTGCGGGTAATTGATATGCGCCAAGGAGGTGTGCAAAAGGGACGCTTTATTTCCTTTGCCCTTGAAAGGGCTTTAAAACAAACGCTTGAGAAAGGCGAGCAGGCGCTGCTTTTTCTTAATCGCCGTGGTTATGCGCCTTTAACTTTATGCCGAGTTTGCGGACATCGCTTTCATTGTACCGATTGTTCAAGTTGGTTGGTTGAACATCGCGCACAAGGGCAATTGAAATGTCATCATTGTGGCTATCATCAACCCCTTCCAGAAGCCTGTCCTGAATGCGGGACATTAGACCATCTCGTGGCTTGTGGACCGGGTGTGGAAAGAATTGCAGAAGAAACACAAGGGCTTTTTCCGCAGGCGCGATCATTGATTCTTTCAACAGATCTCAAAGGGGGGATTGGGCAGTTACGAAGCGAATTGCAAGCCATTGCCAATGGTGATGTGGACATTATTATTGGGACACAGTTGGTCGCTAAAGGACATCATTTCCCCAAGCTTTCTCTGGTGGGGGTTATTGATGCTGATCTTGGTCTTGCTAATGGGGATTTACGTGCGAGTGAACGTACCTTTCAGCTGCTTTCTCAAGTGACAGGAAGAGCAGGGCGGGTAGGATTGGAAAGTTTAGGATTATTGCAAACCTATCAACCCGATCATCCGGTCATAAAAGCCTTGCTTTCATGCCAACCAGAAGAATTTTATACACGTGAGATTGCAGCCCGCCAACATTATCATTTGCCGCCCTATGGGCGACTTGCCTCTTTGATTGTATCGGCACAACAGCGTCAAGCCGCAGAATATTATGCGCGGGCACTCCGTCAAGCTGCGCCACGGGAAAAAAATATTTCGGTTATGGGCCCCGCAGAGGCACCTTTGGCTCTGGTTCGGGGGCGTTATCGTTTTCGGCTTTTACTGCAAGGTCAGCGCTCTTTTGATATTCAAGGGTTTATTCGTACAATGCTTAGCAATAGCCCCAAAATGCCTAGTTCCGTTCGGGTTCAAATTGATATTGATCCGCAAAGCTTTTTTTAACGATCAATTTTCTCTCTCAAGTGACTGGAAGAGCAGGACAGATAGGATTAGAAAGTTTAGGACTCTTGCAAACCTATCAACTAGGTCATCCGGATAAAAGCCTTCCTTTCATGCCAACCAGAAGATTTTTACACACGTGAGATTGCAGCATGTCCGTATTATCATGTGTTTGTCTATGGGTGTCTTGCCTCTTTAATTGTTTCTGTACAACCGCGTTAGCCGCAGAACCTTATTCGTGGACATTTCGTCAAGCTGCACTGTGGGGAAAAATATTCCGGTTATGGGAGCAACAAAGACATCTCTCCTATTAGTTCAACATATTGATTTATTAATAGTTTTCACTTTTTGCATGTTGCAGGTGGGGAGATTCTTGTGGCGTAAAACTGTAAAAAAAGGCATGCCTCTTATGAAAAATTTCCGGCGTCAAGGGGTTGTTGCAACATCGAGGTCGTGTGTGAGGGTGCTGGTTTGTTCTGATCAAATGTAAAGGTGGTGGTGATCAATGAGGATCTTATGATCGCATTCATGGGTGTTTTCGCGAAATGGAGATACCTCTTTTGTTATTTCCATTCTTATTTTTTTATTATTTCGTTGAAATAAAAGATTTTTGCACTTGCAGTTGCTTCTCGCTAAAGCTTTTGTGGGGATAAGAAGGGTGATCTTTAAAGGAGAACCATTTTTGTGATGGAAAGAGCACTTGAAACAAAATTAAAAAGCATGAATTTTTTTCACAGAATATCAAAGAAGCATAAAAAAAATCATGATGTGCTCTTGGAGATCTAAAAAAATCCTTTTCAAAAATATTTTGAATATTTTATTTAAAATTTTTAAAAAGCAGCGATTTGTGGTGTTGCGAGTCGGCTATGTCTATGCTAGAAACCGAATGGTTTTTGTTCGAGGTTTTAAGAAGAAGATTCTTAAGATTGAGAATATCTGTTTCATTATCATCTGATAACTATCAGAGAGTCGCTCAAGGGAAAGAGGCGGTATTTCGTGTCGGATTCATTTTCTCTCATACCGCTGCCATTGGTAGATCAACGCTATGCGCAAGCGCTTTTTAATTGCGCCCAAGAAGCAGGAAACGTTGAAAAGATTGAAAAGGCAGTGGAGGATTTCTTGCTTGTCTTAGAGCAAAATGAAGATTTAAAATACTTCGTGCTCAGCCCATTCTTTTCAGTCAAAGAGCAAATTAAGGTGATGCAATCTGTTTGTGAAAACATCAAATTTGCTGATAAAGAAGCAGGGCAGATTGTTGGTAATTTTTTACGCGTTATTGCTGCAAACCGTAGGCTTAGTGCCATATTTGGTATTCTCCATGCCTTTCAGCGTTGCGTTGCACGCGCTCGTAGGCAAGTTACTGCACAAATTGTTTCTGTGCGCCCACTGAATTCTCAACAAAAACAAGAGTTGTGTGAAACTTTGGAAGGTATTGTTGGGGGAAAAGTTTTGCTACACATTATTGTGGATCCAACAATTCTTGGTGGATTAATCATTCGTGTCGGGACGTCTCAAATTGATACGTCTCTTCTAACAAAATTGTCTTCGCTTAAGCTTGCATTGAAAAAAGAGGTCAGCTGATGGATATTAGACCATCTGAAATTTCAAAAATTCTAAAAGAGCAAATCAAAAACTTTGACCAAAAGGCTGAGGTTTCAGAAATTGGTTGGGTTCTCTCTGTGGGGGATGGTATCGCTCGCGTTTATGGTTTGGATAATGTTCAAGCTGGGGAAATGGTTGCTTTTCCAAATGGTGTGCGCGGGATGGCGCTTAATTTGGAAGTTGATAATGTTGGTGTGGTCATTTTTGGCTCAGATCGCGATATTCGTGAAGGGGATTGTGTAAAGCGATTGGGGGCTATTGTGGATGTCCCTGTGGGACCTGCTTTGCTCGGGCGTGTGGTTGATGCACTTGGAAATCCTATAGATGGGAAGGGACCTCTTAAGGAGACAGAACGTCGTCGTGTCGATGTTAAGGCGCCAGGGATTATTCCGCGTCAGTCTGTTCATGAACCAATGTCGACCGGATTAAAAGCAATTGATGCGCTCATCCCTATTGGGCGGGGACAGCGTGAATTGGTGATTGGTGATCGCCAAACAGGAAAAACAGCGATTTTGCTCGATACATTTTTAAACCAAAAACCTTTTCATGAAAAAGGGGCTGGACGAGAGCAGGACAAAGTTTATTGTATTTATGTGGCGATTGGTCAAAAACGTTCGACGGTGGCACAATTCGTTAAAGTTTTAGAGGAACGCGGGGCACTCGAATATTCTATTATTGTTGCGGCAACCGCTTCTGATCCTGCTCCCTTGCAATTTATTGCACCTCTTGCTGGATGCGCTATGGGGGAATATTTCCGTGATAATGGGCAGCATGCTTTGATCGGTTATGATGACCTGTCAAAACAAGCGGTGGCATATCGTCAAATGTCTCTTTTGTTGCGTCGTCCTCCTGGTCGTGAAGCTTATCCGGGAGATGTTTTCTATCTGCATTCGCGTCTTTTAGAGCGGGCTGCAAAGCTGAATGCGGAAAATGGATCGGGGTCGTTGACAGCTTTGCCTGTCATTGAAACGCAAGCAAATGATGTGTCGGCTTATATTCCTACAAATGTGATTTCGATTACCGATGGGCAAATTTTCTTGGAAACCAATTTGTTTTATCAAGGTATTCGTCCTGCTGTGAATGTTGGTCTTTCTGTTTCGCGTGTTGGTTCGGCAGCGCAAATTAAGGCAATGAAACAGGTTGCCGGCTCAATTAAAGGTGAATTGGCGCAATATCGTGAAATGGCAGCTTTTGCACAGTTTGGCTCTGATTTGGATGCATCAACCCAGCGTCTTTTGAATCGGGGAGCACGCTTGACAGAGCTTTTAAAGCAGCCACAATTTTCTCCCCTTAAAACAGAAGAACAGGTGGTGGTTATTTTCGCGGGTGTGAATGGCTATCTTGATGCTTTGGCGGTTTCTGATGTTGCACGGTTTGAGCAGGGGCTTTTGGTGCTTTTGCGGAGTGATTATCAAGATCTCTTAAAAGCAATTGCTGAGCAAAAGCAGATAACAGATGAATTGAAAGATAAATTGATCACTGTTCTTAACACTTATGCGAAAAATTTTTCGTGATGAATTGATGGAATGCTTGAATGGCCTCATTAAAGGATCTTAGAGACCGTATCGCTTCGGTTAAAGCAACACAGAAAATTACCAAAGCTATGCAGATGGTTGCGGCAGCGAGGTTGCATCGTGCGCAAGAGGTGGCACAATCGGCGCGCCCTTATGCTAAGAGGATGGCAGATATTTTAACCAGTGTTGCGGCTGATGTGGATGGTGTTGATGCACCGGCTCTTATGCGGGGTAGCGGGCGTGATGATGTGCATCTCTTGGTGGTCTGTACGGCTGAGCGCGGTTTATGTGGTGCTTTTAATGTGCAAATCGCTCGTCATGCGCGTGAGCAGATTAAAGCACTGTTGGCCGCTGGTAAAATTGTGAAAATTATCACTGTGGGCAAAAAGGGTGCGGATATTTTATCGCGTGATTACAAAAGTTTGATGATTGATCACATTGATTTACATGCTGTAAAGCGAATTGGTTTTGCAGAGGCGGTGGTGATTAGTCAACGCATTGTTGATTTGTTCAATGAAGGCGCTTTTGATGTCTGTACGTTGTTTTATTCTGAATTTGTTTCCGTGATTAATCAACGCCCAACAGCTTTTGGCTTAATTCCCATGGGGGCTCCAAAAGCAGCTGTTGAAGCAACAGATGTTGTGGAACAAAAAGAGATAAGCAGAGATTTACAATCAATTGTTCATGAGGCGATTGTTTATGAGTATGAGCCTGATGCTGCTTCTCTTTTAGAGGCGCTTGTGCCACGTAATCTTTCAGTGCAAATCTTTCGGGCTTTACTCGAAAATGTTGCTGGTGAAATGGGCGCAAAGATGACAGCTATGGATAATGCATCGCGCAATGCCGGTGAAATGATTAATAAATTGACGGTGGCTTATAATCGTCAACGTCAGGCACAAATTACGACAGAATTGATCGAAATTATTGCGGGCGCTGAAGCGCTTTAAATGGAAAAGGTAAGGATTGATGGCAAAAGCAGTAACCTCAAGCAAAGGAGCAGAAAAAGGTGAAAAAAAGAAACCAGCTGCTCGTTCCGGTGTGAAAAAAGACGCTTCGAAATCTCAAGTGGATGTGAAGACTTCATCTGCGTCTACCCGTAGTGCCGCTAAAGATACATCGGTGAAAAAAGAAGAGCGTGCAAAAGGCGCGGTTGGTGAGATCAAGCAGGTTATTGGTGCTGTCGTTGATGTGCAATTTGAAGGGGCATTACCAAATATTCTCAATGCTTTGGAGACAGAGAATTTAGGCAATCGCTTGGTGTTAGAAGTTGCGCAGCATTTGGGTGAAAATACCGTGCGTACGATTGCGATGGATACCACCGATGGTCTGATGCGGGGCCAAAAGGTTGTGGATACAGGGGCACAAATTAGTGTTCCTGTAGGAGAAGCAACTTTGGGGCGTATTATGAATGTGATTGGAGAGCCGGTGGATAACGTGGGTCCAATCGCTTCAACCAAAACACGTTCTATTCACAAAGAGGCGCCTGAATATGTTGAGCAATCAACCGTTTCAGAGATTCTGGTTACGGGTATTAAGGTTGTGGATTTGTTAGCTCCTTATTCTAAAGGGGGTAAAATTGGCTTGTTTGGTGGTGCTGGTGTTGGAAAAACCGTTCTCATTATGGAGCTTATCAACAATATTGCAAAAGCACATGGGGGCTATTCTGTCTTTGCTGGTGTGGGAGAACGGACACGTGAGGGAAATGATCTTTATTACGAAATGATCGAAAGCGGCGTGAATGTGAATCCAAAAGAGAATAATGGTTCAACAGAAGGGTCAAAATGTGCGCTTGTTTATGGGCAAATGAATGAACCACCAGGAGCCCGTGCGCGTGTTGCTCTTTCAGGGTTGACCATTGCAGAAAGCTTCCGTGATGAGGGACAGGATGTTCTGTTCTTTGTGGATAATATTTTCCGTTTCACACAAGCAGGGGCTGAGGTGTCTGCTCTTTTAGGACGTATTCCTTCTGCTGTGGGGTACCAACCTACTTTGGCAACGGATATGGGTGCTTTGCAAGAACGTATTACCAGCACAAAAACAGGTTCTATTACTTCCGTTCAGGCGATTTATGTTCCAGCTGATGACTTGACAGATCCGGCGCCGGCAACATCTTTTGCCCATTTGGATGCAACAACCGTTCTTTCGCGCTCGATTGCGGAAAAGGGAATTTATCCGGCGGTTGATCCGCTTGATTCTTTCTCGCGTATGTTGGATCCATTGATTGTCGGGGAAGAGCATTATACGGTTGCTTGTCAAGTGCAAACCATTTTACAACGCTATAGAGCGCTTCAAGATATTATTGCTATTCTTGGGATGGATGAGCTTTCTGAAGATGATAAATTGTTGGTGGGACGGGCGCGTAAAATTGAACGTTTCCTTTCGCAACCTTTCCATGTGGCGGAAGCCTTTACTGGTTCGCCGGGGAAACTTGTTCCTTTGGAAGATACAATCAAAGGCTTTAAAGGTCTTTGTGCAGGCGATTATGATGATTTGCCAGAAGCTGCCTTTTATATGGTTGGTTCGATTGATGAAGCCCTTGAAAAAGGAAAACGTCTCATGGCAGAGGCTTCTTGAATTAGAAGCTTCTTACTTGAAGAGAAATCTGTCATGAATATTTGTTCTTGAAAAGGGCAAGTTGTTGAAAAAGATAAGGTGTTAAGGAGGGCGGAGGGTCCTTCTATCGGGTGTTGTGGAGACTTTTGTGGAAAACAATAGAGAAAAGCGTTTTTTGTTTGAGCTTGTGTCGCCTGAAAAGATTGTGTTTTCAGAGCAGGTGGTGTCTGTTGTTCTTCCTTCAGCTTCAGGTTCTTTGACCGTTATGGCACATCATGCACCACTGGTGGCAAGCATTGTGTTGGGGAGTGTTCGTGTTCGCACCGCTGCGGGAGAAAAGTTATTTGCTGTTTGCGGTGGTGTTGCAAATATTACTTTTTCGGGCTGCTCTTTATTGGTAGAGCATGTTGTAGCTGTTGAACATCTTTCTTTTGATGCATTAGAACAGCAGATTTTGCAGGTTCAAGCGACGTTAAAGGGGGGAACGAATGATGAGGACAATCCTAAAATCGAGGCTTTTTTCCAGCAATTGTCATCTGATGGTTCTTTGTTGATAGAAGCGTAGCAGGGTATACAGGAAAAGGTGACATGAGCGGAAAAAAGAGTACGGTTGTGTCTGCCAAAAGGGGCGGAAAACCCTTTCCTCGTCCGGGTCGTGTTTTTGCAGGGCCTTTGCCGAAATGTTTTGTTTATATTTTTGCTTCTCTTATTTTGCAATGGGCTTATGGCTTAGGGGCCAATATTGTTCAGTCTAATATTGTCCATTTGACCGGTGATTTTCATGCAACTTTGGCTGAGACGACATGGTTGGTTGCAGCCTATATGGCGCCAAATGTCAGTGTGGCGATTATGTTGATCAAAATCCGCTATCAATTTGGATTGCGTGCTTTTGCTGAACTATCAATCCTTGGCTTCGTTTTGGTTTGTGTGTTGCAGCTCTTTGTGACCGATTTGCGTTCTGCGCTGATTATTCGTTTTTTTGCTGGGATTGCGGCTGCACCTTTGGCTTCGCTTGCATTGCTTTATATGATGGAGGCTTTTGCTCCAGCAAAGAAGTTTACTGTTGGTCTTAGTTTGAATTATATGAATGCGGCTTTAGCAGCACCTTTATCCCGTTTGATTTCTCCTGATTTATTGGAAAATGGTGGCTTTTCCAGTCTTTCTGCTCTGGAAATGGGCTTGGTGCTTATCAGTTTGGTTTGTATCTATACTTTGCCTCTTACACCCGTTGTCCGCAGCAAAGTTATTCAAAAGTTAGATTGGATAAGCTATGGTTTGATTGCTCTGGGGCTGGGGCTTAATGCCGTGATTATGTCTGTTGGCATATTGTATTGGTGGTATGAAGCGCCATGGATTGGTTGGGGGCTCGCACTTGCTATTTTCTCTTTGGCTATTGCTATTATGATTGAGCTTAATAGAGAAAAACCGTTGATTGATCTGCGTTGGATTTTCAGTAAAGAAGTGATTCAATCTGTTTTTATTTTATTTATCTTTCATGTTTTCTTGTTAGAAAGGTCAAGTTTGCCTGTAGGTTTTTTTAATCTTTTTGGTTTGCTTAATCGTGAAATGGCACCTATGTATTTTGCGGTGATATTGGGGACTCTGTTAGGGGGGGCTGTTTGTGTGTTTTTTTTACGGGCCGGGCGTGAGGATTATTTTTATTTGTTATCTTTGGCGTGTTTGGCACTTGGTGCTTATTTAGATAGTCGTGTCAATCATTTAACGCGTCCGCAAGATATGATGTTGAGCCAAGGACTGGTGAGTTTTAGTTATGCACTTTTTTTGCCTCCTGCTCTTTTTAAAGGATTTGTGATCGCTGGTGAGCGAGGGCCACGTTATGTTTTGAGTTTTATTGCTGTTTTTTTGCTAACGCAAGTAACAGGGGGGTTGATGGGATCGGCTTTTTTTGGCAGCCTACAGTTTTATTTTGCCCATAAGAACTTTGAGTCCTTAACACAAAATATTGTTGTGACTGATCCGCTTATTTCTGGCGAAATGAATACTTTATTTTCGCCTTCTTATGGTGCTTCTGTTCCCCATGGCTTTGGAAGTGAGCAGGGAACTTCTCTGTTGATAGAGAAATTTAAGTTAACAGCAAATATTTTTGCCTATGATGACGTTTTTCGGCTTTATTTTTACATTTCAATGGTTGTATTTGTTGTTTTTCTTGTCACAATGGTTGTTAAGTCATGCTCTGTGCGTGCATTAGAAAAAAAGTAATGTCATAGAAGAGGGGTGCAAAAAATGATAAAAGCATTACGATCAAAAGCTACGATTGTTGCATTCCTGTCGGGTATTACGGGTGTTTTGCTGATTTTGTGGGCTTGGAGACTGCCTCCTTTTGTGAGTAACATTCAAATAACGGATAATGCTTCCATTAAGGGCAATGTGACTCTGGTTAGCTCACAGATTTCTGGGGTGATCGCACGGATTTATGTGCAAGATTATCAACGCGTTGAAAAAGGAATGCTGCTCTTTGAGCTTGATGATTCTCTTTTGCGTCAGCAACTTGCACGAGCACAGGCTGTTCTCGATTCAAAAAATGCCAAATTGGCTAGTATTGAATTGCAGGCTCAGATTTTACAGGGAGAAGTTAATGCGGCAGAAGCAGAATTAGCCCGTTCACGAGCATTTTCCAATGGTGCTTCTGAGAGTAAAAAATTAGGTTTTAGTGATGCAGTAAATTCTGTTTCTCGTCCTCTTTCACAACTCTTGGGGGCATTGGAAACAAAACGACAACTGCAAAGACAATTAAATCTTGAACGGCAAAGTTTACAGTCAGAAGTTGCGGAAGCAAAGGTGAGTGTTGAATTGGCAAAACTTAATCTCGATCACACAAAGATTCTATCACCTCGAACAGGCTATATTGGATTGGTTGGCGCTAGGGTAGGACAATATGTTATGCCGGGGACGCAATTGGTCTCTGTGATTTCTGATGATATTTGGATTATTGCTAATTATAAAGAAACGCAACTTTCTCAGATGCGTGTGGGACAACCGGTTGTTTTTTCTGTTGATGCATTGGACAACAAAAAGTTAACAGGACGTGTGGTTCGTTTTGCGCCAGCGACGGGCTCAGAGTTTTCATTGTTAAAAACGGATACAACAATTGGTAATTTTATCAAAATTGCACAACGTATTTCAGTACGGATTGCTTTAGATCCTGGTCAGGAAGGGATCGAAAAGCTCATTCCTGGGATGTCTGTGGTTACGTATGTGGATACTTCGCAGCGGGTCGATTCTGGAGGATAAAATTTTGGGTTTTTTGAGTTTAATTTTTATACCGTTTTCTTATAGTAAGTGGGTGTTTACGTTAGAAGATTTTGTTTGGTTTGTTATGATCCATTTCTCAAAATTGTTAAAACACTTATTTGTCATGATGTAAAATAATATTCTAAAGCACATTCAAGCACATGCCTCTTTAATCCTTCCATTTTTTTTGAAATAACCCGATACAAGGAGGATGATAAGGTGCCTGCTTATAATCTCTCGCAACAGCGTTCTTTGAGGGGTGGTAATGTGGAGAGTAGGTGACTTGATAAAAAATTGGATGTTTACAGACTGGTGGCTTGCGAGGGATATTGAAGCAATATTGAGGGTAGAGTTTGCTTGTCGTCTCTCACAACGCTGTTTTTTAAGATACGGTGCTATGACTGCAATGTATGACAGCGATCTCGCTCGATGAAAAGCTGGATGAAATAGTGCTGGTGGGATAGAAAATGTATCCTTTGGAAGGGATGAGGGGCGTAAAGTTAGAGGGAAAACGGATAAGTAGTGTGCTTTATCAGTGATGAAAAAAATGCCCGACTCAAAGCGGGCATTAAATTAAATAAGGGGCAAGTTGTTGATGTTAGTAATTCTTGCGGATTAGCAAGAAACTTGCCAAAACGACTCCTGCAGCTAATGCGAGGGTTTTTTTAGGGTGTTCTTTCGCTTTTTTCTTTAATTCTGTTGCATGTTCGTTGAGGTGGTAAAGTGCGTGACGACCTTTTTGTTTCCATGTGCTAAACAGCTCAGAAATGTTTTCAAAGCTGTCATTTTGAGAACTCAAATGGTTTACGGGGACCAGCTCTCTTTTTAATTGTGCAATACGCTTTTTGATTTTAGCATTTTTAGCGTTGGTTGAAAATAGATACATCTTCTGTAGACTCCTTCATGTGTTAAATTGTTGCATGATCGTTGGAATTGTGTTTGGGGTGTTGCTATAACGGCTTAAAATTTGAAAGGTTGCATTGATTTTATGCGGCTTGAGGCGGACTATGTTGCTTGGAGCAATTATGCGGCTTGGGGGTGAAGTGAAAATTTAAGCGTTTGGGTTTAATGATGGATACGGGCTTGCGTTCATTTCATGATGATGGGAGTGAAGGATATAAGGTAAAAGTTCCTGCAAAGAATAATCCCCTGAAAAGAATAATCCCTTGTGAAGGTTCTCAAGTGAAGGCTATCAAGCTCGTTGTGCATCCTCATCTTTATTGCATACAGGTATCAAGCTGGTCGTTTCATTTTCTTGTGCTTATTTTAAAGTGTTGTGATCGCTTTTGAAGACAGTTCTTCCAAGAATTTTCACTTGTTTTCGTTTTTATCTCCATGGTGGCTGGTGATCTATAAGAGGCATAGCTTTGATTGATGATGAATAGATTTGAAGTGAGAGAGACTTACGATGTTTAGGTTTTTAATTCAAATTTGTAAAATAAATGATTATAAATCAATATGTTGTCTTAATTTTGCTGGTATATTCCATGTATTTTTTTAAATTGTTCTTCAATGATGTTGATATAAGGTATAGGTGTGCCAACTTAAAAATACAGTTTTGTCTTTGTCTGATTTTAGTTTCTTTTTGAAGAAACCAAGTGTAAAAGTATAAGCGTGAACAGGAGTGGTGGGATTTAATCCGAGGCATTTGTGAAATGAATCTCTCTTATGGACTGAATTGCGTTAGGGGGTAACGGGTGAAATTTAAAGCAATCTGTTAAGATTTGTGGGCGGTGTCGTTTTCGTCTTTGTCTTTTGAGACGTGGAGGGGGGCGGGGTAAATGATGATTGATAGTGCAGGTTTTAAAAATTTGAGGACTTGATGAGCACGACCTATTCTTTGTCGAAACCTCTTGAGCGTCGTCGCTGTGTTGGTGTTGCTGTTGGTAATGTGATGGTTGGAGGGCAGAGCCCTGTTGTTGTACAATCAATGACCAATACAGATACCGCTGATGTTGATGCAACCGTTTCTCAAGTGGCTGCTCTTTGGCAAGCGGGTTCACAATTGGTTCGGATTACTGTTGATCGTGATGAAGCAGCTGCTGCTGTACCAAAAATACGGGAACGATTGGAAAGATTAGGTTTTTTTGTCCCATTGGTTGGGGATTTTCATTATATCGGCCATAAGCTTTTATCAGAGCATCCAGCATGTGCTGAGGCACTTGCAAAATATCGCATCAATCCTGGAAATGTAGGTTTTGGTGCAAAAAAAGATCGTCAATTTGCAGAAATTATTGAGATTGCTTGTCGGTATCATAAACCTATTCGCATTGGTGTGAATTGGGGATCTCTTGATAACGCGTTGTTGACACAGCTTATGAATGAAAATGCACAGAAGGAGAATCCCTTATCTGTGGCTGAAGTGATGCGAGAAACTGTTGTGCAGTCAGCTTTGCTTTCGGCGGCTTTAGCTGAAGAGTTGGGATTAGGACGGGATAAAATTATTCTTTCTGCTAAAGTGAGTGATGTTCAAGATCTCATTGCTGTCTATATTGCCTTGGCAGAACGTTGTGATTATGCTCTCCATTTGGGCTTAACGGAAGCAGGGATGGGAACAAAGGGGGTTGTGGCTTCTTCAGTGGCTTTGGGTATTTTATTACAGCAAGGTATTGGCGATACGATACGAATTTCATTAACGCCTGAACCTGGGGGTGATCGAACACGAGAAGTAAAAGTGGGGCAGGAACTTTTACAAGTGATGGGGTTTCGGCAATTTCTCCCCGTGGTTGCAGCTTGTCCTGGATGTGGGCGTACAACTTCAACGGTCTTTCAGCAATTGGCGCAAAAAATTGAAGCGGATTTACATAAAAATATGCCCGTTTGGCGTGAAAAATATCCTGGGGTTGAAAGTTTAAAGGTGGCAGTGATGGGGTGTATCGTCAATGGACCAGGGGAATCAAAACATGCGGATATTGGAATTTCATTGCCTGGCGTAGGGGAAACTCCAGCGGCACCTGTGTTTATTGAAGGACAAAAGGTAAAAACTTTGCGGGGTGATCACATTGCTGAAGAATTCGAAGGGCTTTTGAGTGATTATATTCATAAACGCTTTGGACAAGGTTAAACAATTGTACAAGGTTGAAGTAAAGAGGATGCGTTGTTTTAAAGAAAAGTCTCTTAACCCCCATTTCTCAATAGCGTTTATGAATGCTAGAATGGTAAAGTCTTCGTGAAGTGTATAAAACTATAGAGCCCCCCTCATCTTTTAAGTTTAATAAAAAAGCAAGTCGGCAGCCATGGTAAGCTTCAGCTTCCATACCGTCCTTAATACTTGAAAGAGCTCATAAGAGGCATTTTTACTCCATACTTTGATTATTTTTTATTCCATATGGGATTATTTTATTCCACATCCACATGGAGTGCTTGTGGTGTGGAAAATGTGACGTGGAAAAGATTTTGATGCAACATAAACAGCTTTGGAATGAAAAAAACCTACAATATTCAGGATGCTCATTCGATATGCAAAATAATGAACACTTTTTGTAAATCCATTCTATTGTTGTTATATACTGCTTTGGCTAGGGTGAAAGCTACAGGACTGCTTATGATCTCAAGGAAAATCAGCTGTTATGCCTGTTATCAAAAGTCTATGATCGATATCGATGTGTTTGAGTTTGTTAAGAATATTAAGCAAAACTCTATGAATAGTTTGATAGATCCATAACTATTGTTGCTGGTTCTTGGGCGGTTCTTGAAGCAGTGAAATATTTAACAGATTTTGATAAATGTCCAATTATAGAAAAATCATGATTCATTCATTCTTCCGATATTTTTAGGCATGTTTCTGGATATCAAATTGATAGGACTGAAGATCTGTACGGTGGCTATGGCTCCATTTGTTGTAAAATGTAAGCTTTTATATTGATCTAAAATGCTGTATACGAGTACCTTTTTTGGGCGTTATTGGGGGAATGCATGACCAATATATTAGCCTTTGGCTTTTTATTTAACGGTATAAGAATTTTAACAGGCGCCTTTATTGCTTTTTATATGCTTGAAAAAGGCTTAACGCTTATTGATATTGGGATCATCAAGTCATTTCAGGCTTTTATTATGATGGTTACCGATATTCCTCTGGGATATTTTGCTGATCGAAAAAGTTATAAAATATCGATCGTCTTGGCAGCGGCTTTTGCTGCTACATGGCTCTTTCTTATGGGCGTTTCTACAAGCTTTTATGGTTTTCTTTTGGCTGAATCTTTTAATGCCTTGTCACTGACATTGATTGCGGGGGCTTATAATGCTTTACTTGTGCAATATGCAAAAGCAAAATTGACATCGACTAAAAAGGTGCTGGGATTAAGTTCTCAATATAATTACGTTGGCATGTTTATATTTAGTTTAATTGGTGCCTATTTTGCTGATTATTCGAGCCAATATATATGGTATATCGCGGCATTTTTAATGTTGATGACAACACTTTTTGGTTTGTTTTTTCTTGATGACCTCAAGGGACAGAGAAAACCAAATCATGGAAATTTTCTTCAGGCAAATTCTCTCATTTGTGAAGCTAAAGAGATGGTCTCTATTTTTGTTAAAGTTCCTTATATCTCTTTATGCTTTTATTTTTCATTGATTTTTTTCAATATATTTTCGCAATATTGGCAGTGGATCTTTAAAGATCATAATATTAATGTTACTTATTTTGATCTTGGTGTAACATTTTCACTGATCTTGCTCTCGCAACTTCTGGCTAGTTTTCTTTTTACAAAACTTAGCGAGACAATAAATTTTATTTTATTGCTGTTTCTTTCGGTTTCTATGATTTTTACAGTCGCTTTTTTCGAACCAAGAAAAGAAATTGCTGTCATTTTAGTCTGTATAATTTTTTATCTCATTAAGTATACCTATCTTCGTGTGGAAGTTATTCTCCATGATCGTATTAGCGATCATTTCAGGGCTACATACGAGTCTTTCTTGTCAACTGTTGGAAGATTTAGTCTCTTGGTGCTTTTTTACATGAGTGCATCTATGGTTAATAGGTTTGGCTTTTTCTCACTCGTTTATATTTTTGCTATTTATTTATTGATTTACTTGTTTGCAGTATTTTTTTTAGAAGGAACGCGCAAAAAAGCTCAGTGAGAACCGTAACTTATTATGATTACACGTGTTTTATGGCGTGTTATAGCGCGTCAAGTTTTGTTTGTTGAGTTCTTATGTCAGTGAACAAGACAATAGCCATAAGCGCTTGCTTTAAGAATCAGGGATGTTTACAAATTGGCATTGGCAGCTATCTCTTTTCTCTTTGAAATGTGGGGAGCAAATCAAATTGCATTATTCTATAGTACAATAAGGATTACTCTTTTTATTACAAGAATCATTCTCTGTTTAATTTTTTGATGCAATGAATTGAATAAATACGATAAAAAGCCTGACAAATTAAAGGACGACAGTGGTGATTATTAAACTGAAGTTATTCCGTATTTTTGTAAAAGCGGTTCTGTTTTTCAAAAGAGCAAACCGGTACTATCGTTTATGTCCCTAGTGATTGGGTTCTAGCTTTTGGTACTTATTCTTTGGCATTCTTCATGCAAAATAGGATATCCATAATGCGCTTTTTTTAATGCAACCCTTCTTAAGGCTTGTCACATCCATTTAATGATGGGACCAGCAATATACTGTGGATCAATGATAAGTTTTTTTGAAAAATCTCTTGGATATTTAACAAAGAGGACTGCGTACGATATGGACAATAGGGCGGGATGTAAGGGTGGATGACGTTAATGTTTGCGTGTTGCACTAAAGCGCGCGGCTTGTAGAAGGGGCAGAGCTTTGGCATCATCAAAAGGGTGTAAGAGGGCTTCTGCTTTTGTGATGAGCGCATCGCGCTTTTTTTGGGTTTCTTCAATGCCATAAAGACGAACAAAAGTTGCCTTTTGTGCCGTTTCATCTTTCCCTGCGGTTTTGCCTAGAGTTTGCGTGTTGGCGGTGACATCAAGAAGATCATCAGTTAATTGAAAGGCTAAACCAAGATAGGTTCCAAAAGACGTCAACTTTGTCGATAATTCTTGGGAAGCATTGCCAATGATGGCGCCTGCTTGGCAAGCAAAGCTTATTAAGGCTGCTGTTTTCATGCGTTGTAGTGTGATGATGTCAGTACTCTCTTGTGGTTTTTTTTCAGCTTCAAGATCCAGCATTTGTCCCCCTAGCATACCACCAAGCCCAGCTGATTGTGCAAGAGCTGTGATCAATTTTATTCTCATATCCCTAGACAGTGTAGCAGCTTTATGGGCAATGATTTCAAAGGCAAAAGTCAAGAGGGCATTGCCGGCTAGAATTGCTGTTGCTTCATCAAATTCTATGTGGACGGTGGGTTTTCCGCGCCGGAGTGTATCGTTATCCATGGCTGGAAGATCATCGTGAATGAGCGAATAACAGTGAACACATTCTAAGGCACATGCAACATCAAGAGAATATTCTAGAGGAATATCAAAAAGTGCAGCACTTTGAATCACAAGAAAAGGACGCAGGCGCTTTCCACCGTTCAGAACCCCATAGCGCATGGCTTTGATTAAGTTTTCAGGGCGTGAAATTTCACCATTTTGGATGTGATCACTTAACAGTGTGTTAAGCCGTCTTTCAACGCTTTGGCCATGCTTTGCAAGAAGGGTGGTAAATTCGTGCATTCTTGCTTCCTTTGTTTTTAAAAAAATAAAATTATGAAGTTTAAAGAGAGAAGTTGTTGCTTTTTCTTATTCTCATCAATTGGCGTAGGTTTTTTTATTAAAAATCAATTTCTCTTCGTTATTATGCATCTCTCTACTGTATGCGTAAATCCCTTTTAAAGCCAAATAAAAATTAAATATTCATCTTATGAAAATGTTTTCATTGGTGTATAAAGTGCACAAACTTCGCAGTGCGTTTAATATTTACTTAGGTATTGTGATACCATTTTTGATAAAAGGAAGGTCATTTTTGGGAAGAGGAGGATCATTTTGACATTGCCTCTTCTTCTTTATCAGTGTATAAGACTCTCAAATTTTATGGTGTTTTTAAATAAAGCATTGTCATTTTTGGCATTGCTTTTTCTGTTTTAATGGATTTGGAGTGTCTTTTTATGGCTGTACCTAAACGAAAAACCTCTCCAGCGAAGAGGGGCATGCGCCGTTCGGCTGATGCTCTGAAAGCGCCGACTTATATCGAGGATAAAAATTCTGGAGAGTTGCGTCGCCCTCATCACATTGATCTGAAAACAGGAATGTACCGTGGACGTTCCGTTTTAGTGGTTAAGGACTGAGCGTTTTACCTCTCTTTTGCGCGGAGGGGCATGTGCTGTTTGGCTGATGCTCTGAAAGCGCCGACTTATATCGAGGATAAAAATTCTGGAGAGTTGCGTCGCCCTCATCACATTGATCTGAAAACAGGAATGTACGGTGGACGTTCCGTTTTAGGGATTAAGACTTTAGCATTTTGCCTCTCTTTTGCGAAGAGGGGTATGTGCTGTTTGGCTGATGCTCTGAAAGCGCCGACTTATATCGAGGATAAAAATTCTGGAGAGTTGCGTCGCCCTCATTACATTGATCTGAAAACAGGAATGTACGGTGGACGTTCCGTTTTAGGGGGTAAGACTTTAGCATTTTGCCTCTCTTTTTTGCGCGGAGGGGTATGTGCTGTTTGGCTGATGCTCTGAAAGCGCCGACTTATATCAAGGATAAAAATTCTGGAGAGTTGCGTCGCCCTCATCACATTGATCTGAAAACTGGAATGTATGGTGGAGGTTCTGTTTTAGGGATTAAGACTTTAGCATTTTACCTCTCTTTTGTGATGGTAGGCTTTTTGGCTTCATCTGAGAATGCGCGGGGTCATGTGTTTTCTGCCTTTCCTTGAATAAAGGGTAAGGTTTTACTGTAGACAAAGTGATTCTATTAAGGCGATGATTTTCTTGTTTTATTGAGAGACGATAAAGGGCTACTTGTGTGCAGAGTCTTTTATAATGACGTCGTCAAGGGCTTGGATATCGATATAAATTCGTGCAGGCATGGATTATTTTTCTTAAAAATATTTTTAAACAGCTGTTTTCTAGAGAAGGTAAAAGGAAAGTATAAAAATAATCAATGCTGTCATAAAATGTAAAACTGTCTATCCTATCTATATCGCATTTTATTCTATACTTTAAGGTGAGATCTATTTCTTGCTCTATGAGATCATAAAATATCGTATTGAGGATAATTAACTTAAGACTTTTAAATATTCCGTTGTTTTTTATGAGAATATTTAAGTCAATGGTTTATCCATAGAGTTTATAGTGTAACATACGTTTCTCAGTAAAAGAATGGTGATTTATATCTATATAATATTGATTTATAAAGATTATTAATTGTTTTTTTAAAAAAGTATTTGATCAAAAGCGGGTATATCTTTCTCATTCATTGCTGGTATGGTTGTAACCTTATGACGTTTTTTTCCTTCACAGAGCGTGTGCTTTTTCTGCTGCTTGTAAATCAGCATCCAGCCCCTAACGTCGTAACATGTGTGAGAAACGAACAAGCGCTGCTGTATGAGCTGTTGTATGCTAAATCGGGGTTGAGGGTATTGGTATATTTCTGTTTGTGTAATTTCTGAAATAAGAAGGCAGCTTTATTGGGGAAGAATATAAAAACCGTAAAGGTGCAAACCAACTTTCATTTTTATCATCATTTTTAATTCAGTTTTACGGTTTTCAAAAGCATCTATGGCAATGTTTTTTAAAAAATTGGATCTTACATTTTATTTCATGTTTTTTTATCGTTCTTTTATGGGATCACAATCATCATGTAAAATAAAACGCTTCAGAATATAATTGTGTTGTACATTCACGCATTTTTAAAAAACAAGAACCCCTCTCAATGTACTTTTCAGTCCATTTCGCGATGATACTTCGTGAAGGGTATAACGATAAAGTCTTAGACAATAATATAAAATTTATTGCCCTTCTCTTTAAATTTCATATTTAAATTTCATAAAAGTGCAAGCCAGTATCGTTATACACTTTGCCAGTTCGCAATGTTTTAAGAGCCAAGGGCTGTTGAAAAGGTCCATAAGAGGCATGCCTTTTTTGTAAAGTTTTTACTTATATGATTTTTCTACTCGTCGTGGATAAGCGAGCGTTTTTAATTTATTCAACATGGAATGTTGGGAACGAAAGAATTTTACGATATTCAGGGGATAATTTAATATGAAAATTCCATAAATTATCTTTATAAATCAATCTATTGAATTAGATGGGATCTGTAAAGAAGTCATTTTAATGATTTAATGTGAGAGAATCTTCCTATATCCAGCCTTATGATTGAAGATAAAAAATGATGATGTATTATGATGATTCATCAATGCGTTGGCTATGAAGTAAAGCACATGAGGCGGCGGCGGGGTAGAATTTGTTGAAAAGTTAGATTGCTTATGGGTGCTTTAAAAAACTTTATCCTTGAAAGTGCAGAGGATGATAAAAAAATAAAACCAGCAAAGAGCTGGTTTTATCAAAATATTCTGTTTTTATGAAAGAATGTATTATGCAGCGTAAACAGCTTTGCTGTTTTCAACGGTTTCTTCTCTCTCAGTTTTAAATTCACGTTTTGGTTTGTTGGAAAGATGCATCTCTATGAGATTAATCGCTTCTGTTTCAGAAAGGCTATTGATAACCGCAATTTCGCGGGCCATTCTTTCAAGAGCAGCGGTATAAAGTTGACGCTCAGAGTAGGATTGTTCAGGCTGTAGGTTAGAGCGAAAAAGATCACGGACAACTTCAGCGATACAAATAAGATCTCCAGAGTTGATTTTAGCATCATATTCTTGAGCACGGCGTGACCACATGGTTCGCTTAACACGTGCTTTTCCACGTAAGACTTTTAAAGCACGTTCGACGGAATCACCAGCAGATAATTTACGCATTCCAACAGAAAGGGCTTTTGCAATGGGGACTTTGACATCCATTTTATCTTTCGCAAAATGAATAACAAAAAGCTTTAATTTATGTCCTGCAACTTCTTGATCTTCAATCGCTATAATTTGTCCTACTCCATGCGTAGGGTAGACGATATATTCAGAGGTTGCAAATTCTTTAGTCTTGGAAGACGTTCCATGTTGGGATGCCATAATTCTAGTTTACTCCCTTATGATCAACAAATGCATCGGAAAACAGGTTATAAACCTGAGGGTTGAGTTTTCTTTCACAAAGTATATTGTACCAATTAAGTGAGCATAAAAGCCGAGTACTTTTAAATCCAAAAAAAATACATTGCTTTACTAAAAAAAGCAAAGAAAAATACTTAGAAAGATGATCATGTTAGAATAACACTAACATCAAACTTCAAAAGAATCAATCATTTCGCTTGAGGATTTTTTATTTTTACAAAAGAAGTCTTTCAATTGTTGAAGGAGGAAGCTGTACACTGTATCACTACTCTTCTCCACTTCCTGGATTTTCTGAAAAATACTTTTCTAGTTTGTTTGGAACGCCATCCATTTCTTTTGCTTGAGGAAGAGGATCTTTTTTTGTGGTTAAATTGGGCCATTTGTTTGCATAATGAAGATTAAGTTCTAACCACTTTTCTAGTCCTGGTTCTGTATCAGGTATAATGGCTTCTGCTGGACATTCTGGCACACAAACACCGCAATCGATGCATTCATCAGGATGAATGACCAACATATTTTCACCTTCATAAAAACAATCAACAGGACAAACTTCAACGCAATCCGTATATTTGCAATGAATGCAGTTGTCGGTTACTACGTGGGTCAAGATCAAACTCCATTTATTACTAATTCTCTTTAGAGGAAAGTGTTTGCGTGTTTTTATGATTGGTGAGTTGATCGCGTAGTACAGCTAATTTTGCAAAAGGTGAATCAGGGTTAAGACCCTTTTCTTTTTGGAAAGATTTATAATTCGCACGCTTATCTTGGGATTTATGGAACTTATGAGAACGTTTTGTTTGTGATGGTGCTTCTTGAGGGGAATTTTCATGCGCATTGTCCCCCTTTTTTACAGTACCCTTTGGTTTATTTTTCCACTTATGTCCAGATTTATCACGTTTTGTTTGTGTGTGGTGGTGAAATTGATGCCTATAATGCCATAATAAAATAACTTTATCTTCTACTGCAGGAGGCGTGGGCTTGGCAAAATTTCCAACAGGTTCTGCTGCTGGTAAAGCATTATTTTTAAGGGGATGTTTTTCAATACAGGGGGATAAGGTATTCAGGGATGAGGTATTTTTTTCTTCTTGTGTTGTTTTTTGTGCACTGATTGTTTGCCATAGACTGCCAACGCATTCTGCTGGTTGAGCTGCTTGTATTGTCGCATTGACAGGAAAAGAGCTTTGGTGTGCAAGAAGATTTTGTTCAAAAACAGTATTGCTTATGCTGTGTGATTGGTAGCCAAGTCCTTTGAGAATTTCTTCCATATCGTTTCCAGTAGCCCCAAGAATGGACATCATGGCGGGGGTTACAAAAAAACTTTTGCCATCATAAGCACCATCGGGTTTGGGATCACTTCCTTGTTTCCAATGAAGGGCAGGGCGGATGAGATTGGCAAGACGTTCTAAAATATCAATCCGTACGGCACGTTGTCCTAAGATTCGGTAACCGGCTAATTGATAAAATTGGTGGTTATGGGTAGGATCAACAATCAAAGAAGTTCGACCAGCCGATAACGCTGTAAAAATTTCAGCCAAACCCGTTTGGTCTTGTTCCGCATTTTTAAGGTTCCACAAAAGGGTAATGGCTTGAACCGGAGCGGGTTTAAGCATTCCTGCAACATAGATATGAAAAGCACCAAAACGCACCCCTAGGCGTCGAAGCACGGCGCGTGATTCTTGCTCAAGGTTTTTGACAAGGTCTAAAACTTCGCGGCGGGGAATAACCCCTAAAGCCTTAACCAGTTGTAGAGCAAGACTGTTGGTTGAATCTGTTAAATTATCAGCATTGCGCAAATCAAACAGGGGTTTTAAAGTCGTTTCAAAATGAAAGGTTACAAAGCGCTCTAATCGTTTTACGACGTTCTCACGGGATTCTCCTGTGAGTTGTGCGTCTGCTAAAACAATCAGTTTGGGTTTGAAAAAATCTTCTGTCGCAACAAGTTGTCCCACAGGTTGACCAATCCAGCGCACAATGCCATCAGAACTGAGGGTAAAATCGCTATTTGCACAAGCACAAAAACGTGTTGCACGTTTGGAAAACGCAAGAATCAAATTTTCATCCTCTATAGAGCATTGTTGCTCAGACGTTTGATCGGTATTGTTTTTGTTGGCATAAAAACGAAAACCTTCAAATCTACCCCTTCCGTATTTTTCAATGAGAATATCATCTTGAAGAATCTCATTCTGTTGAACAATCTTGCTATCCATGATCATTTTCTTTCTCAGTGCGACACTGGTCAAAAAGCCTTTTGCGACAACTCCATAATGCTGCTCTTTCTTTAACACGTTTGTTGCGTTTGCTTCAATCACTCTTGTCGTTTTTTGATGTTTCTTTTTGCACCTTTAAAACTTGGAGGCTTCTTTTTTATTCAGTTTTCATTCAGTTGGGATATTTTATATTTGTAGATTACACTTATTAGTTGTAATGTAAAGCTGAAAGCATAAATAGGTTCGCTAGATTTAAAAAGGAAACGGAATCAGTCATCAAAAAGACAGAATATGTTTTGTTGGGTCATTTTATTTTTTTTCTGTTTTTGTCATGAAAAGTGAAGAGAAAGTTTTTTTCAAAGCATTTCATAGGCTAAAAGGCATATTCTAGGGGCGTTTTGCAGGTAAAATTATGTCTTATGACAAGAAGTTTTACCACGATCATGAAAAAAACAATTGCGATTATAAAATTACACGCTAAAGTAGTGAGCGCATAAGCGGACAACTTTTGCGTTCTTTTTGAGAAAGAACAATGATGTCGTTGCCAAATCAATTTTGATAATTTTAATCGCAAGGGGTTATTATGGGTAATCTTTCAAATGCTGTTTATAAAAGCAGCAAAAATTATAGCGATGCAGACAAAAGCTTAGGACGTAATATGATGCGTTCTGCTATGCAAGCACCTTATCTTGAACGACAAAAAGAGCATGATTTGGCTCTGCGGTGGAAAGATAAACGCGATGATGATGCAATGCATCAAATTGCAGCGGCTCATATGCGTTTGGTGATTGCTATTGCAAACCGCTTTAAACGTTTCAAAATGCCATTGGGGGATTTGGTACAAGAAGGGTATGTCGGGTTATTGGAAGCTGCTGCACGTTTTGAACCTGATCGGGAAGTGCGTTTTTCAACCTATGCAACATGGTGGATACGGGCTTCTATTCAAGATTATATTTTGCGAAATTGGTCAATTGTTCGAGGGGGAACAAGTTCTTCGCAAAAAGCACTTTTCTTTAATCTTCGACGTTTGCGTGCAAAGCTGGTGCAAGATGATAGTGCTTTGTCCAAACAGGATATTTTTCGTACAATCGCTGAAAAACTCGGTGTTTCCGTACGCGATGTTGAAACAATGGATTTTCGTTTTTCCAGTTCGGATAATTCCTTGAGCGTTTCTGTTTCTGAAAACAGCGATAATCCCATTGCGAAGATGGATGTGTTGGTGGATGAGAGTCCTCTTCCTGATGCTTTAATTGAGCAAGTAATTGATGGTCAACGGCGTACGCAATGGCTTTACGATGCGTTGCAAATTCTCAATGAACGGGAGTTGGAAATTATTCGCTTTCGTCGCCTCAATGAAGAGGGGGCTACTTTAGAAGTCTTGGGTGAAAAGCTAGGAATTTCAAAAGAGCGTGTGCGCCAAATTGAGGCACGGGCTTTGCAGAAATTGCGTTCTGCTCTTCTTACGGTTCATTCAGAAGATGCTTATGACATATAAAACGTGAAAGGCTTTTTAGGGGGGGATAGATGCGGGAGGGGAGCATGAATGAAGCTGGTTGAGGGTCCGCCAGCTTCATTTGTGGCTAGCTTCATTTGTGATTGTGCTTAGGGAAGCCGTGATTAAAGACAGAAAAGAATCAAGACTGTAGCAGATGAAACGGGAGACTTATTCGGTGATAATTTTCACTTTTGTACCGGCACGTAAAGTTTGTGTTGGTGAGAGGGCATTGAGAATACGAAAAAGTTTTTCTTTGTATGGTATGTGTTGCATTTTATTGGCAAGGTTTACAACATTTTCTCCTTGTTTAACACGGACAACACTGATTTTTAAAGGTTTTAATTTTTTTAACTCTAAAGTTGAAAGAGGGCGAAAGCTTTGAACCGCTTTTTGGGTAATCTCTGCAAAATTTTGAGAATTATAGGGCGCGACTGTTAGAAAACGAAAAATATGATTATTGAATAGAATGACAACCACATCAAATTGCCATTGCTCATGGGTTGCATGGCCTTGCGCTCCAAGTAGATTTTGTCCTTGATTAGGGAGCCCTTGAATTGTAAGCGGGCGGATCGATGATGGGTCTAGCCCGATAAGCCATCCACTTTTCAAGTAATCACTTGCAGACATTCCAGTGAGGCAGGGAATAGCATCAAAACGAATTGCAGTTTTATGAGGTCCGCTGGCCCAAACTGTTTGTGCTGAATGTTCTATTGTAAAATTGTTGGGAACAGAAAAAGCGATGCGCCATTGTGGGTGAATAAATTGGTTGTCTCGTACAAACCCTGTATCAAAGCTTCCTCCAAAAGTCATGCCGTCAATGCTTTTGAGAAAAGAATCGCGATCGATGGTTTTATTATGCTCTTTACTGATTTTACGTGCTTTTTCTATCGCAAGCCGAATGCGTTGGGGGGTGGTTGGGTGAGAGGCTAGAAAGTCTAGGGAAGTATTTTGGGTGCCAGAGATATTCTGAAAAGCACTGTAGGCTTCCATTGTCTGAAGAAAGCGTGGTGAAGCAAATGGATCATATCCTGCTTGTTGGAGCAGGTCGAGGGCAATAGAATCAGCTTCTAGTTCTTGGTTGCGAGAAAATTGCGCGAGTTGTTGCTTGTTATGTATGGGATTGTGAAGTTTTTTGCCCATAGAAGAAAGAAGACGTGGAGACATATGATTTGTCATCTTCAATTGAGCTTCTTTTTGCAGGCGTAAAATGCCATGATTGGCTTTGATATGTGCCATCTCATGGGCTAAAATTGCAGCAACTTCTGAAGAATCATTGGCGAGTGCCAGCATACCACGGGTGATGTAGATCGAACCATTGGGGAGTGCAAATGCATTGACATTTTCTGAGTTTAAAATTGTTACAGAATAGCTTTGATGAGAATGGGGGGATGCGATTGTTAGTTTACGGATAATTTTTGCTAAAAAGCGTTCAAGTTTTGCATTATGATAAGCACCACCATACATTTGCAAAATACGGGGGTGTTGCAGTGCGCTTAATGTGACATAGATATTGTGATTGTTGGTATGTTTGGTTGTTTCAGAAGAACTGGAAGAGAGCCTGTCATTTTGAGAAAGGGGCGTATGACAAGCCGAAAGGAGAACCATTCCACTGATGAAGGTTGCTTTATAAAGGAGAGAGCGAAAAAGAAAATTTCGTTGAAAAATGGCGTGTGTTGGATTGGGATCACGGTTCAGGTCATTTCTCCGGTGTAATTTGGCAAATTTCATGGGTATCTTTGTATCGTGTGTGTTTTTTAGAGAAGCTTTAGGAATAAAGAGTTGTTTGGCTGTATGACGGTTCTTGTTTATAAAAAATAGCTCTCATCGATAAAGGGATGCTCGAGAAAAAGATTGTGAAAGGCAAAATATGGCATGACAACATTTACGATATTGTTAAATGGAGATCTTTTTATCACTGATCGTTTGCTTAATCAAATTCAAAATAGTCGGGTGATTGCTGCAGATGGTGGTATGCGTCATGCCGGTGTGCTTAATGTGAAGCCTGAGTTGTGGTTAGGGGATTTTGATTCATCTGATGAGAATTTAATACGCAAATATAGTCATGTTCCGCGTGAGGTTTTTCCCTCTGATAAAGATATGACAGATAGTGCTTTGGCTTGTGAAAGAGCGCTACAAAAGGGTGCTAAAAAGCTTATTTTGTGCGGAGCTTTGGGAGGAGAGCGAAGTGACCATAGCCTTTCACATATGACGCAAGCGTTGATGATGGCAGAGAAGGGCATTTCAGTATTGTTGACAAGCGGTTTGGAAGAAGGTTGGCCCGTTTTGCCAAAGCTTGTATCATATGATTTACCGAAAGAGTGTTTGTTTAGTCTGATCGGTTTTTCCGATTTAAAAGGCCTGACGCTTAAAGGAGTAAAATGGCCAATCTGTGATAAAAATGTGTCATTTGGCTCTTCTTTAACACTTTCTAACCGTATTTGTGGAACCTTTTCTTGCCATTTAGGTTCTGGAAAAGCTATATTGTTAGCGTCTGTGCCTATTCCATAAAGCTCTTCCAATATATTTTGAATAAGGCAGGGGGGGGCCTCGTGATTAAGTACTGACATAAACGATATATTATGTATTGATCTTGAGAAGGAAAGGTTTTGATATGTTAAAGTCAATTTTTAAAGTGGCTGTCGTTTCAGCGATTGGTTTTAGTTCGGTTGCTTGTACGACAAATGATGAACGTGTTGCACGTTACGGCGTAGGGGGAGCTGCAATCGGCGCCTTGGCTGGAACTGCTATTGGTGGAAGCACTGCTGGAGCAGCGCTGACGGGTGCAGCATTTGGTGCTTTGGCTGGAACAGTAACAGGTGAGGCTGCAAATCAAAGAAGACAACAAAGACAGGCAGCAAAATTGTGCACGTACCGAGGTCGTAGAGGGCATGTTTACCAAGCACCTTGTGCGCAAAAACCAGTACAACAATTATGTACTTACCGTGATGCAAGAGGGGTGATGTATCAAGCACCTTGTCCGCGCCGCGTTCGTTAATGGCGGTGCCATTACTGCGGCTTGACCGCATTTTCCTAACCTTTGGGATAACGCCTTTGCTCAACCAAGCATGTTTATCGGTTGAGCAGAGTGCGCGTATTGCTTTGGTGGGCCGTAATGGTTGTGGAAAATCGACCCTGTTAAAAATTGCCGCAGGAATATTAGAGCCCCATGGTGGCGAAATTTTTCGCCACCCTCGGGTAACGTTGCGTTATGTCGCTCAAAATCCGGATTGTTCAGGTTTTGAAGATATTAATGCTTATATGGAAGCAGGGCTGGACGAGACATCTGATGTCCAGTGGATCAATATGCTTCGCACAAATTTAGGGTTTTTTGGGGCGGAAAAATTAGAAAAACTGTCGGGGGGTGAAAAGCGGCGTGTTTCATTGTTACGGGCCATTGCAGCAAAGCCCGATATTTTGTTCTTAGATGAACCAACCAATCATCTTGATTTACCAACCATTGAATGGTTGGAAGGGGTTTTGTCTTCTTTGCGTTCAGCAATTGTGGTGATTTCCCATGATCGACGCTTTTTAGAAAATGTTACGCATTCAACGGTATGGCTTGATCGTGGCACAACCAAAAGACTGGAAAAGCGTTTTTCAGAGTTTGAGAGTTGGCGCGATAAAGCACTGGAAGAAGAAGCCATCGAGCAGCATAAATTGGGGCGCCAAATTGCTCGTGAAGAGCAATGGTTGCGTTATGGTGTCAGCGCACGGCGTAAGCGTAATGTACGGCGCTTGAGCGAATTAAAAAACTTAAGACAGCGGCATCAAACCTATAAAGGGCAGCCGGGAAGTGCATTGTTGAGCGCAGCTAAAAGTCATGACTCTGGTCAATTGGTGCTTGAAGCAAAAAAAATTTCAAAATCTTATGGTGAGCGCGTTATTGTGAAAGATTTCTCTTTGCGCATTCAGCGGGGTGATCGAATCGGTTTGGTCGGGCCCAATGGTATTGGAAAGACAACGCTCCTTTCCGCATTGATTGGGCAAGAAGCCGTGGATGGTGGAACGGTAAGGCATGGCTATAATCTCTCCATGGCATTGCTTGATCAGCAACGTATTGTCAATGAAGAAGAAACTTTGGCACATTATCTCACAGGGGGGCGGGGTGATACTCTTGTGATCAATGGGCAGGAACGGCATGTGGTTTCTTATATGAAAGACTTTTTATTTTTGCCTGAACAAGCGCGCACACCCCTTAAAGACTTTTCAGGGGGAGAAAGAGCACGCCTCATGCTTGCGCGTCTTCTTTCGCGTCCTGCAAACTTTTTAATTCTTGATGAACCAACCAATGATTTGGATATGGAAACTTTGGATTTGTTGCAAGAATTTATTGCTGATTTTGCAGGAACAGTGTTGTTGGTTAGCCATGACAGAGATTTTTTAGATCGTACTGTAACCCATATGTTGGCACCAGAGGGCGATGGTCATTGGGTTTTGTATGCGGGCGGCTATAGTGATATGATGGCGCAAAATAAGCAGTCCTTAAATTTAAAACGCAAAGAAATAGAATTATCGCACCGTAAAGCATCTTCAAAATCTCATGCGGGAGCATTTTCAAAACACACCTCATCAACAGATGGTAGCTTGATAGAGCGGGTGGAAAAAACACCAAGAAAACTGTCTTATAAGCAGGTTTATGCATTGGAAAATTTGCCTAAAGAAATCGCTGTTTTGCAAAATGAAATAAAAAAAATTGAACAAGAGCTCTCTGATCCTGCTCTTTATTGTCGTGATAAAGAACGCTTTGAACGTTTATCAACGGCATTGGAAAAAAAGAAAAATACTTGCACACAAAAGCAAGAAGAATGGCTAGAACTTGAAATTTTACGCGAAGAAATGGAAGCATGTTCACGTTAATGTTTTAGATTAATATCTAAGCATTTTGATTCATATGGTATTATCGCTTTATGGAGTGCGCTTGGGGGTATTGAAGAGTGATGTTCCATTAAATTCATAAAGAGCAGATTTTGGCACCACACTTTTGATTGCGGCTAAAATCTATGGCACTGGTGAACGGGTTATTGGAGCTAACTTTACTCTTTATATTTGGCTTTTTTGCACAATTCTTGATCAAGAAAAAACGATTGGTGTGGTGCGGGGCGTTTTGTCGCCATTTCATTTATGGAAGCATGCTCGTCTCCTCGCAGATTTTGCCAGACTCCAATGTTTCTATAGCTTTTAGTATTTGAGCGCATTTATTAAGAAGTCTTTCCTTGTCTTTATATCTTATGCCCTAGGCAATATATTGATTTATAATGATAATTTAATGTTATTTATATTGAATTAGAACCTCGAATAATGTAAGATTTTTTCATTTCAAATCTGTTCCATGTTGAATCAATAAAAATCATTTGCTTGCACATCACAAGCGGGTGGGCCATGTGGGTAAAAACTGTATAGACAGGGACTAAAATACCTCTTATGAATGCTCTCAAGTGCCAACAGTTGTCTGCAGCACCCACGAGCTGGCAAAATGTGTGATGGTGCTGGCTTGCTTCTCTATAAGCGTAAAGATGGTGGTGCTATATTATTTCATGGGGGCTTTATCGTTATACCCTTCATGGTCGGCGCCGTGAAATGGGTTTGGGTGCTCTTTGAGAGATGTCTCTTTAAAACAAGCTCGTGAATTAGCAAACCGATGACGCTCTGTTTTACGTGAGGGTCGTGACCCTATTAAAATACACCAATCTTGCTTATGGCGGAAAAGCAAATGATTCTCTCATTGATTCTAACGTGATACGCGTTGTGGTGAGAAAAGCTTACTATCTTCGACATTATGATTTAAGTTTAACATAATGATTTATCACGATAAATTAACGTGTTATTGTAATGTTTTTAGGAGGGGAAAATGATGGCAATAAACACAAAGCGAACAATTTCCACGTTGATTGATTTCAAAGATGCTGTTGAATTATCTGCTTATTTCTTGCGTAATACGAATCATCTGCGTCCTTTTGAACCGTCAAGACCTGATGATTACCACAGCCTAACAGCTTGGGAAATGCGCACTAATGCATTTGCTGGTGAAAGCGCACAAGGACAAGCATACCGATATGCCGTACGCTTAAAAAATGAAAACACAATCATTGGTGTTGTGAACTTTACAAATGTGGTTCGTGGTGTTTTTCAAGCCTGTCATTTTGGTTTTTCTCTTGACGAAAAACAACAAGGCAAAGGCCTCATGTTTGAGAGTTTATCGGCTTTATTATATCATATCTTTCATGTTTATCGTCTGCATAGAGTGATGGCAAATTATAGACCTGAAAACATAAAAAGCGAACTTTTATTAAAGCGCCTTCATTTTGAAAAAGAAGGCTATGCCAAAGATTATTTGATGATTGCTGGACAATGGAGAGATCACATTCTAACCTCTCGAATCAATGATCGGTATGAGTCCATCAATAGATTCGAATGAAGCTTTTATTTTAGGGCTTTTTTTACCAGATGTATCAATAAGCTGAATTTTTCTCTATCCTCAAAGATTAAGATCCTTAACACCTCTTTTTCAGATTCTGTAAAAAAACCATTTTGTAAAAAGTTCAGACTCCTCTTCTTTTAGCGAATTTCAGTTGCTGAGCATTTTCAATGTTGTGCTTCTTATAGAATGAATGGATTTATCATCATAATTTATTTCTTCAATTTAAATGAGCGTTTTGAATAGTGTAAGGTTTTCTCATTTCACACTTGTTTTTAGGGTGAAGCAATCAAAACCCTTTGCTGGCATGTAGAGGGAGAGGTGGCTTAAAAGTGGGGGATTTGGTGTGGATAAAAATGGTGAGAGAACAAGAAAAATGCCTTTCATGAAGCCTTTAATCTTGCATGAATCCTTTTAAAATGTGAGGGCTGTTGTAATTTTATGTATCCTGTGACCAGACATCTCGTCACAAGTTACATGGATTTTTTCATCATTCTACACACACTGCTCATGTTTGGCAGAATTTTTGTGCATTTACTTGTTTTTTCCATTTTTCATTTTCTTAAGAAAATCTCCAATGGTGTTAACTCATCCCAAGCGCATTTTTATAAAGCTCAATAATTGCTTCTTCTTCCATTCGTTCATGCTCTTCTTTTTTCCGCAACCGTATAATGCTTCGAACAGCTTTACTGTCAAAACCAGAGCCTTTAAGTTCCGTATATACGTCTTTAATATCATCAGAAATGGTTTTTTTTTCTTCTTCTAGTCGTTCAATGCGTTCGATAAAAGAACGTAATTGGTTGACGGATATCGCGTGTGTTTGGTCGGTTACTGTATCATTCATTGTATTTTTCTCCAGGTTATATGTTTTAAGTTGTTTTTTCGATGACAAATACATATTGGAAAAGCTTGAAAAACAAAAAAGCAATCAAGCACCATAGTTTTTTTATAAATTGACTTTAAATATTTTGTAAAATTTTTAAGATATATGCATTGATAAAAGGGCGATAAAAAGAAAAATATAATTTTAGCCTTGAAAGGCTTTTGAAAAAAAGAGATGTGTTGTTTGTTTTGAGAATTGACATTATAGAGGAAGTTTTGTGGTTTTGAAAAAACAATATTGGGCCTTTCAAAAAAGATTAAAAGTTTTTTTCTTGAGCATTTTGCTCTTGTTCCCCCTTGTTGTTTGTGCAAAAGCTGACTTTAGAGTGTGTAATACAACTCAACAGTCTGTGGGGGTTGCTCTTGGATATCGTACGTTTTCAGGGTGGGTGAGCGAAGGCTGGTGGGTGGTTCCTGTGACAGAATGTAAAACCCTAATCGAAGGACCTCTTGCCTCGCGGTTTTATTATTTTTATGCGGAAGGGGCACAAAAAAAAGGAAACTGGGCGGGTTCTGTAACCATGTGTGTGCAAGATAGCCAATTTACCATTCAAGGGGTTCATGATTGTTTTCCTCGAGGATATCAAAAGGCTGATTTCAAGGAAATCGATACTGGGAATCAAACCAGTTGGATGATACAGTTGACAGATGATTCTTTGTTTAACAATTCAGTTGACCCTTCTTTTTCAGGAAGTTCTCCACCGTGAAACGGGCCCGTAAAGTAAAAATTATTGCGACTCTTGGTCCTTCTTCTTTTTCTCGTTTAATGATTGAGAAGCTTTTTAGGGCAGGGGCAGATGTTTTTCGCCTTAATATGAGTCATACGGATCGTGATGCACTGGGTGATTTGGTCAAATCTATACGGGAGGTTGAAAAAATCGTTCAACGGCCCATCGGTGTTTTAGTGGATCTTCAAGGACCAAAACTGCGTGTTGGTCGTTTTGCTAAGGGGCAAGAAGATTTACAGGTTGGGCAAAGCTTTACATTAGATAATCGCGATGTGGCTGGTGATGCACAGCGTGTTTTTTTTCCTCATGAGGAAGTCTTTTCGGCACTTAAACCAGGGGATCGGTTGTTGGTTGATGATGGAAGGGTGGAACTGCGCGCTGAAGTATGTGATGATCATTTTGTTCAGTGTCGCGTGGTTGCTGGAACCCGTATTTCTGATCGAAAAGGTGTGAGTTTTCCTGATACAATTTTGCCTTTTGATTCGATGACTGAAAAAGATAAGGCTGATCTTCAGGCTCTGCTACAGCTGCCTGTTGATTGGGTTGCTCTTTCTTTTATTCAGCGTCCAGAAGATATTATAGCGGTGCGTCGGTTGACGAAAAGCAAGGTGGCTTTGATGGCTAAAATCGAAAAGCCGCAAGCCTTGGAGCATATAGAGAAGATTATTGAAGTTTCTGATGGTATTATGATTGCACGAGGAGATCTTGGTGTGGAAATGCCTTTGGAAAGGGTTCCTGCACTTCAGATGGAGCTGATAAAAGCTTGTCGTTTGGCTGGAAAACCCGTTGTGGTGGCGACACAAATGCTCGAATCAATGATCACATCTCCTGTTCCAACACGCGCAGAAGTCTCAGATGTTGCTACAGCGGTTTATGCTGGAACAGATGCGGTGATGTTGTCGGCTGAATCGGCTTCTGGTCGTTATCCGGAAGAAGCGGTGCTTATGATGGACAAAATCGCGCGGCAAATTGAACAAGATCACACTTATTCTGCTCAAGTTGGAGCACAACATCCAGCACCAGAATCAACAGGAACGGATGCGATTTCTCTTGCTGCGCGTCAGATTGCTGAAACACTTGCGTTAGCAGCTATCATTGCTTATACGGCTTCAGGAACAACGGGGGTGCGCGCCTCTCGTGAACGTCCTAATAGACCGATTATTGCTTTATCGCCCATTGTGGAAACGGCAAGGCGTTTGGCATTGGTTTGGGGACTTCATTGTGTGGTCAGTGAGGATGCAAAGAATTTAGAAGATATGGTTGATCGTGCAGCAGCCATAGCGTTTCAGGAAGGCTTTTGCCAAGCAGGCGATCGCTTCCTTGTGACAGCCGGTGTCCCCCTTGGAACCCCTGGTGCAACAAATCTTTTGCGTATTGCTTCTGTTTCTCAAGATGGAACAAAGGGGATTTGACCCCGTTTACGCGTGGTATTTTTTTTATGCGCCTTTAAACAAGCTTCAGGAATAACCGGTATGCGGATGTCTCGTTAATGTTTCCATAGATTCAATCGTTGCTTTACGCTCATTGTGGAAAGAGAGCAGCGTTTGGTGTTTAAGCATCAGGTTTGGGGACGGAATGCACTGATATTGTAATTTGGTCCGCTGAGTTTGTGTTTTGTTTGTCATTTTGAAGATGTTGTGCTTATGGGGGGGTATTTGATGGGAGAAAGCCTTTTATTTCATTGAGGCATATTGGGGATCGCTTTATTGACCCCGCTTGCGAGCGAGATATTCATTGATCACGAGAATTTATTCTGTTGCTGTTTGAATGAGAGTTTTAAAATTTTTCTCACTTTTACTTTTAAGCTTTTATGAGTGGGTGAAACTTTTGCAAATAGAATTGAATAAAATTATGTTTCCCCAAAAATTATACTGGTATGGCATGAGAATAAAGTGACCGGTGAATGTGTTTTTAAAAATATGCTTTTCATGCATCGTTTTTATGTAAAAGCCGTTGGCTTTATGCGTTGTTGGATTGTTCATCGCTATGATTTTTTTGAGAATGGTGGATGTTGGTTTTGGTCATTTATTGTGCGAGATCCCTTATTGGAAAGATGGTAATATAAGGTTGCCTCTTTGATGTATGAAATGTGTGTGTCCGTGAAATATTTCAAGAGAGGGCGTTTTGATCGGACTTTAAGTCAATTCCATGCGTGTTATGCGTGATCAGCCACTGGAATCCGTTCAATAAAAAATCAGACTGTTTATAGAGGTGGGTTTAAGATTTTTTTCCGATGAGGCGTGGAAGGCAAATCGAATCGGCTTGCTTATTATGGCGCTTATGTATGTTTAGAAGTCTTCCTGTTCTTGTTCTTGAATGTTGGTGCTATCTTGCTCTTCTTTGAGCAATTGATTGGTGAGCTTTTCAATGCGTTGTGTGGTGTCACGCATAATTTTTCCCATGGTGCGCTCCTTTTCATTGTGAAGTCTTAAAAGAGCATCGTAGTCTTCTTGTAACTTTTTATTTTCTCGTTTTATTTCTTCCATTTCATCGATAATCATGATGCCGGCCATGACCGATAAACGATGATCGCCAATTTCACCAAAGTTTTTCTTTAAATGGGTGATATATTGATCCAATTGAGCAGCAAGCGCAATAAGATGACGCTCTTGTCCTTTATTACAAGCCATGCGATAATTTTTACCATCAATGGTAACGGAAACTGTTTCCATACGTTCAAACCTTTATCTATCAATGACGACACGAATCGTTTCCATTGCTTTAATAAGACGTTTGGAAACTTCTTTGTTAACAGATTCTAAGCGTTCAATTTGGGCTTCAGCTTTATCAAGCGCTTGGGCAAGATGGCTGCGGTCAGCATTCATTCGTTGAATTTCTTCTTCCCATTCGTTATTTTTATCAATAACGGCGTTGCGATTTATTACGGTGATCTCTAAGGTTCTAAGTGCTTTTTCTAGGTGTTCTAGAGCATCTTGTAGAACCGTAGTCTCTTGGTTCATTGCTTTTGTCCTTTGGGTAATTGTATCCTTTATCAATGCGTTATGCAAAAACGAATCACTTACATTCTGGTATTGTGTGTGTTTTATTTTTAAGTATGTAGGATATTTTAGCAAGCAAAGCAGGGGATAGATATAAATTAAAAGCTGGATTTTTTGCGCGTATTGGCATAAATGACGTGGATATACAGGATGCGTGAGGGGAATGTGTTATTAATGTTATTGAAGTGGTGACAAGAAGTCTCACGCTGATGGTTAAAAAGAGTATTTCTTAAGGAATTTTAAGAGAATACGGAAAAAGCAACAAAATAACGTATTTAACGAAATGGTCGATCATTCATGACAAATACCCACCAACAGAATCAGATGGCCAATGCTATCCGTTTTCTTGCTATTGATGCGATTGAAAAAGCAAATTCTGGTCATCCCGGCTTGCCAATGGGGGCTGCCGATATTGCCACAGTTCTTTATACACAATTCCTTGCTCATGATCCTAAAAATCCTTGTTGGCCGAACCGTGATCGTTTTGTTTTATCAGCAGGACATGGATCTATGTTGCTGTATGCTCTGCTGTACCTTTCTGGTTATGAAGATATCGGTATTGAGGATCTTAAAAATTTTCGCCAATTAGGGGCAAAGCTTGCGGGGCATCCAGAATATGGGCATGCGGCAGGAATTGAAACAACGACAGGACCTCTTGGACAAGGGTTGGCTAATGCTGTGGGAATGGCTCTTGCAGAACGTTTGCAAAATGCCCGTTTTGGTGATCTTATCAACCATTATACTTACGCGCTGGTGGGGGATGGATGCCTGATGGAAGGGATTTCGCAAGAAGCAATTTCTTTGGCTGGGCATTTAAAACTTCACAAGCTTATCGTGTTGTGGGATGATAATAATATTTCTATCGATGGAGAGATTTCCCTTGCCGATAGCACAGATCAGAGTGCGCGTTTTAAGGCATCTGGTTGGAATGTACATAAAGTCGATGGACATAGCCAAACAGCCATTGCACATGCCATTGAAGAGGCGAAAAATTCTGATAAACCAACTTTAATCGCTTGTAAAACAACGATAGGTTTTGGAGCACCGAATAAAGCGGGGACCAATAAAGTTCATGGTGCCCCTTTAGGCGTGCGAGAAATTTCTGAGACTCGTGTCGCCTTGGGGTGGGAAGCGGAGCCTTTCGTTATTCCAGCTGATATTCTCGATCGTTGGCGTTTAGCAGGGCTTAATGCGGCTAAAAGGCGGCAAAAGTGGGAAGAAAAATTGAGCAATCTTCCTGTGTCAGAACGGGTCGAGTTTGAAAGATTGATGCGTGGGGATCTCGTGGGTGGATTTGATGGCGCTGTGGATGCTTATAAACAGAAACTCGTTGAAGAGTCTCCTGTGGTTGCTACGCGTAAAGCTTCGGAAATGGCTCTTGAAGTGATCAATGAAGTTGTTGATGAGACCATTGGTGGTTCTGCCGATTTAACGGGCTCTAATAATACAAAAAGCAGTCAGATGAAAAGTATCTCTGCGAATGATTTTTCAGGGCGTTATCTCCATTATGGCATTCGTGAACATGCTATGGGCGCTATAATGAATGGGCTTGCTCTTCATGGAGGCTTTATTCCTTATGGGGGAACATTCTTATGCTTTTCTGACTATATGCGTCCTGCCATGCGTTTGTCTTCTCTTATGGGGTTGCGGGTGATTTATGTGATGACCCATGATTCTATTGGGCTTGGGGAAGATGGTCCGACCCATCAACCTGTGGAGCATTTAGCTTGCTTGCGTGCTATGCCTAATCATCTTGTATTCCGCCCTGCTGATGCTATGGAGACAGTTGAGTGTTGGCAATTGGCTTTAAAAGCACGCGGGACGCCTTCCACCTTGGCTTTGAGCCGACAAAATTTGCCACTGCTGCGTCAAGAATATGAAGAAGAAAATCTCTGTATGCTTGGGGCTTATGAATTGTTAACGGCTAGTGATGAGGCGCAAGTGACATTGTTTGCTTCTGGTTCAGAATTGCAAATTGCGGTCAAAGCACGTGAAGTCTTAGAAGAAAAAGGCATCCCAACACGTGTGGTTTCTGTGCCTTGTTTTGAGCTCTTTTCTCAACAGTCTTGCTCTTATCAACGGGCTCTCATTGGAGATGCGCCGATTAAAATTGCCATTGAAGCGGCCGTTGCCCAAGGATGGGAGCGTTTTATTGGCTGTGATGGCGTGTTTATTGGGATGGAGGGGTTTGGTGCAAGTGGAACAATTGATGCCCTTTATACGCATTTTGGCATCACTTGGGAAAATGTCGTTGCTACCGCTGAAGGAAAGCTGGAAAAGATCAAAGAAGAAAAAACAAAATGATCGCTTGTGTTGTCATGAGTGGGGGGGTAGGGCATTATATTCTGTGCAGGGTTGTGGATGGGTTTGTGTATTATTGTGGATAAATGATTAATTAATCAAGATATTAACGTCTTGGGAATTCGTTGTTTGGGATTGGAAAATGCCCATTTGTTGTGTTTTAAATGTTGTGCTTTAAAAGATTAAATGAGGAAACATGTGAAATGACAGTTCGTATTGCAATTAATGGGTTTGGTCGTATTGGACGCAATATTTTACGGGCGCTGATAGAAAGTGGACGAAAAGATATTGAAGTGGTCGCAATTAATGATTTGGGATCGGTGGAAACAAATGCCCATTTGTTGCGCTATGATTCAGTTCATGGGCGTTTTCCTAGGGACGTTAAGGTGGTGGGGGATGCCATTGATGTGGGCGGTGGTTTAATAAAGGTGTGCGCAGAGCGTGATCCTGCACAATTGCCTTGGAAAAGTTTGGATATTGATATTGCTTTAGAATGTACGGGCATTTTTACGGCGCGTGATAAAGCAAAGGCGCATTTGGATGCAGGGGCAAAGCGTGTTCTGGTTTCTGCGCCTTGTGAAGACGCAGATCTGACGGTTGTCTATGGCGTTAATCATCAGTCTTTAAACAAAGAGCATCGTATTGTTTCAAATGCTTCTTGTACAACCAATTGTTTGGCGCCTGTTGCACAAGTTTTACACAATGCGGTAGGCATTGAAAATGGATTTATGACAACAATCCATTCTTATACCGGTGATCAACCTGTGTTGGATACCATGCATCGTGATCTTTATCGGGCGCGTGCGGCCGCTCTTTCGATGATTCCTACCTCAACAGGGGCAGCAAAAGCTGTGGGATTGGTCTTGCCAGAATTAAAAGGATTGCTTGATGGGGTATCCATTCGTGTTCCAACCCCTAATGTTTCTGTGGTGGATTTGACATTTACTGCTAAGCGTTCCACAACAATTGAAGAAATTAATACAGCTATTGCGGTTGCTGCACGAAGTTCTCTGAAAGGAATTTTGGACTATACAGAGGAAAAGCTTGTGAGTTGTGATTTTAATCATAATCCTCATTCAGCCATTTTCCATAATGATCAAACCAAAGTGATTGATGGTAAGCTTTGTCGTGTTCTGGTTTGGTATGATAATGAATGGGGCTTTTCTAACCGTATGAGTGATACGGCGGTAGCTTTTGCTAAGACAATATAAATACTCTATGGAGGACCTCATGGTCCTCTTTTTATAGGAAAAAACCTCGTTTTTGTACAAATTAAGACGCATTCTTTTGAGAAAAATAGAAAGAAGTTATTGTTTTTATGCGCTAGAGAGAAGATGCTATTGAAAGAGTGATGGTGTTTTTTAAAGTGCAAGGCAATAGATGCTTTTAAAAGCTGCTTGAAAGAGTAAACTTTGAAAAAGGAATATTTAAACGAGATAACGTTTGAAAAAAAACCTCAGAAAACGAGGGAGGTGAACTCTTGTGCATAAAAGTAAAGAAGCGTTTTAGTAGAAATAACATTGAGCCAATGCATTTGTTTGCAACAATGGATTATGAAGATGAAGAGCAATGAGGGGCTTTTGTACACTTGATGATGGAAGCTTTGAATTTTCAGGCAGAGAGTGAGAGAAGGGTAATTTATCGTGGATTCTTTTTATGAAAAAGTAAAGATGTGGCCTATAAAAGAAAAGTGGGGGCGTGCAAAAGCAAAGAAGAGGTTTTAGGGGAAAGATAATTAAGCAGGTTTGTTCGATGCGTTTTTATTTGAAACAACGGAAAGTGAAGAGGAAACAGTGATGGGATTTCGTACGCTTGATGATGTTGATGTTTTGGGTAAACGTGTTCTTGTGCGTGTGGATTTTAATGTTCCTATGGCATTGGGCAAAGTGTGTGATGAGACGCGGCTTGTCCGCCATAAAGAGACACTCGTTGAGCTACAAAAGCGTGGTGCTAAGCTTATTTTGCTTTCTCATTGCGGTCGCCCCAAAGGAAAGATCGAGCCAGAATTTTCACTCCGTCCTGTTGTACAAGTTCTGGAAAAGATCATTAATCAGCCGGTTGCTTTTGCTCCTGACTGTATTGGTTCTACGGTGCAGGTGGCAGTAGAAGCATTGCAAAACGGGGGTATTTTATTGCTCGAAAATGTTCGTTTTTATGCCGGTGAGGAAAAGAATGATTGTTCTTTTGTGGAAGCTTTGGCCCATAATGGGGATCTTTATGTCAATGACGCTTTTTCGGTTTCTCATCGTGCGCATGCTTCGGTGGAAGGAATAACGCATTTGTTGCCCTCTTATGCGGGGCGCTCTTTGCAAGGTGAGTTGCAGGCCTTAGAAAAAGGACTTGGAAATCCAACGCATCCTGTTGTTGCCATTGTGGGAGGAGCAAAAGTTTCCAGTAAACTTTTTGTTCTCAATCATTTGGTGGAAAAAGTTGATACCTTGGTGATTGGGGGGGGAATGGCTAACAGTTTTTTAGCTGCGCAAGGTATCCATGTAGGAAAATCATTGTGTGAACATGCATTGATGGAAACGGTAAAAAAAATCATTAAAAAAGCGCAAGAGTGTCACTGTACAGTTCTGCTTCCTGTGGATGCTGTTGTTGGGTTTCGCTTTGAAAAAGATGCACCACATCGTCTTTATGATATTGGCGATATTCCTGAAGATGGTATGATATTGGATATTGGGGCGCGCTCTATTGCTCATATCAATGCTGTGATCAATAAGGCTGCTACCCTTGTGTGGAATGGACCCTTAGGTGTCTTTGAGATGCCGCCCTTTGATAAAGGAACCATTGCCGTTGCACGTCATGCCGCAGAACGCAGCCTGACGGGTAAGTTGGTTTCAATTGCGGGAGGAGGCGATACGGTTTTTGCCCTTAATCATGCTGGTGTTGCCAATGATTTTACTTATCTCTCAACTGCTGGAGGGGCTTTTTTAGAATGGATGGAAGGGAAGGTTTTGCCTGGAATTCTTGCCCTTATGCAGCCTTAAAGGGCTTATGTGAAAAGCAGCTTTAAAGCTGTGTGTCGTTATATAAAGTGTAGGCATAGTGCACACTTTTGAAAAATTTTAAAACGAAATAGAGAAAATAAAGAGGATTTTTTTTATGACTGAACGGCTTGAAGATATTGCACTTTCTCTTGTGTATGCGGGTAAAGGTATTTTGGCAGCAGATGAAAGTACGGCGACCATTGGAAAGCGTTTTACAAGCATTGGTGTTGAATCCAATGAAGATAGACGCCGTGCTTACCGTGAGATGCTTTTTAGCGCAAAAGAAGCTATGCAAAACGCTATCTCGGGAGTCATTTTATTTGATGAAACCATTCGACAAAAAGCATCAACAGGGCAAATGTTGACGGATCTTATTCGTGAGGCAGGGGCATTACCAGGAATTAAAGTCGATACGGGCGCTAAACCATTGGCTGCTTTTCCCCAAGAGACAATTACTGAAGGATTAGATGGTCTTCGTGAACGGTTAAAAGACTATTATGCTTTGGGAGCACGTTTTGCTAAATGGCGGGCGGTGATTGCCATTAATGCAGAGACTTTGCCAACAAGAGGCGCCATTAATCAAAATGCACAAGCTCTCGCGCGTTACGCTGCTTTATGTCAGGAACTCAATATTGTGCCGATTGTGGAGCCGGAAGTGCTGATGGATGGACCGTCGTGTCAGCATTCCATAGCACGTTGCTTTGAGGTGACACATGCTGTTTTACAGACTGTCTTTAAAGAATTGTTTGAAGCTCGTGTTGTTTTAGAGGGGATGATTTTAAAGCCCAATATGGTGATTGATGGCAAAGATGCGCGCAAGGCTGGTGTTGAAGAAGTCGCTGAAAAGACTGTCCGTGTGCTTAAACAAACCGTACCTTCTGCTGTTTCAGGAATTGCTTTTCTTTCTGGAGGTCAATCAGATCAGGAAGCAACGGCGCATTTATCGGCCATGAATTCTTTGGGCACATTGCCTTGGACATTGACCTTTTCCTACGGACGTGCCTTGCAAGCGGCTGCTTTAAAAGCATGGGCTGGCAAAGATGAGAATATTGCTGTTGCACAAAAGGCATTTCATCACCGTGCTCGGATGAACCATCTTGCGGCTTTAGGACAATGGACAAAAGAGCAGGAACAGGTGAGTGCTTGAATTGCCATAGACTTGGGTTTCCATAAGGGAGTACGGTGATTGTCCTTGATACGAACGTTTTACTTTAGCAGGGAGGGCAATTAAATGTATAAGTTTTCGCGTGAGCCATGCTCCTTTATAAAGAATACAGATTTTTGGATTTAACAATTTCAAGATTGGATTGTACTTATTGTGGAGCCGGAAGTGCTGATGGATGGGCCGTCGTGTCAGCATTCCATTGCGCGTTGCTTTGAGGTGACACACGCTGTTTTACAGACTGTCTTTAAAGAATTGTTTGAAGCTCGTGTTGTTTTAGAGGGGATGATTTTAAAGCCCAATATGGTGATTGATGGAAAAGATGCGCGCAAGGCTGGTATTGAAGAAGTCGCTGAAAAGACTGTCCGTGTGCTTAAACAAACTGTACCTTCTGCTGTTC
>NZ_NJGE01000007.1 GCF_002777915.1 Bartonella tribocorum | reverse complement strand
CCCCCCCGTACCACACACCACCCCCATCACAAAATAGGCTTGAAAGCACAAGGACTCTTCTCTACTGCTTTCTGTAAATTTGCAAAATCGTAAAAACGTAGAGCTGTAAAATGAACCATAAGAATGTGCACTTTAGCCCCCATACCACGCACCAATCCCCTCCGTTCCACACACCAGCCCCGTATCACGCACCAACCCCATACCACGCACCAACTCCGCATCACACACCAACCCCATCACAAAATAGGCTTAAAAGCGCAAGGTCTCTTCTCTACTGCTTTCTGTAAATTTTCAAAATCGTAAAAATGTAGAGCTGTAAAATGAACCATAAGAATGTGCACTTTGTAAGAAAAATGACGGGTGTAATAAGAAAGGTCGAGAAAAAAGCACAAATGAAAGGAATGAAATATAGCGTGCTACTCGTGGAGACATCAAAGCTGTGATATATTAGGAACTATAAGGATAGACTATTAGAGATAGAGGGTTAAAGCAAAGATAAGGCGAAGCTTCTTTTCCACGTAAAAAAACCGCTTTCCAGAACAAAAAAATAATTGAAAAATTTTTCTTCTAAGAAGCTGATTTACGCAACAACTATTCTTTATTTCCGCCCCAAAAAAAACTTTTTAAAATTACTTGATAAAGCAGAGCATTGCATATTTCTTATTGCGATTGAAATAAGGAATAATACTTTTTGAATGAACTTAATAATTAAAATGGAAATTAGCTGAGCACAAGAGTTTTTCGATTTATACCGGTATAGGCCAATTCGTTTTCCAAACTGAATATTGCGTAATACAATTAAATTGGCTTAACAATTATAAAGTTGTAAGTTTTCAGATTTTTTACAAAATACTATAAGGTACATAATAAGAATATGAGGAGGATATACTGTTGCGGCAAAGCTTAATGTAGAGACAGAGATTTTAGCATCAGATTTTTCAATCTTGTTAAAAGAACGAGAAAAGAATGGTTTTCTTTTAAAGAAGGAAAACTTGATGAGTGCGCCAGATTCGATTTTTGATCTTAAAAAATTATGGGTACCTATAACGTCTGTTATACATATTATCCAGAATTGCAATAGCCCTTGTATCATGTGCGATTGCTGGAAGATTAAGGAAAAAATTGACATACTCCAGAACGTTTAATCCCCTTATTGAGAATGTTGAAAGAAAAAGGAGCAGCCTCAGTGATGCTTTCTGGGGGAGAACCTTTAATGCATCCGAAGCTTAAAGATATTTTATTAACGTTGAATGAACGAGGTCTGCCTGTTGAATTAAATACCAATGGCATCTTATTGCATAAAAATTTATGGATTTTACAGTATGACATAAAGGAAATTGTTATTTCTATGGATTCGACGAGTATTCAAGGATATTATGATATACGGGGAGCGAATAAATTTGATCGCGCGTGGAAAAACATTGAAACAATTAAGAATCTTCAACCTCTGCAAAGTATAGGAATAAGAGCGACAGTTACCAAAGAGATCCTAGAAAATATTATTAATTTTATTGATTTTTGTATAAGCAAAGATGTCGATTATATCGGATTCAGCCCGCTCGATACATCGTCATTTAGTTTTTCTAGAAAAAATCATACAAACGATCGATCTAAGACTTTAAAAAACAAAATTCTTCCGCCAAACGCCTCACTTTTTCATTGGAGAGATGAATTATCAAGGAAAGAATCCCCCCTTCAGATTTATATAGATAAAAAATTCCAAGAAAGGAAAATCTCATGGACGTCACAAAATTTTGTAAATTGTATTAATTATTACTTGGGCGAAAATTCTACGTACGTTTCGTCGCCGTTAATGTGTTTATTTCCATTTTCATCCTTGGTATTGGACGATAATGGAGATTTAAAAAATTGCTTTTATTCAGAAGCTTTTGGGAATCTACAAAATTATGAGGCAATAGATTGGTCTGCTCAAAGCGTTTTAAAATCTTTGAAAGAATCTGGTGCATGGAGCGGATGTCGTGGGAAGGTATTTTGTGGATAAGGTTAAGCAATTTAAGATTTATAGTGTTAGCAAGTCTACTGCTCTCGTGGTTGCTGTTTTACCACTTTTTTTGTCGGAAAAATTGCATTTGTCGCAAGCGGATATTGTTTTAATCGGGAGTTATTTTTTATTGCTTCCTTTGATCTTAGAAGTCCCCTTGGGTTTATTATCAGATGTTTATGGAAGTAAGCGCGTTATTTATATTGGGCTGTTTTTCTTTCTTTGTGGTTTTTTAGCTCTTTTTATGAATTATGCATATTTTGCTTACGCCACTTATTTGTTGTGTATTACATTAGCAGCCGCTTGTTTCTCAGGTGCGGAAGATAGTTTACTCTTTTCTATAGTACCAAAGCATCGCACACTGTTTTCCGTTAAGTCTGAAGTGGCTGCTGTTACCTATAGTGTGACAACGGTACTTATTTTTTTAGGGGGAATACTTTATTATGTGCATCCTGCATTGCCTGTGATTTTTCAAGTCCTTTCATTAATTTTTGCTATTTTTATGTTTTCAAAACTGACGAAGGGATTAGATAGTTTTCATATCAACGCTCATCCGAGTATTTTCACAGTTCTGTGCGCCAGCCGTAAAGAAGTCAAAAATCCTTATCGCTTCACTCTTATTTTTTTAAGTGCAGTTTCAGCTTTTGCTATTTTGGTTAATAATCGAACTGTTTCTATCGCATTTTCTGATTTTTTGCCATTTCAACCTGCTATTTTGGTTTCGATTATTTTTATCATTGGGAATTTTTTTTCAGCAAGTTCCAATATATTGTTTCAGAAGTATTTTTCAAAGTTTCAAAATCCTATTTTTCCCGTCTTAATGATTGGTTGTATGGTAACCATTGCTTTTTTTCTCATGTCATTTCAAATCATTGCGGCTCTTATATTAGGATTTTTACTGCTATGTGTTTTTAAATCTGCTTATCGATCTTATTTGTCGTCTCTTCTTATAAATTCACTGATTGATCCCAAAGCTATCGCGACTGTTTTATCATTTTCAGCCATTATTACAGCTGTTGTATCCTTTGCATTCAGTTTTTTATACGGTCATGTTTTTTCAACATTCTGGCAAGCTAATTTGTGGTTGGCAGTGGTTATGGCTGTGATTTTTGGGGGGGCTGCTTTAATTATTTTTGTCAAAAAACAAGAAATCATTTGGTTACAGCCTGAAAATGCACAATCGTCAAAACAACATTTCTTGAAACGCAAGCATCAAGAGTTTTGCTATGGGCAAATTTATCCGGAAGCATCGTGCATTAATGAAAACATCAAGGATGGCTCTTTTCGACAAAGTCTCTATCCTGCACCAAATTTGATAACACTTTGCGATGAAGTCGTCGAATGGGAGTTTATCCGGGGTACTGTATTGAGCCAAATGGATTTGCTCCATCAAAAGGCGATTATTGATCAAATCAATAAGATCTTTGAAGATCGATTAAGCAAGAATATAATCTTATCACATGGAGATTTACATCCTGATAATATCATTGTTACTCCTGAGAATTCTTTTATGGTCGTGGATTGGGATTTATGTCAAGAAGCCAGTCCGGAATTGGATATCTTAACATTTTTCACCAGTCCAAGATTATCTCTCAATTTAGAAGAACGGATAGACTATATTTCTCATTTGCTGTCGATATCAAAGGATGAAGCTTTACCAATGATAAAAGCGTTTGTGGCTAAAAAAATTTCTGATCTTTGTCTATACCAAAATATTTTCATAAAACAATTAGTATTGGATTATATGAACTTGAATAAGGAATTTCATGGGCGATAATATTGTAATTTGTAATGAAAATTGCAGTGCGGGCTGCAATCATTGTCCGTATTCGATGCCTCATGCAGCCGCATGTTTGAGACAAAGATTAAAACGTATCAATGCTTTTTCTGCTGTTGTAGCTTTTGTATGCCAGATAGGGGCAAGGGTATTGCATATCTCTGTTTGTGTAATCTCTAAAACGGGTAAACAGCCTAATTTGGGGAGAATATGAAGGCATAAAGGTGAAAACTATTTACCATTTTTCCCATCCCCTTTTAATTCGGTTTTACGGTTTTCAAAAGCATCCATGGCAATGTCTTTTAAATAATGAAGAGTGCTTATTACCTCACACTTTTGTTTATTGCGTTCTTGAATAGGGTCACGCCCTTCACGTAAAACAGAACGCCACCCAGTTGCCAATTCACGGGCTTGTTTTAAAGAAACATCTCGCAACGCTCCCGAGCCCATTTCACGGTGGCGCCCGTGAAGGGTATAGCGGTAAATCCATTGAGCTCCTCCATCTTTACGTTTATGAAGAAGCAAGCCGCACCATCACACTATTTTTCAACCGCCAATGTTGCGACAGCCCTTGGCACTTGGGAGTGTTCATAAGGGCCATTTTTAGTCTTTTCTTATCCAAATTTAATCCACACACTCATCCCGCTTATGACGTGCAAGCAAATGACATTGATTGATTCAAGATAAACAGATTTGAAATGAGAGAATTTGACGTTATTCGGGACTCTCATTCAATATGAACAACGATAGATTATCATTATAAATCAATGCATTACAAAAAACAAGAAGAAAAGAAAGAGACAAAAAAAACGGGTCGAAAAGACCCGTTTCTTAATTATCTTTAGGGAAAAGAGCTTAGAAATCCATTCCGCCCATTCCGCCCATTCCACCAGCTGGCATTGGAGGCATTGGAGCATCTTTCTTTGGCATTTCAGCCACCATTGCTTCTGTTGTGATCAGAAGGCTTGCAATTGAAGCCGCATTCTGAAGAGCAGACCGCACCACCTTCACAGGATCAACAATTCCCAAAGCAATCAAATCACCAAATTCACCGGTTGCGGTATTGTAACCAAATGTGTCGGCATTATTTTCAAGCACTTTGCCCACAATAATCGCTGCTTCTTCACCAGCATTGGTTGCGATTTGGCGTGCTGGAGCCTGGAGAGCACGACGAACGATATTAATCCCTGCTTCTTGGTCAGGATTACTTCCCTTAACGGTCAACGCACTTGCTGCACGCAACAATGCGGTACCACCACCAGCAACAATACCTTCTTCCACAGCCGCCCGTGTTGCATTCAACGCATCATCCACACGGTCTTTCTTTTCTTTCACTTCAACTTCTGTTGCACCACCCACACGGATAACAGCAACACCACCAGCGAGTTTAGCCAATCTTTCTTGCAATTTTTCACGATCATAGTCAGAAGTTGTTTCTTCAATCTGTGCTTTAATCTGATTAACACGTGCAGTAATTTCAGCCTTTTGTCCAGCACCATCAATGATGGTGGTATTTTCTTTAGAAATATTCACTTTCTTTGCACGTCCAAGCATATCCAAAGTGACATTTTCAAGCTTAATACCCACATCTTCAGAAATCACCTGTCCAGATGTCAAGATAGCGATATCTTCAAGCATTGCTTTACGACGATCACCAAACCCTGGTGCTTTTACAGCAGCAATTTTCAAACCACCGCGCAATTTGTTGACCACGAGCGTTGCCAAAGCTTCACCTTCCACATCTTCAGCAATGATAAGAAGGGGTTTACCAGACTGTACAACCGCTTCCAAAACAGGAAGTAAAGATTGTAAATTGGACAATTTCTTTTCGTGAATGAGAATGTAAGGATCATCAAGATCGGCAACCATTTTCTCAGCATTGGTGACAAAGTAAGGGGAAAGATAGCCACGGTCAAATTGCATACCTTCCACGACTTCCAACTCCGTTTCAGCCGTTTTAGCTTCTTCCACGGTAATAACGCCTTCATTGCCCACTTTTTCCATGGCATCCGCGATCATTTTACCGATTTCAGCAGCACCATTGGCCGAAATGGTTCCAACTTGCGCAATTTCTGCTGAAGTTTGGATTTTTTTAGCTTTTTTGAAAAGATTAGCCACCACTTCATCAACAGCAGCATCAATTCCGCGTTTAAGATCCATAGGGTTCATGCCCGCAGCAACGGCTTTAACACCTTCTTGGACAATAGCTTGTCCCAAAACAGTTGCCGTTGTTGTTCCATCCCCAGCAATATCATTGGTTTTAGAAGCAACTTCGCGCAACATTTGGGCACCCATATTTTCGAACTTATCTTCCAGTTCGATTTCCTTTGCAACGGATACACCATCTTTTGTGATACGCGGCGCACCAAATGATTTATCAATCACCACATTGCGCCCTTTAGGGCCGAGTGTCACCTTAACCGCATTAGCAAGGATATCGACACCGCGCAACAAACGCTCACGCGCTTCACGGCCAAATTTGACTTCTTTAGCAGCCATTTAATTTCTCCTTGGAGTTTTTTTAAAATAGTACACAATGAAAAATTGAGCGCGTCTTAGCCCATAATTCCCATAATGTCAGATTCTTTCATGATTAAGAGGTCTTCCCCATTAATCTTGACTTCCGTTCCAGACCATTTTCCAAATAAAATACGGTCCCCTGTTTTGACTTCTAAAGGCACGCGCTTTCCGTTATCGTCGAGAGCGCCATTGCCAACAGCAATAACTTCACCTTCTTGTGGTTTTTCTTTTGCTGTATCAGGAATGATAATCCCCCCAGCGGTTTTATTTTCAGATTCAACCCGACGAACAACGACACGGTCGTGAAGTGGGCGGAATTGTATATTAGCCATGTTTTAAATCCTTAAAACTGAACATAATTGCGTTAATCTTAGAAAGTTCTTGCTAGCACTCTTAAGTTATGAGTGCTAACACTATTCAAGATATAAAATCGGCTTTTCTCAATGTCAAGGAGAGCCATAAAATAATTTCTCTATAAATGAGACTTCCATGTCTTGCTTCTTCTTGCACTTTCGCGTTATTTAGCTTTTTTAAGAACCCGTGAACAAAAAAGGATCTTATCATGGTTGAAACACGTCAGGAAACGGATAGCTTTGGAACGATTTCGGTACGCCAGGATCGTTATTGGGGAGCACAAACTGAACGTTCTCTGCATAATTTTAATATTGGCACTGAGAAGCAGCCTCTCACCATCATTTACGCTTTAAGCCTTGTCAAAAAAGCAGCCGCCCTTGTCAATATGGACAAAGGCAAGCTTTCTCCCACAATTGGAAAAGCGATTGTCACTGCCGCCGATGAAGTTCTCTCTGGCGCCTTCGATACGCATTTTCCCCTTTCTGTTTGGCAAACAGGCTCAGGGACACAAAGCAATATGAATGTCAACGAAGTGATTGCCAACCATGCGAGCATGCTTTTGGGAGGCAAACTGGGAAGCAAAAAGCCTGTTCATCCCAATGACCATGTCAATATGAGTCAATCCTCCAACGATTCTTTTCCCACAGCGCTGCACATTGCCACCACGCTGCAAACGCGCCAACATCTTTTTCCTATTCTTGAAGCACTGATTACCACTTTTAAGAAAAAAGAAGAAGAATTTGCCGACATTATCAAAATTGGACGCACCCATACACAAGATGCCACCCCCTTAACGCTTGCACAAGAATTTTCAGGCTACCGGGTCGCGCTGGAAGCCAATCTTCATCGTATTGAAACAGCCCTTGCTGATGTTCAAATGCTTGCCCAAGGCGGAACAGCTGTGGGAACCGGACTCAACGCTCCAAAAGGTTTTGACGTTGCCTTTGCACAAACCATCAGCGACCTCACAGGAATATCCTTTAAGACAGCGCACAATAAATTTGAAGCGCTTGCCCATCATGGCGCGCTTGCGCATTTCCACGGAAGCTTGAATGCCTTAGCCGCTGATCTCTTTAAAATTGCCAATGACATTCGGTTTTTAGGCTCTGGTCCCCGTTCCGGCTTAGGCGAACTCAACTTGCCTGAAAATGAACCTGGCTCTTCTATTATGCCTGGCAAAGTCAACCCCACCCAATGTGAAGCCATGACCATGGTTGCAGCCCAAGTCTTTGGTAATCATACCAGCGTAACCTTTGCCGCCAGCCAAGGGCATTTTGAACTCAACGTCTATAAACCTGTTATTGGCTATAACGTTTTACAATCCATTACCCTTCTTGGGGATTGTATGCGTTCTTTTGATCTGCATTGCATTCAAGGATTACGTGCCAATCGTGTTCATATCCACGCGCTCATGGAACGCTCACTGATGTTAGTCACCGCTCTTGCTCCAGAAATTGGCTATGAAAAAGCCGCTGAAATTGCCAAGGCAGCGCATAAAAATGATACAACTTTGCGCACTGAAGCTCTCAAAGCAGGCGTTTCTGGAGAAGATTATGACCGGCTGGTTGATCCCAAAAAGATGATTGCTCCGCAATAAAGAATCCTTGAGAGAAGAGGCAAACTTCTTAAACCTTATGCATAAAATCATCGGGGTGCCCACGCCCCGATGATGCTTAATTATGATGAATTCCCCACACTATTCATGTTCAACGCCCATCCCCGTTTTGTCTCTTGCAAATTTGTCTCTTGCAAAAATGAGATAATAGATTGATGATAAAGATACTCTTTATCCAACTTGAATAAACAATCTCGAAGACCGTAAGATTCTCTTAAATTTTAATCCATTTATATTCAATCAATCAAAATCATTGGCAAAATCATTGGCAAAATCATTGGCTCGCACATCACAAGCGAAATGAGTGTATAGCGTAAAATTGTTTAAGACTACGGCTCCAATAAGAAAAGAAAAAATGCCTCGAATGAACCATCTCAAAAAACCAAGGAGGTGTTCCACAGCATTTTAAAGCAGGCTCAAGTGTGTAATGGTGCCGGCTTACTTTTTTATGAAGCGTAAAGAGCATAAAGAGAGGCGTGCCAATAGAAGAACAGCTGTTGGAAAAAAATGCAACGCCCTGCAAAGCTTTGACGATGCCTCTGCTCAAAACAATCCGCACCCTCACAGAAATATATCCTTGACACTTTGCAATAAATTTGAAGCGCTTGAAATTTGAAGAGCTGGGCCCTCACATAGCGCTCTTGCGCATTTCCCTCAAAAACCTAAACCATGCATTGGCCCTCTTCAAAATGATCAATAACATTCAACCTTGAGGCTCCAATTCACATTTCAACTGAGAGGAACGAGAAAAATAATTTATCGTTTTACATGAATGAGAAACCTCATAGAATAGCACTCTCCCACTTCCCCCCTTTTTATTCTTCGTATTGCCCCTGATTATTTTTCATATTCCCCCTCTTTATTTTTATCCCCCCCCTGATTATTTTTATCTCATTGAATTAAATCCAAACAATGCGCTTGGATCATCACAGACAAGCGTGGCATATCGATAAAAAACAATTGAAAAAAGAAATTTGCTCTTCCTCTCAAGTCCTCAAGGCTATCGACATACAAGAAGCATCATAAGATTGAACAAAGAATATGAGGAACCTACTGTGCATATTTTTAATACGAAATATGTTGATATGAAGCATAGATATTAAGCACAAACATAATAATCATTATGGATAATGTATTTATCACCAAACAATAAAAAATATTCTTATATCTATAAAATAATGTTTTTAACAATCTAAAAAATTATTGATTACACCATAATGTTTTATAAAATACAGAGAACACTGAAGGAATACATTCCCCAAAAAAATCTTTAAAGCCAAGGTTTATATGGGAAAGTTGCAAGACAAACACAATTTTTTAAAAAAGCTTAATAATGAAAAATTATGGATTTTTAGAATATTTTATTTTCATAATGATAATTATGTATAGATTTTTTAACCAATTCATGCATAATAATCTCTATTATTTGAAATAAATGGGGATGTATTTATGAATACAAAATGTTTAACTGCACTATCTCTTTTCACTTTTATGGCTGTTTCAACAGCGCAAGCAGCCGATACGGTAATCTTAAAACAACCAAAATCGAATGTTTCAGCGCCAAGTGATTTATCACCAAAGATCGCACCGGTTACTGTTTCAGCGCCTTTTTCTTGGTCTGGTTTTTATTTTGGCGGACAAATTGGATATCTTTCTAGTAAAAGCGCTTTAGATTACCCATCAGAAGCCAAGGGTGGAAAATGGGCTTGGGTCAACAGAGATTTATCACCAAAACCAACAGGATTTGTCGCCGGTGTTTATGCAGGTTCTAATGTTGATTTTGGAAATAACCTTGTTGTCAGTTTTGATACGGACATAGTCTGGTCGGACAGAAAAAACACCCAAACGGACAATGGAAAAAAAATTCTCGATGAATTAGACACTATTAACGCTGCCTTTCATGAAGCTGGAATTCCTATTATAAAACCTGCCGCTCAGGATGAAACGATCCCCAACTATGGTGATATTGTTGTAAGCAGTGTAACGTTGAAAGAAAAATGGACTGGAGCTTTGCGCGCGCGTATTGGTTTTTCTTCCCATCGTCTTATGCCTTATATTGCAGGGGGTGTCGCCTACTCACAAATGCAATATATCCTATCACTTTTAGCAAAATCACAAGAGGATTCGACAGTCGTCTTTGCTTCTGGTGATGTATTCAATGAAACAAAAACAATGATTGGTTATACGGTTGGTGGTGGCTTTGATCTAGCCATGACAGATGACATTATCATGCGGACAGAATATCGCTATACAGATTTTTTTAAACAGAAATTTGAAAATGATGGACTGAAAGTGAGTGCCCAAACGCATAATTTTCGCCTTGGTATCGCTTATAAATTCTAATGTCTTTTAGAAAAAATAAAACGTTTAAAAAGCCCTGTTAAAAACGGGGTTTTTTTATGTCTCTCCTCCCTTAAGATAAAGTCTCTAAAAACCAACGCTCAACTCTCAACAAAGGATGGCAAACAAATCCAGCGTCTTAGTCAAGTTTCTATTCTCTCATCCTTTTATAGGCTGCATTTGAACAATAAACGTTTAACCCACACACCATTACGCCATTGGCGCCTTCATGAAGTCAATGAAAGCATAGTATTTCTTTAAAACAAAGATGGATATTGCGCATCAAATATAGCTGATGATGCTAACATGATAACAGCATAAAGGAGAAGTCTTGTGTATGCTTATTTTCAACCTCTTTTTTCACGCTTAAAAACCAATGCTTCTTAATCGACAAACAATCGATTTTTTCCAATGTCCATTCACCTCTCACCTCTTTTTTCCTTAACAAAGTCGCTTTATAGGCTAACGAGAGTTGATTTTCTCGCCACATCTTCAAGAACAAAGATTTTAAACCCCATTTTTACCCGCCCTACTTGCCCCCCTCAAACCTCATGTCGGTTTGTCAAGAAATGACAACTCTTAAAAGCCGCTTCTTCTCGACTTCCCATTTTATGGGGATCCATGAAACCTTAAAACTATGACAAACCCTAACCCGAATATTCAAGAGGCACTTTAAAAAACGCCTCTGAACATTTCAAAAAGCTGCCTTCCACACTTTAAATGATCAAATGACGACGTTTTACCACTGTTTTATCCAAAATAGAGCAAGGTTATTGCCAATCTCTGTTTGTGTCATTTCTAAAACGAAAGAGGCAATTTCATTTGAGGAGAATATGAAGTTGTAAAAAGCAAAAAAACCACTTGTAAAAACCCCAAGCCTGCCCCTCTTCTTGTCCTTCTGCTTCAGCAAAGCAAAAGCCAAACGCTCTCTTTAACAAAAACGCTCTTTTAAAGAGTGAAGATTAAACATGGTCCACACGCTTTTGTTTCTAAGCTTTCTTAGATCATCCCCCTCATGGCATAAGAAAGCGCTTCAAACCAAACACACGCCCCCCCAACACAATTGCACATGCATGAGCTTATTTTCAAGAAACACTAAACCCGCACCCCCTTTTTGCAACGCTGTTCGTAAAGAGTAAAGCTTCCCATGGAAATAATATAAAATCTATTATTTCTCGATTTTTGCACTTAGTAAACGATAAAGAAGCAAACGCTTACCATGCCTCACTTTGCCAGCTCTAAAATATTCGACAGCCCTTGGCATTTAAAGACGGTGCAAAAGAATCATACTTTTCTTAATATAATTTTATGCCACGCAAACGCATCCAGCTTGTAATGTGCAAAAGCTAGGGTTTTGATTGATTAACAATAAACAGTCCTCAAATGAGAAAATTCTCCGATATTGGAGGGTGTTTATTCAACAAGCAAAACGGTGAAGACTCTTTATACATCACTGATTTAAATGCCAAGGTTTGATAAATCCTAAGGCGTTATAAATTCTAGGGTTTTATAAATCTATGTGATGCAGCACAATAGGACAAAGGGGAGGTATTTATAAAGTGGTGCGGGTGGTCGGACTCGAACCGACACTCCTTTCGGAACCAGATTTTGAGTCTGGCGCGTCTACCAGTTCCACCACACCCGCACTTGTATTATAAAAGACAGACTTGTCGATTATCTCTCTGCACTATATGAAGAAGAACAGATTCGTCAACACCAGACTTCTCATTTTTTAGAATTTCTCTCATTTTCTTCTCTGTTTTATGGAATATTCTCTTTATGGCATTTATAGCAATTTCATTTGTAAAGTCTTTACCTCTTAAATTTATAAAAATCTTATGATATTAAACAAATTAAAGCTTTGGACGATTTCTTTAGCAAATCGGCGTACAGCACCACACTGGCTTGGTTTCATTGCCTTTATTGAAAGTTCTATTTTTCCAATTCCCATAGATGTTTTATATATCCCGCTGCTTCTTATCCGTCAAAAGCAGGTTTATCGCTACGCTTTAATTGCCACGATCTGTTCTGTTTTAGGAGGCATTGTCGGTTGGTTCATCGGACATTTTGCCTATGACACCCTTGCCAAACCCATTTTAGAATTTTACGGAAAAGTTGAAAGTTTTGAATCTCTAAAAAACAGTGCAACCCTACAATTTCTGATTATTTTACTGATAACATCAGGTTTTTTTCATCTTCCCCCCATCAAAATTGTCACAATTTTGGCTGGTGTGATGAGTGTACGTCTTGAACTTTTCATTCTCATTTGTATTTTCTCCCGAGGCGCTCGTTTTTATCTTCTCGCGTGGCTGATTAAACATTTTGGACAAAAAGCAATGAATTTTCTAAGACAACATTTCAAGTGGATTATCCTCTTCGGTTTTGTTAGTCTCCTTTTGATTTATGGGATTTTCATTGCTTTTTTTCATAAGCAATTTTTATAAGGAACAGATCCAATGGTACGTGTTTTGTCTTCCCATTCATTTTTAAAAGAGCATCTTCATCTTGAACCCAGCAGGAAAGAACAAAGTTTATGGGCGTTTTTTCTTGCTTTTTGCTTATTCGCCACCCTAGGTCTTGCTCTTGGTTTTGAACATCTTGGCGGATATCTTCCTTGCGATTTATGTCTTATCGAGCGTTTTCCCTATTACGGTGCCATACCATTTTTGCTCTTAGCAGGTTTTGGAGCATGTTTTTTTCGCATGTCTTCTTGGATACAACTTTTATTTTTATGTGTCTTTATCTTAATGAGCATCAGCCTTGTTCTCGCCATTTATCATGCTGGTGTTGAATATGGCTTTTGGACAGCCCCCCTTAGTTGTGGTTTAAACGCCATGCGAAAAACCACCAATATTAACCAACTGCTTAACCAATTAAACAACATTCACCCTCCTTCTTGTTCTCAAGCCTCTACGCGTTTTCTTTTTCTCTCATTTGCTGGCTGGAATGTCGTTGCAAGCCTATTTTTCACCCTTATGAGCCTCTATATTACTTCAAAAGGTATTCTTTCAGACCACAAGACATAAACAACCACCTGCCCCTGCACGCACCAAGAGCTTGCTTACTCTTCGACAAACACCATACAGCCGCACATAGGGGCTCCACACGCCCCAAAATACCCATCCCCCTCCAGACGCATAAACAATTATCCCCTTTAAACTTAATCCCATACACATTCCACACATATCATCTTCTCCTCAAACTTTTCCTCATTTTTTAACGGATAAAACAACCTTTTATTGTAACATATCCCTCTCTTTTGTTTTTCATATCTTTGCTGTTTTAAGGTTGTTATCCATGTTTTTCTCTCTAAAGGAGAAGAGAAACAACAAAAACAACGAATATCTGTATTTTATTGTTGTGCTTCTCTGTACTTATAAGCAACATTTTGATAGAAACAGGCGTTAGAAAAGCGATCAAACAATCGTGAGGGGCCCCATAAAAATTGAATGGTCAACCATGCCTGAGGATAAAAACACAGCCCCTCCCTCGCTTACCCCTTTAGATATCTGTCACCTTGAAGCGCCTCCGACTGTAATGGAACATGATCATGCCGCTTGGCGCGAACATGAGAAATTCAGGGATTTAAACGCGCCTTACACAAAACCGCCCCATATAAAACCTCGGCTCAAATCAGCCCCTCGCATTCGACAAGTTTTTTGGTGCGATTTTCCTCATGATTCGATCTTACCTGAATTCTGGAAAAAACGTCCTGTTTTAGTGCTCTCTAAGAATGCAAAACTCTATGGTAATGTTACGGTTTTGCCATTTTCGACAAAATCGCAACCGAACAATCCTGCAGCTTATGCCCTACAATCTCCGATAAAACGTAAAAAAAGCGTGGATTATCTGCAATTATGTGACAACAGTTTCAGTAAGCCGTCTGAGTTGTTCACGGAGCATTCCAAGATTATCGGAGGAAGAATTTCATAAAGTTGTTGCGCTTATGCTTAAACATTTACCGCGTTTACCCCATTGACTTTTTTTAAGAATAAGCGTATACAGAGAGGCATATACGGTATCAGTAATGGTGGCCGCTTCCCCGCAAGGGGAGATAGGAACGAAGGAGTGGGAAACCGCTCCTTTTGTCATTCTCTTTTCCTCATTGCAGCGCCCCTTTTATGGGAAATATCCAACAATACCATAACCATCATCACGCAAAAGAGACTAATAACAAACTGAAATGAAAAAGTTTGCCCGATAGCAGAGCTTATAATTTTCCCTCAATTCCCCTTTAGAAAACAAACTTCATCATAAACAGCCCGCAGAATCTATTCTCCTTTGCCCGATCACCTTGAAAACACTTGTCATTCCTCAAATATTGATCCCCATCACACCCTAAAACATAGGCCGTTCATCACTTCCATTGAAAAGAGATAATAGACAAGAGATAAACGAGAATGTTGATCATCTGCATATCAGCAGCATAGCATTCCATCGTAACCACGCCATGCCCCTATTTTTCTTTTCGCATTTCCCTTATGATAAATTATATCCTTTTCATATTGTACCATAGAGTGTTTTTTTCCATAACGTAAATTTTTCAAGAGAAATCCTTTTCCGCTCACAGATGACAAGGTTTCTTCATGGAGAACGCGCATGGCGCTCAGCTTTGACCTTTTCCATAACAAAGGTAAGTTCAAACTTTAACCAAAACGACAATACACCTATTCTAAACGATTTACGCACCACCTCATTGGCAACAGGCTGCTCCGATATCGGTATATTCGATGCATTGATTTGAGAATTTTTTGCGCTTCCACGCCCCGTAAAAAAAAATATTTTGATCATATTCAATTCCCTTATTGTGAATACGGATTGAACGATGCCAAAAAAAATCAAACAAAAATAGAGGGATAAGTTACGAAAACTATAGGGTAAATTTTGCTGCCCCAAAATGTCTATTTTTCTTCCTCTAAACAATCATTGAAACACTATAAAAATTATTTTTATTGAAAAACAACGACTTATAATCTAGGGGAGAAAGACAAAAACTTACCTCAGAGAAGGAGATTATCTTCAACATTATCAAAAAAAGCAGCACACTTTTAGTAATCTTTTTGTTTTTTTCTTTTGATAAAATCAATTGGTAGGTGTCTTAGGCGCCCCTCCGGTAGGTTCCCAATTAGCAATACTTGAAATCTGCTCAATAACATCCTCTTTTAACTTACCAGTTTTCTTATTGTGTAAATCATATTGATCAGCATTCTGTCGCAACCATTCTGCAAGCGTTGCTTTAACAGTTTTACCACCCTTAGCCTCGTTCACCGCTTCCCAAGCTGCAACAGCTGCAGCAAGCTTTGGAGCATAGCGTGGATGCGTTGGATCTTGAAACGCATATTTTTTATCCTTAGTGTCACGAGAATCATCTTCAGGGAAAAAAAACGCAGGGCGCAAACCACGCGATAAAAGCCATTTTTTTAAATCTTCAACGAGAACATATGAGGAATCTGCATCTATAAAATCCAAAAAATTATAGTAAGACCATTCTATCTCTAATCGATCGTCTTTTCCTGCTGAAACAATGGCATGATAAGCTGCTCGGAAATTAGCAGTACTTTCTAATGATAAAAGAAACTTACCTTCGTAAATATCACTCTTTTCTGGTTCTATTTTGTTGACAAAACGACATTTTCCTGGATTCAAACCAGCTATTAAAAATGCTGCCTGCGGTATTGTTAGTTTTTCAGGCAGCCGCCATAAATCCAAACCTTCACCAATGTCCATAGATGCTCCATTTTTTCTGCACAACTTAATTCTTTTTTAAAAACATCAAAAACGTTTGTTAATGCACAATTCGGCTCTTTCACGTTGCAAATGACCCCATACTGTAAATAAAGATACAGCACCCACACCCCTCCTTGTGAAGCCAATGATTTGAATTGATTCAATATAACAAGTTTTGAAGTAAGAGAATCCTACTGAATTTGGGGCTTTCATGCAAGATATAAGGCAAGTTACAAGGCGATAAATTGCCCTTTTAAAGCATCAATTTTCATACGTGATCAGACAGTTGGATATGATCATATCTCTTCATTTATGCACTGCCACCCTTAAATCTGCCCCCCTGCAATCACAACCCAAAAGATAATTCGTTAACACTGACAGATCCACCTAAATGCAAAAGCTATAACAACGCTCAATGTGCGTAAATATCATAAGAATATTGGCTTATACCTAAGCAGGATGCGGAGCGTAAAACTGTGCAAATAAAATGCTATAATGAAATGTGCTAAAAGCTGTCATAACATTGGGAACAGAAGGGTATGAGAGTGCCGGCTTGCTCTTTTATGAAGCTTGAAAGTGAGAGGACTCAATGGATTTAAGACTCAATGGATTTTTTTATTATTTCATGGGGCTTTAGCACCCTCCCCTTCTATACGCTTCACCTATACGCTTCACGGATGCCCTTGCAAAATAGGCTTTTGTTGCTTGAAAAAAGTCTCTTTAAAAAAATGATCTCAAAATGCAAAAGTTTTTATTGCCTTTTGAACGCATCAAATAAATGATGCCGCTGATCTCTTTCTTTCCCTATATTCTTCAAGCATCAAGTACACATGAGAATGCGCCATTGAAAACTCTCTTTGAGCAAAATAAAGCATATTTTCTCTCAAGGCTTTCACACAGCCCCTCTCAGACCCCACTTTATAAATCACCCCACTCAATAAATTCTCTTGTACTTCCTTGTATTTGCCAGATTTGCCAACTTTACTTGTATAAGCCCCAGCACTCTTTTTTTTCCAGCGCAACCTTTTTGCACTTTTTCAGTTTTTAACTTTTAGGTTGACTTTCAGTTTATTTTTCTTCATGTTTTAGAATTATTCTAAAGTGCAAAGGAACAGAGAATGTTGAAATCGTTTTTTTCATTTGTACAGCGTAAAGCTCTGTCCTTTCGTTCAGCACAAAAAATGCTGCTTCAAGCGCTCAAAGCAAAAGAGCAACATGCTGCGCTCTATTTAAAATATGCAAAAGCTCTAGAGCCTTATTCCGCTAAGGAAGCTGCGGTTTTTACGGCAATGGGGCTTCAAGAGCTTGAAAATTATAAGCAACTTTTGTGTCTTTCCTGCCATAATCGCGCCCACACAGCGGGTGGATCGGGTGGATTATGTGAGCAAACTTCTTTTATAAAAAGGAAAGAAAGCCAACCTTCACCGAAAAAGACAGCAGCAAATCACACCATAAAAAAGCCCTCGAAAGCGGAAAAACAAACCCTTTTGACATGGATTCAACCAGGTCTTGCAGGGTTAATGGACGGCTCTGTTTCTACTCTTGCCCCCATTTTTGCCGCAGCTTTTGCCACAGGAGAAACACATCAAACCTTTTTGATAGGGCTCTCAGCTTCCATTGGTGCAGGACTTTCAATGGGTTTCACAGAAGCAGCCCATGATGATGGAAAATTATCAGGGCGTGGTTCACCCTTAAAAAGAGGTCTTGCCAGCGGCATTATGACAACATTAGGGGGTTTAGGTCATACGCTTCCCTATTTGATCCACTCTTTTTACCTCGCAACAGTGATTGCCTTTATCGTTGTTTTTTTCGAACTAGGCGCCATCGTCTGGATTCAGAACAAATATATGTCGACCCCTTTTTGGCGCGCCTCTTTACAAGTCATCATTGGAGGGGCTCTGGTTTTTGCCACAGGGATTATTATCGGGAGTATTTAAAAAAACACAGCCCCCATAATTTCGATCTCTCGTATAATTTTGAGCTCCAAGAGGGTTCCTTTTAGCAAAACATCAAATCATCATTGGAAATGCCCTTCTTAAAAGGGCTCTTATGGTGCTTTGATATTTTGACCTTTAGTATCTAAGGAATCTTATAACAAATTATTGAGATCGCAAATGCACGTGTTTTTTCATCGGCATAAGCCATTATTGGAAAGGCCATTCCGGAAGGTGTTATTGATTCTGATTTGGAATCTTGTGGATCAACAAAAGATGATAACCAAGCTCTGGGGACAACCTATATCAAAAAACCTTTATCGACTTGTTTTATGGCTATCTTTTGTTAAAGTATCATTTTTCTTGAAATCTCATATTTTGGACACACCTTGATCATGCCGAACACTGAAACCAACGCTCCTCTAAACACCCAAGAAAATGGTGTTTCTTCTCACTCTTCACACTCGGTGACTTTATTCGTTCAACGTCTTGAACACGGACAAGGTTTAGAACTTCCTCACTACGCAACAGCAGGTTCTGCCGGTCTTGATCTGCGTGCAGCCCTTGGAGAAGAAGAAACACTCGTCCTTGCCCCAGGGCAGCGTGCCCTTATTCCAACAGGTCTCATTTTTCATTTATCACCGGGCTATGAAGCACAAATACGTCCACGCTCTGGTTTAGCTTTAAAGTACGGCATCACATGCCTGAATACCCCTGGAACCATTGATAGTGATTACCGTGGCGAAGTTAAAGTCCTTCTCATCAATTTGGGTCAGGAAGACTTTTCCATTCAACGAGGCATGCGCATTGCCCAAACAGTTATCGCCCCCGTAACCCAAGTGAATGTTTGCGCTATTGAACCAGAACAAAATACCCAACCCCATAACGAAAGCCGTGGAACAGGTGGTTTTGGTTCAACAGGACACAACTAAAAAGCTCTGAAAAATCTGCTTTTTTAAAAAACAAGCTCACGACTCTTTTACATCTCTATCTCTTGATTTTTGGGGCGTCTCTTGGGCTTTTAAAGTGCAAAAGGTGCGCGCGTTTACATTCAAAACTCCTTCGCTAAACGCGCGCGCCCCTAAAGCAGCATCCTTTTTTCTTCCATCTCTTACTCAAACGTTACAATACAATGCCGTGACTTTATCCATTCAGCATCTTAAAGCTTGGAATAAGAAAACTTTCTTGCCATGGCTGGTTCTACTGATCTTGATAAACATACAAGCCTTTAGAGGAGAAAATCCTTTGCACGCAGTGCCCTTATTTCAACACGTCTTTCCTTGATCTCTTGGAGCTTTTAAACTGTTAAAGCACGCACATCCTTCCACGCTTCTCATTTAGCGCCCGCCCCTTCACATGCCCCCTGAAACGATTAACAATGATAATTGAGACAACACATCATCTTGATTGGATTAAGAAGACATTCATTGTCTTGTAACGTGTAAAATGAGCCATCCAAATGCCATAAGATTTTCTTATGACAAATTTGTTTTTTCATCCATTAAAATCCAAGTCTCTTATTCGTTATAAGTCCATGACAAGCGCTGCTTGCTTGGGCAGATAAAAACTAGAAAAATACCCTATAATAAACCGTACCCATAACCGTCATCTCCCATAACCRTCATCCCYCATAACCGTCATCCCATTGAAAGAAGAGGCAAAGCGTATCATGATGCTCTCTTTCTCTTTTATAAAGCATCAAAATGAGGGTGCCCAATAGATTTTTTTATTCTTATTTTATCAGGGCATTATTCGTGCAAGATATTGATTTATAATGATAATCTAGCGTTGTTCATATTGAATTAGAACTCCGAATAACGTAAGATTTTCTTATTTCAAAGCTGCTTATCTTGAATCAATCAAAATCATTCCCTTGCACGTCAAAAGCGGGGCTGGCGTGTGGGTAAAAACTGTATAAGAAAGGATTTAAAAATGGCTCTTATGAACCGTCTTAATGCAAGATCTGTCGCAACATTGGGGGCTGGCAAATAGTGTGATGGCGCCGGCTTGTTACTTCACAAGCGTAAAGATGGTGGTGCTCAATGGCTTTATCGTTATACCATTCATGAACACTGTTGCAAAAGCTTTTAGATGCATTAAGACACAAAGAACAATGACAAGGGCTGTTTTATAACGCATTTTTTGCAACACTATGGCGATATTGAGAACGTTTTATCATCTTAGTCGACTTCATTTCACGCTCTCTAGCATAAGCGCGATTTAATTAATCGATGACAGTCTCATCATCAATTTTACTCTGTCACTTTGATGAAGCAGCTTTATATTCTTCAAACTTTCCTTGTTTAAAAGGCGCTTTTTATCACGGGGCAGAAGCTGTTCCAGAACTATGCGTGTCTACGGTATCGCTCATTGTAGCCGCCTCCACATGCCCCACCACATTAGCGCCCGCTGCCTCAAGGGCACCGTCTGCCACAACAGGTCCATTTGCCTTCTCGGCTGTTTTATGATTGCCCTCACCCCTTGCAGCAAAATGAGGAGAATTTTGCAATCCGACAAGACCAATTTTACGATATCCCGCCATGCGTATTTGGTTTAATAAATCGATGACAATGCCATAATCAATTTCACTATCTGCTTTGATTAAAATTTTTGTTTCTAAATTTTGTTTGGTTTCTCTTAACAAAGTTTCTCTCAAAGCTGCTTGTTTTATCAGATGATCATCAATGTAAAGAGAATGATCTTTTTGCAAAGTAACATAAAGGGGCTCATCAGGTTGAACCACTGAAGGGGCTTGCGTTATAGAAGGAAGCTGAACAGGGATGACAGATGTTGCCAATGGTGCAGCAACCATAAAAACAATCAACAACACCAACACAACATCAATAAAGGGCGTCACATTGATTTCACTGTGCAACCCACTATCCTCTGTTTCCCAATCATCATTAAAGCTTGCTTTCATTTTGTATGACTTTTCTGTTGTTTTTGTCGATCAAGCTCACGGCTCAAAAGCCTTTCAAGAGCAGCAGCAATATCCCCTAAATCACTGCGATAACCATTCAAAGCACGCATAAGGCTATTATACATAACAACGGCGGGAATAGCCACAAAAAGCCCAATCGCCGTTGCAAATAAGGCCTCAGCAATTCCAGGAGCCACCACATCAAGCCGCGTTGTTTGCGATTGAGCAATTCCAATAAAAGAATTCATAATTCCCCACACCGTTGCAAAAAGCCCCACAAAGGGTGCAATGGCGCCAATGGTCGCAAGAACAGCGTTCCCACACGCAACACGCCGTGTTGCAGTCAGCAAGCAGCGCGATAAAAGCGAATGAACCCTTTCTTTTAAACCTTCATGAACATCGCGCACATAGACATCGCGAGAAACATCGCCATATTGATCATTTTCTTCATAAAAGAGGATATCTTCAAGCGTTTGTGCACTTTTCCTTGGACCAGCTCTCTCACCAGAGCTTTCGCTTGTCCCTTCAGCAGCAACAAAATTAACCTGTTGTGTAGAAAGATAGACCTCTTGCAAAACCTCTTTGAGAAAAAACACCCCCGCCCCTTTGCTTTCTTTCAAGCTCGCAGCCAAACGTGTAAGAGTCTGAGCATTAAGAACCAACCGGAGTTCATGACGCACACGTCGTTTTGCCAAAGTGATCTCAACAATTTTCACAAAAGCAATTGTCCAAGACACAAGAGAAGCAAGCAACAAAAGAATGATAACCGCTTTCACCACCCAATCAGCAGCCATAAACATAGAAAAAGGAGAAAAATCATGCACTGCCAATACAGCAGAACTCTTCTCTAAAGGGACTGTTTCAGATTCCATTTTTGTCTCACACTCTTGCGCTCTTAACCTTCTTTATATACCGGATCACCATCCCGCATAGCATCACTGTTCCCCCATGCCATTTCCCTTCAACATCACATCCGCATTCCTCTTAAGAAAGAAAACTTGATAAATCAAGTATAGTTTTCTTCCCTAACTTCTCTCTTATTTTAAAGAAACCCTTCAACAAATTTATCTTACTCACTCAATTTACGCTGTAAATTTGGCAAAATGATAGACGTGTTAGAAATATTTCAATTTATAAAAATAACGCCTTATCTTTCTACTTACAATAATTGACTTGATTAAGAATAATTTATCATCATTCCTGTTGAATAAGCCCTTCCTATCGCAAGCTTTTTTCATTTCAACCGCTCTTGAATAAACCCAACAAAACATCGCCATGCATGGAATAATTTGTACGGGATAAACAGCAAAGATAAAACACTTGAAGAAAAAGATATTCACCTCTTAAAAAAAATCAATTCTCTGAAATCCCCTTTTTACAGTTAAAAGGTGCCATAAGATTTCTAAAAAAAAGGATGATCGCATTCTTTTAAATAGGTAAAAAAGATCATGGAGAGCCCCATTAAGACTTTAGATATATAAGCACTATTCTTTTCTCTTCTCTGCTTTAAAAGCCTAAAAATAGCATGACTTCTCTTGCAAAATTTCTCCTGCAAAATCATACCACAGTCCTATTTTTTACCAATACCAAGTCCTTAAAAAACAAGTCTCAACCTGCCTTTTTTAAAAAATTTTTATAAAAAAACCAACAAAGAAGATTCTTTATGGGCAAGAGTCCATCTTATAAGCGCGATTTATTTTATCAAAAAACAATTTTAAATTCGACACAATGAAGGGAACCAAAAAAAACTTTTAGCGTTACCCAAGCAGTAAAAATTTTCACTCCAATGCAAATGATTACGATGAACACACCAACACAAATATAACAAATAGACAAGAGAGGGAAAGAACATCATGGCCAATAATAAAAACAMAAAAAAAAAWAAAACCGCCGCAGAAAAAGACCTACAAAATGAGCTCCAAGGACAACTAGAAACATTACGCCATGAAATTTCAGGGATGACCTCAACACTGACAGATCTTGGTGCAAAAAAATTCAATGCAGCCAAAGACAAAGCGGAAAAACTGTATCACTCAGCAAAGGAAAGCAGTGAGGACATCATGTCTCAAGCAAAAGATAAAATCAGTGATCTTGAACAAACCATGAACCAATGCGTTCGCAAAAATCCTGGCAAAAGCGTTTTGTTTGCCGCAGGGGTTGGTTTTATTCTTTCTCAATTACTGCGTCGTTAAGCAATGCATAAATTTATCGCTCCTCTTTTAAACCATCTTGTCGGTGGAGGGCTTAAAAGCACGGTTAAGCAAGTGCGCCTTCAAGCCATTTGCTGTGGATTTATTGGTATTTCATTATTCATGGCTTTGCTTTTTTTATGCATGATTGGTTTTCTTGCGTTATGTATGGTTATGAAGCCTGCCGCCGCCGCCGGTATCCTGTTTTTAATTTGGCTTTTTCTTGCAGGATTAGCCTTTATGATCAACCGAGTTCTCAAGGCTTATCAACGCTATGATCAGCAAAAAAAGACTGAAGAACAACGCCACCAACTCATAACGGATGCGACGATTTCCAGCCTAGCTGCGCTCAGCCAACATCTGCCTTTTGCCAAATTGGGTGTGCCCATTCTGGGATTAGCAACTTATTTTCTGTGGAGAAAAGATAAAAAAGACCGCTTTTCGGATGAAAATATGTAACACTGTCATTCTAATCCCCCCCCGGGTGTTTTCTTTCTTTCGAGAGAGAAAACACCCTTTTGTTTTCCAAGTCTTTTTAGCTTCTTCAAACTTTTGAGAAAAAATACCCTTTCATTTTCGCTCAAAACTCCATAGGCTCGATTAAATCTCTTTCAGATTGCACGCCCTATTTTTCACGAACATAGCAACATGATGCAATGCTTGCGTTAAAATTTTTGGTTTGATTTGAAGCGATTTGCTGTTTTTTGAAGGTAGGGTGGATTCAGTTTTGCTTTTTTCTATTTTTTCATAAGCCTTTTTTTCATGATCGAAGGCCATGTTATTGATTTGAGTGTGCTCAGAGTTTTCTGAACCTTCATTTTTGTTACAATTACAATTTAAGTTAGGGGTTGTATGTTCTATGTGTATGTCACTAGCGACATATATGTATGTCGTTTTTGATTTTTTTACTTTAAAACCTCGTTGTAAAATCCCTTCAAAAAAACCTATTTCCTTGTGCAATTTTTCCACCGAAGCTTTGGCCGACTGGCCAATAATATGAACGATTTTTTGCATTCTAGAAAAAAGATTTTCAATATAGTAAAGCTTTCAAATGACTATTTTTTTGCCCATACAACCTATCACAACAGTGAAGCGAAATGACGCATAAGAAGGGAATGCGCGCTCATAGAGCGCTGTGGTGACCAACCTATACAAATACGCAAACGTTACATACAATTATTTTCCAAACACAATAAATTTTATCCGTTATGATCAATGGGATTATAACTCCCATGATCTCTTCGCCAATCTTCTGGTTGTTGAAATTGGCTTGACCACAAGCCATTTTGTGCTTTTTGAGCTGTCAATTGTAAGTTTTTATAGTCTGCGGGCGATGGGAAATTATGCTGATCTTTTGTCAACACCATCAATCCTTCGATAAGCCCCAAGCGTGCAAGATCAACGCCATCAACAAAGCATTGCGCATAATGAACTTGTTGAATAACACGGGCTTGCCGACAGGTAACATTTTTATCGATTGTTTTTGAGACAAGCCAAGCCGTTACAAAAGCACCACAGGGCCACTTAATACCATTGCGTGAGGCAAATTGGCGTGTTTCACAGGTTTCAACACCATATAAGCGGATATTGCGAACGATTTTTTTTCTCCACCCCTCATCGACAAGTGTGATCATTTTAAAGGTCACACCACTTGTTACCTGTATAGCACCAGAATAAACTGGTACATTTTCTTCATAAAATTGGGATGCCAATGGTTCTGGATGCAGTACCATATTTTGTTGGTTTGCGTCTTGTTGATTTTTATAATCCGTCAATTGTGATTTCAGATTTTGAACTGGTTTTTCTATTGTATTTTCTTTTACATGAAAAAAAGCTTGAATCAGTTGTTCAGTATTTTCACTCAAATAAAAGTGTCCTAAAATAACAACACAAATTAAGACAATATATTTCAGTACTGATCGAAAATGTTTAAAAAGTATCATTTTGAATATTAATATATTTTATTGTTCATCAAATTATAGAATATTAAATATTGGTAATTTTATAGTAGAAAAAATAATTTTTTTCATTTATATGATTCCCGATTAAAATATTAATCTTATATTAACTTAAACATAAAGCGGGGGTTTTTCATGAAAAACATGAATAATTCGTTCAGTTGTGAACACACCTTACAAAAAGTTACTTTATCCAATACACAAAAGAAATGGTTAACAACAGTATTAATGCTGTTTATAGCCTTCATTGCACTCAGTGAGCCAGCATTTGCAGCAGGCGACTTCGGAAAAATTGATGATGCACTTCAAAAAATAGTCAAAGCTTTAACAGGTCCCATTGCAACATCAATTGCAACGATTTCGGTTGCTGGTATTGGGCTTGCCTGGATTGCTGGTTATGTTGAAATGCGTAAAGCTTTTTTTGTTTGTGTTGGCATCGGCATTGTTATGGGTGCATCACAAATTGTATCAATGCTTGCCAATTAAACTTTAGCCTTTCAAAACCATGAAAGAGCGCGAGAAGTTAACAGAAGATACGTTGTTTCTTGCTTGCACACGCCCTGCCATGATTGCAGGTGTGACGGTGGAAGCTATGGGATTAAATGGGATGGGGACGATGATATTGTTTATTATGTCAGGCAATATTTTTCTTTTAACCTTTGGTGTGATGATGCATTTCATATTTAAGGAAATCCTCAAGCATGACCATAACAAATTTCGTATTCTTCTGACATGGCAAAAGACAAGTATTTTTGCCAGAAATTCGAGTCTATGGGGTGGGGGAAGTATTTCTCCATTACGATTAATTCGTAATTATGAGGAATTATAATGAAAACAACAGAGCGCAAACGTGAAAAGCAGCCAGAGGCGATCATTCCTTACGTGCGCCATGTTAACAAGCATATCATTGCGCTGGATTCACGGGCACTCATGTCCGTTATTAAACTTGAAGGGATTAACTTTGAGACAGCGGATATTATTGATCTGAATGTGCTTCACGAACAGCTGAATAATCTGTTTAAAAACATTGCGGATGAACGGATAGCGCTTTATAGCCATATTATCAGAAAGCGTGAAACGGTTTATCCGGATGGCACTTTTAGATCGGCATTTGCGAAGCAATTGGATGATAAATATCGCGAACGGATGATCTCTCAAGATCTTTATCGCAATGAACTCTATCTTTCAATTTTGTGGAATCCTCACGTTGATAAAACGGATAAATTAGTAGAATTTTTCAAACGTTTAGGAAAAGCCAAGCAAGAAAAGACAGAAGTTGATGAAGAATCCATTCGTAAGCTTGAAGATATTACAACAGATCTTATTCAAAATTTAGAGCGCTATGGTGCAAGAAGGTTGAGTCTTTATGAACATGAAGGCAATATTTATTCGCAGCAAAGTGAGTTTATCCACCAATTGGTGGGAGGGCGTCGTGAGCGTATTCCTCTTACATGGGGGACGATAGCTTCGACGGTTTACTCAGATCGTCTTATTTTTGGGAAAGAGATCATCGAAATACGCACTGAAGCGGGACAGCGATTTGCGGGCATGTTTGGTTGGAAAGAATATCCAGCCAAAACCAGAGTAGGCATGGCGGATGGTCTTTTAACGCTTCCCTTTGAGTTTATTTTCACCCAATCATTTGTTTTCAAGAGCAAAAATGTTGCCAAGCAGATTATGGGGCGCAAACAGAATCAAATGGTCAATGCGGGCGACCGCGCGGGTTCACAAATTGTGGAACTGGATGATGCGCTTGATGATCTTGAATCGAATCGTTTTGTTTTAGGGGAGCATCATTTATCATTGGCAGTTTTTGCGGATGCTCCGCAAGAGTTAGCGGACAATCTTGCCAAAGCGCGTTCTCGTCTTACAGATGGTGGCGCTGTGATTGCACGGGAAGATTTAGGGTTAGCAGCGGCTTGGTGGGCACAATTGCCAGGGAATTATGCGTATCGCACGCGTTCTGGTGCGATAACCAGCCGCAACTATGCAGCACTTTCTCCATTTCATTCTTTTCCGGTTGGCAAAATAGATGGCAATGTATGGGGACCCGCGGTAGCCTTGATGAAGACCTCTGCTGGTTCACCATTTTATTTTAACTTTCACTTTGGTGATTTAGGCAATACGTTTGTTTGTGGACCCTCTGGTTCTGGGAAAACGGTTATTGTTAATTTTCTTTTAGCACAACTTCAAAAGCATGATCCCAATATGGTCTTTTTTGATAAAGATCGCGGTGCAGAACTTTTTGTCAGAGCCGGTGGCGGCACCTATATGCCTTTGAAGAATGGGAAGCCCACAGGCATAGCGCCGCTCAAAGGTTTAGACTATAACAATCCAGCAGATAGGGTCTTTTTACGCCAATGGATTATCAAGCTTGTTTCTTCTGAAGATCAAAAGATCAGTGAAGCGGAAAGACAAGATATTTCTGCTGCTGTTGACCAGCTTGCACTGTTGCCAAAAGAACAACGGACCATATCCGCCTTACAAATGTTTTTTGACACCACCCACAGGGAGGGGATAGCGGGACGATTAGAGAGATGGTGTAAAGGCAATGCCTTGGGATGGGTTTTTGACAATCCGGATGACGACATTGGCATTGATGCCAAATTTATTGGTTATGATATGACGGATTTTTTGGACAATGATGAAATTCGTCCACCCTTGATGATGTATCTTTTTCATAGAATTCTCTCTTTGATTGACGGGCGTCGTATTATCATTGTCATTGATGAATTTTGGAAAGCCTTAGAGGATGATTCCTTTAAAGCTTTTGCGCAAGACCGACTGAAGACCATTCGTAAGCAGAATGGTTTGATGTTGTTTGCCACGCAATCTCCCAAAGATGCGATCAATTCAACCATTGCGCACACCATTATAGAACAATGTCCCACTCAGATTTATTTTCCCAATCAAAAGGGCAACCATGGGGATTATGTAGAAGGTTTTAAATTATCTGACAGAGAGTTTAACCTAATACAAGCAGAATTAAGCCGTGAATCGCGGCGTTTTCTCATCAAACAAGGACAAAGCTCTGTTGTAGCAGAACTGAATTTACGCGGTTTTGATGATGAAATAGCCATTTTAAGTGGCACCACCAAAAACATTGAACTTTTAGAGACCATTATGGATGAAGTTGGACAATCTCCAGAAAAATGGCTCCCCATTTTCCAAGAAAGGTCAAAACAATGAAGAAGCTTTTATGGGCAACAGCTCTTTGCGCAATTTCTTTTGGCTTAAAAACAAATGCCTTTGCCATGGTGGTATTTGATCCTACAGCTGCGGCAAAATTGGCTCAGCAATATCAACAAGCATTAAAACAATTCCAGCAAGGTGCAGACCAACTCAATCAATTAAAAGGTCAGCTTGACCAAATGAAGAATCTTTATAACTCTTTGAATGTCAAGCCTGATATCTCGGGATTGAAAGAAATGTTCAACAAGCAAGGGAGCAGTGGCGCCCTTCCTTCTGATTTTAATAACTTTCAACACTCAATGGGCAGCGGGGGCGGCGGCGGAGGTAGCGGCGGCGGCAGTAAAAACACGCAAAAATGGCAAGAAGAGCTTAAATACAAAGAGCCCTCAGGGGGTGCTGGCTCAAAAGAGGCCGTGGATGCTTTTTACGCAGAGGAAGTCAAAAAAGCTGAACAGCGCGTAGTAGGACAAGCGGCAAAAGGCCAAGACGTCTACGAAGAAGCCAGTGAAACCCAAAAAAACATTAACAAGCTGCTCGACAAACTTGGAAATACGAAAGACGCTGGTGAAATTCAAGGCATTCAAGCACAATTATCCGCAATACAAGCAGACCTCCAAACAAAAGTTCTCCAAATGCAAGCCGCCGCCATGATTCAACAAGCTGAAGAAAAAGCAGCCGAACAACGTGCTTACGAAGAATTTGCAGCGCGATATGCAGATTATGCCAAAAAACTCCGTGGTCAATAAAGGGTAAAAAAAGGGGCTTGAATATGAACAAGATCATCATAACAACATTGCTACTTTGCACAGGACTTATCGCTGCTGGATGCGAAAAAACCTACAGCGTAGAAGAATTAAAAAAAGACAAAAAACTGATGGAAGAAGTACTCGTGAAATGTTTGACATCAGGGGATCTTAAATCGAAAAATTGTAAAAACGCAGAGCAAGCTGAATTTGAAACCCGTAAGAAATGGAGAGGTTTTGGCTCTACAAATGATAAGCAGCAAAAATCTGAAAAACAAGGGGACAGTCATTAATCATGAATAAAATCATCATACCAGCATTACTACTTTGCGCTGGAATTATCGCTGCTGGTTGTGAAAAAACCTATAGCGTCGCAGAATTTAAAAAAGATAAAAATTTACGCTTAGAGTGGGATGCTAAATGTGGATTTGCAGGAACTTCAAAAAATTGTGAAAACCTAAGATTAGCAGCTTTAGAACTTCAAAAAGAATATAAAGCAAAAGCCGAAGAAAGAGCGCGTAGAGCAGCAGAAGAGAATAAGAAACGTATGGATAAACTTATAGCCGAACAAAAAGCTGAATATGAAAAATGGAAAGTTGAATTTGAAGCTAAGAAACGAGCTCAAGCCGAACAAGAAGCGAAAGAAAAAGCTGAAAGAGAAGCAGAAGAGCGTGCTAAACAACAACAGGATAATCATTAACCATGAATAAAGTTCTCATAACAACATTGCTGCTTTGCACAGGCCTCATCACTGCTGGTTGTGAAAAAACCTATAGTGTTGCAGAATTGAAAAAAAATCCAAAGTTGATGGAAGAGTGGATTGCTAAATGTGGATTAGCAGGAACTTCAAAAAATTGTGAAAACCTAAGATTAGCACAACTTGAACTTGAAAAGGAATATGAAGCAAAAGCGGAAGAAAGAGCGCGTGAAGATGATGAAAGGTATCGTAAAGTAATGGAAAAGGCTAAAGCTGAAATGGAAGCCAGACTTAAAAAAATGGACGCTGAGACTCAAAAAATACTCGAAAAACAAAGAGCGGAAACACGCGCTGAAGAAGAACGAAGAGCAAAAGAACGCGCACAGAATAACGATTAAATTATAAAAACACACACTGAATAGCGGAGCATCTAAATGGCAATAATAACCAAAGGTGTATTTACTGATATAGACAATATGTTGATGCAGCCACTTACAAAGACAATGGATAAAACCATTGCCTCTCGCTATTGCGTTTTAGCTGCTCAACTTAAAAAGTTTCACTCATTTTGTAATAGATTTATGGCAACAATATGTCTGTGCCCTAGATTTATCATCACTGGTTGTGAAACAACCGATAACACAAGCATAATTTAAAGATTGTGCTCCAACCTTGTAAAACTGAAAAAATGAAGGGGAAATATTGATGAATAAAGTTCTCATAACAACATTGCTACTTTGCACAGGGCTCATCACAGCTGGATGCGAAAAAACCCATAGCGTCGCAGAATTTAAAAAAGATGAAAAATTACGCAATGAGTGGACACCTAAATGTATGTGGAAAAAACCTTCTGAAACAGAATCTCCTCAAAATTGTGAAAACTTAGGAAAAGCAATAGACGAACTTGGTAAAGAATCCTTTCAAAAATATCTAAATAAATATCGTACAAATGACGATAAACAAAAAACGAAAGAACAATCTGAAAAGAAAGAGGACAGTAATTAAAGCATAAAAATTCAACTTAGTATGGAACGCGAAACCCGTACGATAAGGAACGGAGGAAAACAATGGCAGCGTATGATATATTTACCATGATAGACAACGGGTTGATGGAGCCCCTCACAAAGGTAATGGATGACACCATTAGAAATCTCTCATCGTCTTTATCTACTCCGCTTAAAGCGTCTTGTACAATCTATATTATATTTATAGGGTACAATATCATCTATGGGCGTTCTTCCATGCCTTTATGGGACTTTATAGCAACAGTTTTCAAACTTGGCATTATTGTTGCACTTGCCACAAACGCCACCCATTATAATACTTGGGTTAGGAATATATTCTTCAACGATCTGCCGAATGCCATTGCAAATGTCACTCAAGGAGCACATTCAGATAAAAATGTATGGGATAATATGATACAAACTGCTGCTGGACACGTTTTTGATGCTGCCAACAGAGAACATACATTTACATTTGCTGTCTATTGGCTTGCTGGTCTTTTCTGCTTAGGAGTTTCTGCTCTCTTTTGTGGTGTCGGTTTTTTCGTCTCAGTATATGCTAAAATTGGTTTGTTTCTTGTCCTATCAGTAGGTCCACTTTTTATAAGCCTTTATATGTTTTCAGCAACACGAAGGTTTACAGAAGCATGGTTAAATCAAACAGTAAATTTCATCATACTTCAGGTATTAATAGTCATAATCGGTGATTTATATGTCGATCTTGCAACGACCATCCTTTCAAGAAGCGTTCTGGATATGATCATTGCTTTAGTGCAATTTTTAGGTATCAGCAGTTGTGGTATTCTTATCTTTTACAAATTGCCAGAAATCGCATCGGCTTTAGCTTCTGGTGGAGCTGCTCTTACAGGATCAACGAAAGCAGGTGTCGACGCAGTAAAAGCTCCTTTCAAAGCTATGAAGAAGCGTATGGATAAGATGGAACAGAAAGCAATGGCAGTATTAGGCCTAATAAAATGAAAGGAAATGGAAGAATGTTAAAAAAAATTGGGGTAATCTTGCCATTTCTTTTTCTCAGTGGCTGTATGTCTTCACCAAACACGCTGAAGTCACTGCCAAAATGTGATGGATATTCTAAGCGTCCACTCAACCGATCCATGTGGAATTGGGAAGGGAAAAAACCCACGCCCACGCCCATTATCATCAGTAACAACACCCCCTCCCCCCTAAAAGAGGGCAAGTTGGAAACGCTTCTCACACAAAAATTAACCGATGAAGAAATAAAATCTTACAAAAATTGCGGGCAAAAAGCATGAAACAACAAGATATCGAACAATATATTGCTGAGGCACGCTCTTTTGACCAAGACCGCATGCTCGCCTCACGCCGCACCACCCGCGCTTCTCTCGCTATCGCTGGCATAGCTGTCGTCGTCGCGCTCATCTCTTCGCTGGCGGTCATCACCCTCACACCGCTTAAAACCGTAGAACCTTTTGTCATCCGTGTGGACAATTCAACTGGCATCGTTGAAGTCGTCGACACTTTAAAAGAAGGTCCCACCAATGTGGATGAAGCCATCACACGCTATTTTGCCGCAAAATATGTTCGCTGCCGTGAAGGCTTTGCAACCGAAGAGATCCAACACAATTTCCAAACCGTCTCTCTCCTCTCCTCTCCTGAAGAGCAAGAAAGATTTGCCAGCTGGTATGGAGCAAGAAATCCACAAAGTCCTCAAATTCTCTATAAAAACGCCAGTGTCACCGTCACGATAAAATCAATCTCCTTTATCAACCAAGACGTCGCCCAAGTGCGCTACTACAAAACTGTGCGTGACAATCAAACCAAAAAAGAATTCATCACCCACTGGGTTGCAACGCTCACCTTTGAATATATCAATGCCCCTATCTCTGTCGAAAACCGTTTGATAAATCCTCTTGGATTTATTGTTAGTGAATATAGAACTGATCCGGAAGTGGTCAACTGATCATGACAAAAAAAATTCTTTTTCTCATTCTAAGCGCCATTGCTCTTTCTTCTGCTCATTTGGGCCATGCCAGTGTTTTTCCCACCCGCGCGCCTAGCGACAGCCGCATTCGCTTTATCAATTATGATGCTTATAATGTCACAAAAATTATTGGCTCCATACGCTCATCGGTACAAATAGAATTTTCTGCCAATGAAGAAATTGCTCATGTCGCCATTGGCAACAGCGTTGCATGGGAAGTAGCACCAGCGGGTAATATTCTGTTCCTTAAAGCACGCGAAGTCCAACCCATTACCAATCTCCAAGTCGTCACCACAAAGCTTGATGGCTCAAAACGCTCCTATCAATTTGAACTCATGGTCAAAGATGGAGAAATTTCCTCTGGACAAGAAACCTATTTCCTTGTGAAATTTCGCTACCCACAAGAAGAAGCAGAACAAAGAAGACTCGCCGCCCTTCTGCGCCAAGAAAAAAAACAAGCCCAGCAGATTGATGGTGCCTTCAACGCTTATGAAACCTACGGACCACGCAATTGGGCTTACACTGCGCAAGGATCAAGCATTCTTGAACCATCTGCCGTTTATGACAATGGAAAAACCACAACATTTTCTTTTCCTGACAACCAAGAAATCCCTGCCATTTATATTGTAGGCAACGACGGGACAGAATCGCTTGTTCCCAAAACCACAAGAGGCAACATGGTTATTGTCCATGCCATTAGTGCCAGATTCACCCTAAGACAGGGAAAAAATGTCCTATGCGTCTTTAACGAAGCCTATCAACCAAAAGGCATCAATCCGGATACCGGAACAACCTCACCATCTGTTGAACGTAAAATTGCATCAGATCTTTAAATTTTAAATAAAGCGGGAATTAAAGGGGAGAACATATGAGTGATACAACCACCATAGAAGATCGAGGATCAATTGGAGATGGCAAAAACAGCGCATCCAAAACCGTTGGCAAAAAAATAGCTGTTGCAATAGCGTGTATAGGACTCTGTGGCTATGTACTCTGGAACATCTTATCCAGCCCCACAGAGCAAAAAGACACCGCAAAAGCACATAAAAAACAAGCACAAAGCTTTCACAATTCCCTCACGCCTTTAGAGTTAGCCCCCGCTGACCCGCACGCAAAAATGGCACCCATAACCTTGCCACCCCCACAACCACTCGCACCAGAACCCAAAAAAGATGATCCCTTACTTGATGCCGCAAGACGCGCCCCCGTTCTTGCTTTTGCCAAAGGCTCTAAGTCTCAATTAAAAGACATCGTCAACACGACTCTCAACCCCCTTGATAAATTTAATGCCCTTGAAAATCTCGCCAATATGAATATGCAAAATTCTTCTGCCCTTCAAAATACACAAAATTTTGCCACCCTTTTACAACCGACCAAAACAGAAGAAGCCAAAGCAAAACTCATCGGCAATAGAAACTTTATCATCGCCATGGGAACCTCTATCCCCTGTATCTTAGAAACCGCCTTAAACAGTGACCAACCAGGCTTTGCAAGCTGCATTATTAACCGTGATATCCTCTCTGACAATGGTCGCGTTGTGTTACTTGATAAAGGAACCCAAGTGATTGGCGAATACCGCGGAGGAATAAAACAAGGTCAATCCCGCCTCTTCGTCCTCTGGACCAGAGCAAAAACCCCAACCGGTGTTATCATCGACCTTGCCTCACCCGCAACCGACAGTTTAGGAAGAGCCGGTTTTGATGGCAACATCAACACCCATTGGTGGGAACGCTTTGGCTCTTCCCTTTTGTTAACCGTGATTGATGGTGCCACAACAGTCTTAACAAATAAAATAGTAGGCAATTCCAATAAAAGCGGTTCAAACAACTCTGGCAACAACGGTTTTGAAGGCGCAAACAACACCGGAAAAGAAGCTGCCAGTATTGCCCTTGAAAATCAAATCAATATTCCTCCTACTTTAGAAAAATTTCAAGGCGAACTGGTCAACATTTTCGTCGCAAAAGATCTCGATTTTTCCTCCGTTTATAAATTAACAATCACAAGAAAAAAGAGAAACACTTTCTCGCGTTCTACGCCAAGCTATTCCTTTTTTTAACTCTCACGTTCAGTAAACCCCATAAAGTAAATATAAACCCCATACAGTAAATAAAAGTATATTATGCCAGCAGCAAAAAATATAGAACGCGCTTCCATCGTTTTAACAAAATTAAAAATCTTAGATGACTTCCTCAATAATGATAATTTATTTGAAATTGTCGTCAACCGCCCCGGTGAAGTGATTGTTGAAGGACCAAATGGTTGGCAAACCCACACCATACAAGAATTGACCTACAGCGAGCTAGAAGGCATTGCAAAAGTTGTTGCTGCCTACACAACACAAAAAATCAGTGTAGAAAATCCTGTTCTCTCCGCAACACTTCCCAATAATGAACGCATACAAATTGTTATGCCCCCTGCTGTTGCGCCCAATACCATTAGCATGACCATTCGCAAACCCTCATCACGCACTTTTTCCCTTGAAAGTTTACACGAAAACCAATTGTTCTCTGTAGCAAGAAACGTCAGTTTCACCCCCCTTGAACAAATGAAAAAACGAGAAAATGAACTCTCTGATACAGAAAAAGAACTAACAGATCTTTTTATCGCCAAAGACTTTTGTAAATTTTTAGAACGCGCCGTCATTACACAACAAAATATCTTAATCTCTGGAAAAACTGGTTCTGGTAAAACAACCCTCTCCAAAGCTTTAATTGCCAAAATCCCTGACTATGAACGAATTCTCACCATTGAAGACACCCCAGAACTCGTCGTTCCACACGCCAACAAAGTCCAACTTTTTTATTCAAAAGATAACCAAGGTTTAGCAAAAGCTGGCGCAAAAGAACTGCTTGAATCGGGACTCCGCATGCGCCCCGATAGAATCCTCCTACAAGAGCTGCGTGATGGCACAGCCTTTTACTATATCCGTAATGTCAACTCTGGTCACCCCGGCTCTATCACCACCGTCCATGCCTCTACAGCACTTGCAGCTTTCGAACAAATGACCCTCCTTGTCAAAGAAAGTGACGGCGGGGGTAATTTAGCACGCGATGACATCCGCGGCTTATTAATCTCGATGATCGATGTCATCATCCAATGCAAACGTTTAGAAGGCAAATTTCGTGTAACAGAAATCTATTACGACCCCTTCAAACGCCGTGATGCTTTTTAAAAAATATACCCATCCCTCTCTTATGCCAATAGAGATTTTTTAAGAACACGATTGATCGCTTCAGATTCATTTTCAATGATTGAAAATAACATGAAAATAACAAACGAGAAGAAGTATCTATAGAACATCACCCCTGTTCCCAATCACGAATACGTCCCACAAAAAAACCAAAACGTCCCTGAAATTGGATCTGTGTCAGCCCAATATTTTTTCTGATTTTTTGACATCAACATTTGCAGGAATATGGATACCAAATTTTGTAACATCCGCTTCACCTTTGGCATAGGCAAGAGCTTCACGAGCACCTTGTAATATACGAGATCCTGCTTTACTTGTTTTATCCATTATTTTTCCTTTCGATATCCATCAAGAAGTGCAGTTAAAATTTTCTTCAACTCATTCTTCTCTGATTTTGTCAAATTTCCTTGAGATGATTTACTGTAAATATCTAAGAGAAACACCGGAATATTTTGACCACCGAAAAAGGTGATAACCCTACATCCCCCACTTTTACCCTTATGCTTTGTTGGAAATCTGACTTTCCTTGCTCCACCGGTTCCTTGCATCAGATCACCAGCATCTGGATTCGCAGCAATAAAAGAAACAATATCAAATAATTCTTCGCTTGATACACCCTCTTCTTTCGCAGAAGTTAAATAAGCTGGCGTTTCGATCACTGTTTGCGTACATTATTTAATATACGGAATACCCGCAAATTGTCAATAAAAATCCGTGATACCCGTAACTATAATGATATAAATTAAAAGCTAATTTGCTTTAAGTAAATGATCAAAAATATCAAATATCCAAATCACGAAACAAATCATCCATATCTTTAGCTACATATATATCTTCTCTTCTTTCACTTTTTTCAAAAGTCTCAAGTGTTTTTGCATTAGGAACATACATATCAAACGGCAATCCTTTTTCATTAACAACTTTTGTTAAAGCAATCCGCATAAAATCAGACACCGTAAGTCCTAGATTTTCCAATATTTCATGGGCTTGTTTTTTTAACGTCTTATCTATGCGTGCACGTACAACATCTTTTTCTACACTCATATTAAACCTCCTTTGATTATCTCTCTTTTGTCATATGGCTTAATCTGGCTATAAAAATAAGATTTTATTCCTTGCCTTACCGTGTCACATCTTTTGACTTTGTACGCGTCTTAGCATTGTTTTTCTCTTTTATATGTCTCTGTTGTAAAAATTTAATCGCTGTCTGAAACTCTTTTATACGGTCTTTGTCATGAGACTGTTGTTGAGGGAGCACTTTTGATAAATCAAAATCTTGTTTATGAATGGCATCATGTCCAAAACGTTTGTCCAAAGCACTTTGAAGCTCTGAAAATTCTTGATGAACCTGCTCTGGTATTTTAGAATAAGTAGTCTGGCCAGCCTCTACATTTTTCATATAAGTCACTGCTTCTTATGAAAGTGACGGAACTTCAATTTTCAATCTCTCACGATCACGTGTAACCCTATCCATATGGATCTCATAGGAATTTTTATAAAAGGATTGAAGCTCTCTTATAGTAGAAACAGCAAGAGGAACATTATGAAGCGCTGCTTCACGCTCTTTTCCTGCTGTTTTAAACCGATCTATCAAACGATCTGACCCACGCAATTCACCGGCTTTCTCTAGAGACTTAGCTAAAAATATCAGGGAGTTTATCGCCTTTCCCTGCTAAAATTGTTTGCTCAATTTTGAGTGCAGCCGCTTGGGGGTTTTTATAGATAGATGCTAAACGATTGTTCAATTCTTTAAACGTATCAATATAAGATTTTTCATTTCTAAGAGCACTGTGCACTTTTTGTTCTAGATTAGAGTTATCTATATAAGTCGCAAGGCATGGGGCTTTTTCTGTTGCTCTTGAAGCAACATTCAAATCTTTTTGTGATTGTTGAAGTTTAAGTTCTTCTTTTTGTGATTTCGAAAAACCTGTCTTAACTTTATTAAAAATAGTTGTAATTTTTTCCTTTTGTTTTTCGGATAATTCCTTATTGTTCTGAACATCAAAGGCTATTTTTCCCCTAGACCTTGAGAAACACCAACACTTTTATTTTTTGTAAATTCAGTAAGGTTCTTACGAATAAGCTCAGACAGTAATTCAGAATTACCAAAATGTGCCGCAATTGATGCCTCTATCATTTCCTCTCGCGTGATACCGTCCCAGTTGATATTATAACCAGCTTCATGAGCAAGTTGCTCCATAAATTCACGTTGAGTACGCCCATTTCCCTCTCGAAACGGATGCAACGCATTCAACTCACCCATATAATATCCAGCCCTTTGGCTAAATTTATCCATATCAAGATCACGCAGATACTGTTCTTTTGCAAGCTTTTGTGTAATCTTCGGGGCATAACTTTCAATCTGATGATAACTAGCAAACATACTATTGCCTTTGGCAATATCCACTGAACGAATTTGTCCCGCCCACTCATAGATGTCACCAAACAATTTTCTATGGATCTCTTTCATGTGCCCCAGATCAAACTTACCCCTAATAGGATTACGCTTAAGTTCAAGAGATCTGGTATAAGTAAGAGTAGACTCTACACGCTGCAGTGTGGCTTTGTCTTTAATACCAAACCGATTATACAACACTCCGGTTTTAGGATCAGTATAAGGATCATCGCTCCCTTTATACTTCCCCACGTTTTATCCGTTCTATATAATCTTTTATGATATCACTTATTTCAAGTTCACCTATAATATAACGCTCTACTTGAGCAACGACCTGTGGATCTGGTTCCAATCCCTCTAAACGTTGGCTTGCTAATGCATTTTTAGCAGCAAAGCGACGCCGCTTAATTTCGTCTTCACTCAACATATAAAATCCTCCTTTGGCTTATCTTCATTATGGCTCGAATAGGCCACAGACACAAGATTTTATTCCTTATCTTTACCGTCTCACATCTTTTGATTTTATACGCTCATATGCGTTGCTTTGCTCTTGTATATCTCTCTGTTGCAAAAATTTAACCGCCATTTGAAACTCTTTTATGCAATATTTATCATGAAACTGTTATTGAGAAATTTCTTTTAATAAATCATGATTTGTTTGCAGTGCGAGCCAAGCAGGTGCTGTGCTTACGTTAGATATTTCAAGCCTAATAGCAAGATTAGCACTCATAGCGGTTTTCCCATTTATAAAACTCTAGAAAGTGCTACACGAGATATACCAAACCGCTCTGCTGCTTCATTAACCAATAAACCAAGCTCTTTGATCACATCTTCACATAATAATTCACCAAGATGTGAAGGATTCTTCGTCATTGTTTCAATTTCCTTTTTGATGATAATCTAGATAATCAACCATTTAAACATCTACGCCATCAAAGCGAAATATTACACGACAATTTCCATTAACAATAACCGACCAATAATCCTTGAAAACACTTTTTAGCAAATACAATCAAAAGGACTCATAACTTTAAATCTTTTGGGGATACATCTCTTTCAAAAACACCTAGAACAGCATAGGCAATTCTAATCCCTTTAGTCGTGCCAGTATTATAGAAGGCTTCAATCCTTTTATGTTTAAATCCTAAAATCCTATAGTGTGTAACACGACAAAAATACAAAAAATTTATTATTTTTATATCACATGGCTTTCTCATCTCTTTATTTTTCAAGTGCATCACCCAAGCAAGTATCATGATGAATAATAACATCCATCAACTCTGTCACGACCGTATTCAACACTTCTCGTGCATCGCCTTCAGCCATAAGGCGGATAACCGGCTCAGTTCCAGAAGCACGGATTACCAACCTTGCCTCTTTTCCCAACCGCTTCTCTGCTTGATCAATAGCCGTTTTGACAGGATTTTTTTTCAGGACATTTTTATTTTTAATTGTTACATTTTTTAAAATTTGCGGTACAGGTTCAAACCGTTGACACAATTGGCTCATAGGGCTTTGACTTTCTTTCATACAAGCTAAAATCTGCAAAGCTGCCACCAACCCATCACCCGTTGTCCCAAAATCACTCAGCACAATATGCCCCGAAACCTCACCTCCAACATTATATCCCTTTTTGCGCATGGCATCGACAACATAACGATCTCCAACTTTTGTCCTGATAAGATCCAACCCTTTGCCATTCAAAAACCGCTCCAGTCCCAGATTTGACATAATCGTTGTGACAACCCCATTGCTCCGTAACCGTCCCATTTTATGCCAATTTTCAGCAATCACAGCAATCAACTGATCTCCATCAACCGTTTGTGCCTTTTCATCAACAATGAGAACACGATCACCATCTCCATCAAGAGCAATCCCTACATCCGCACGCACTTCATGCACTTTGCGTTTTAAAGAGCTTAAATCGGTTGAGCCACATTTTTGATTAATATTGGTTCCATTAGGTTCATCATGAATCGCAAAAACCTCAGCCCCTAATTCCCATAAAGCACGGGGTGCCGCTTTATAGGTAGCCCCATTAGCACAATCCACAACAATACGCACAGCATCTAAGCGAACATCACGGGGTAGAGTTCGTTTGGCATATTCAATATAACGATAAATATCCCCCTCAACCCGTTTTGCGGAACCAATTTCGGCAGAACTTGCTAAAGATTTTGAAAGATCTGTATCGATCAATTGTTCAATTTTTGCTTCCATCTCATCTGAAAGTTTAAAACCATCAGGGCCAAAAAGTTTAATTCCATTATCATAGAAAGGATTATGAGAAGCAGAAATCATCACCCCAAGATCCGCGCGCAAAGAACGACAAAGCATTGCAACAGCAGGTGTTGGTACGGGCCCCAATAAAAAAACGTCCATCCCCGCCGCAGTCAATCCTGAAACCAAAGCATTTTCCAACATATAGCCAGATAACCTCGTATCCTTGCCAATCACCACACGACACGATTGATGTTGTGAACGGAATAAAAACCCTACAGCCATCCCCACCTTCATGGCAAAATCAGGTGTCATAGGAAATGAATTGGCTTTTCCGCGAATCCCATCTGTACCAAAATATTTTTGTACCATGCCTCTTTCCTTTATACGTCTTCCCTTGGGCTTTTTTTTAAACTCTAACAACAGCCCCTTGGTACAATAGGCTCCATCACCTTATACCCCTCACCTTATAAATAAAACTAACGTGCCTCTCATCTTTTTAGATCATCAAAAATCCTCTTCACCATCGACACATCTAAACCACGCGCAACCAATGATGTTTCTACATCCCACCCCTAAAGCAACATTCTCTTCTAAAAAAGCTTTACAACATCCCTTGGCTGTCCCTTAAACACAACCAAAGAATAATCTTACACCCTTGATCCAAATCACACAGCAATCCATCATCACATCTCACACCCTCAACCCAACCCGCAAGGCAACAAACCACCTTATCCCCTGCTAAACCGTCATAATACAACAGCTTTGCTTAATTTTTTCTTCCATATTTTGGTAAAGATTACATCAAAGGCGCAAGCAATGCTCGCGCCCTTCTCAAAGAATTTAAATTTTTTTCCAAAACATAGTCAATCAAGCGTTAAGGTTCTTATTTTTCTTTATTAGACCCCACGGGTTTTGACTTTTTTTCAGCATTGCCTTTATTTTGAGAGTGATTGACTGATTTGGTGGAACCTTTTGCACTTTGTGCTTTTTTCTCAGCTTCATCCGATTGCGCTTTTTTAGACTCAGTATCCTTTGATTGAGTACCGCTGGACTTTGTCGTTTTCTTTCCAACAGCGCCCTCTGCCTTGCCTACCTCACCTTTAACGGTCTCTGCTTTATGGGCAGCTGTTTTAGGGGCTGTTTTGGCGTCTTTTTCATCAACCACAGAGCCCTCTGCCTTGACTGTTCCAGTTTTTGGAACAGAAGAAGTCCGTGGTGGTGCACTCTCATCTTTTAGCGTCCGTGAAGGAGGTTTTCCTGCAATGACCTCGTTAATTTCAGCACCCGTTAAAGTTTCATATTCCAATAAGCCTTGAGCTAAAGCAAACCATTCTTTTCTTTTTGTTTTCAAAATATTGGTCGCATTTTTATAAGCATCATCAATAAGCTTACGCACTTCCATATCAATCATGCGTGCTGTTTCTTCAGAGACATTTTGTGTTCGCGCAACAGAATGGCCTAAAAAGACCTCATCTTGGTTATCGCCATAAGCGACATTTCCAAGCAGATCAGAAAATCCCCACCGTGTGATCATGGCCCGTGCTAATTTAGTTGCTTGCTCAATATCAGAAGAAGCCCCCGATGTGATATTTTCCTTTCCAAACTTCAATTCTTCAGCCACACGCCCGCCCATCATGATAGCCAAACGCGAAATCATCCACCGATAACTCATGGAATAGCGATCACCTTCAGGCAATTGCATCACCATTCCCAATGCCCTTCCCCTTGGAACGATTGTTGCTTTGTGGACAGGATCAGCAACCGGCACATTGAGAGCCACAATAGCATGTCCTGCTTCATGATAAGCAGTGAGTTCTTTTTCCTCTTGTGTCATAGCGGTTGAACGACGTTCAGCCCCCATCATCACCTTATCTTTTGCATCTTCGAATTCTTGCATCGTCACGACTCTTTTATTACGGCTTGCAGCCATAAGAGCAGCTTCATTGACAAGATTCATCAAGTCGGCGCCGGAAAACCCTGGTGTTCCCCTTGCCAAAACTTTCAAATCAACATTCGGCGCTAAAGGTACATTACGCACATGAACTTTCAAGATTTGCTCACGACCAGAAACATCAGGGTTTGGCACAACAACTTGTCGGTCAAAACGTCCTGGTCTCAATAACGCAGGATCAAGCACATCGGGGCGGTTTGTTGCAGCAATAAGGATAATACTTTCATTGGGCTCAAACCCATCCATTTCGACCAGCAACTGATTTAAGGTCTGCTCACGTTCATCGTTTCCACCCCCCAGTCCAGCACCCCGATGGCGTCCCACCGCATCGATTTCATCGATAAAGATAATACAAGGCGCATTTTTTTTAGCCTGTTCGAACATATCACGTACACGGCTCGCCCCAACACCAACAAACATTTCAACAAAATCAGACCCTGAAATGGTAAAGAATGGCACATTGGCTTCACCCGCTACAGAGCGCGCTAATAGAGTTTTACCGGTTCCTGGAGGACCAACAAGCAAAACACCGCGTGGAATACGCCCCCCTAAGCGTTGAAATTTTTGTGGTTCGCGTAAAAATTCAACAATTTCTTGGAGATCTTGTTTGGCTTCTTCAACGCCAGCAACATCCTTAAAGGTAACACGTCCTTGCGCTTCATTAAGCAATCTTGCCTTTGATTTCCCAAATCCCATTGCGCCACGTGATCCATTTTGCATTTGTCGCATAAAAAAGACCCACGCCCCAACGATAATAATGACAGGCAACAAAGAAAAAAGGAGATTGAGGAAAATACTATTTCCAGAACTTTCAGGAATAGCTTTAACATTGACGTTTTTGCTTTCCAATTTTTGTATCAGCCCCGGATCACGTGGCGCAAAAGTTGAAACAGTTCTATGTTCGATAGTTTTTCCTGTTAACTTTTGACCTTGAATAGTCACCGATTTTAGTTCGTTATTCTCAACTTTTTGCAAAAATTCAGAATAGGAGACTTCTCCACCACCAGAACGTTGGCTCTCTCCATTAAAGAAAGAAAACGATACAATCAAAATCAAGGCAATAACTCCCCAAATGAGGAGAGAGCGGTAATTGGAATTCATATTCAGCCCACTTAATCAAAAATAGATTTCAAACAGTTCCCTTTAACATATAACCTTGTAAGCCCCTTGCCAAGGGATGAGAGACGGTTTATTCTCTTTTAAAGTCATTTTTCTTTATCTTTTCACCTCAAGATTAAAAAAAGGTTCCACAACATTTACCAGCGCAGCATCTTCACGTGAAGAAAGCCAATCGAAAGGCGCCATAATCCGCTTGATGATAACATTTTTATGAATAATCGCTTGAGAAATCAACTCGGGAATATCACACCCTTTATCGTTTGAAATCATCAGCAACGATTGTAAAGAGGGGAAATGAGGCTTTTCAAGATCAAAATCGCTCTTTTGCAATAAAATTTTGAGCTGTTCTAAATTTGCTGCTCCAACCTTTATAGCTTCAGATCCATGATTGGCAATCTGATAGCGCCCATCCCATAAAACAGCTTCATTGGGCGCTACAAGAGCTTCTTTCATATTTCGCCCTTCACGCCACAAAGCAATGCCTGCTTTGTTATATTCAATAACACAGCCCGCATAAGTAAAACGCCGCTTTTCTGGAGAATGGAGACAGAGTTTTTGAACCAGCATGCTCAATTTTTGATTGGGGAGCAAATAACATCCCCCACCCATCAACACTGCAAAAAGCCCAATAACGAAAGAAAAACCGGCATTTTCCTGTAAAAATGGCGCAGGCTTTTTGATAAAACAACGCCCATATTGAACCGTAATATCTAGAGCGAAGATTAAATCGGCCATATTTTGCGCTTGTTGACGACGTTGCAACGCGGCTTCATTTATTTTTTGAGCAATATCAGCAAGCTTTTGCGAAGAAAGAGATTGGCGCACACGCACACGTTCAAAATTGCGATCTTCATTGGTTGGATCATCAATCCATGTTTTTCCTTGTAAGCGTAAATAATTCCGCAATGTTTGGCGTTTTATGCCAAGAAGCGGTCGAATCAAACGCACTTTTCTGTGTAACAATGCCTCACGCGGAATACAGGATAAACCACGCTCATAGAGAACCCCATAGCTTTTTTCAGCAAGATCGCTTCTCGTTTCTCTGGCATAATCTTCACCACACATCGAACCAGTTTCATCGCGCAACGCTCCGGCAAAACCACTCGCAAGAATACCATCACGTCTAGTATCAACTTCACCATGCAGTGCACCTCTACTCTTTTGAAGACGTTGATACCGCATTTGATAGGTTTCCACCTGATCATTGAGTGTATGCCCCGTCATAATAAGGGATGCACCTTGTTCTTGCGCTTCCTGAACCAAAAGATTATAGCGTGCAACACGAGCGCTGAAAGCAATATGTGTCTTTGGTTTTTTGCCTTCCCACCGCACAGTGATATGTTTAATGTGATGGGCCCGACAAATCTCCGCAACAGTTTCTGCTTCACGCGCTGATTCTCTACGCAATTGGTGATCAATAGTAACAGCAATCATTTCCGGAGGAACTGAGAGCATTTCAAAATACTCTTTGAGCAAAAACATCAAAGCCAAAGAATCACTTCCCCCTGAGACAGCAAGAATCACCTTTTGACACTGAATAAAATCCGATGTTTTAAAGAGATTTCTTGCCAGTCTAACGCACACCAAAAACGACCTCGCTACTTATCTTGCGGATTTACAAAACACAGACTCTAACATTTGATGACGTTTTTTGTTTTTTGCAAAAAGAGCACAATCTTCTTCATTCGTCTCAAGGGTGATCATACTTCTTGCCAATTTCAGCAAAATTTCGGAAGTATAGAGCTTCTTTTTATCGGCATACCATGCGGTTAGATAAACTTGTGCTGCTTCATGATAGCGTTTCTGTCCCAACAAAGATTCAGCCAACCAAAACAAAGCATCATCACTCAAAGGATCTTTTTTGTAACGATTTTGAAAAGCGCAAAAGCTTTTTTCAGCAGCAACATAGTTGGCAGAACGAATAAAATCATACCCTTCCTTATACAAAGCTTTGGAAGAAGAAAGAGTATCACTCTGATGGGCTGCAATATGAGCACTTACGTCATGCACTTTTTTTAAAATCTTCCCTGTTGCCGCTGCATCATGGTCTTTTACATCAGCAACCTTTGTCTGATCATCCGCGCTCAGCTCTTGAACTCTCTCTTCTTTTACAGTCTGAGATTTTTCATCCAAAGTAGCACTTTCAACGGAACAAGAATAAACAGAAGTGTCTTTTTTATCAAAAAGCCGGTGAAATTGCTTGTTAACATTTTTCAAATTGTTATGCTCAAGCACCATCCGTATCTTATGCAAAAGCTTATCTAAATCATAATCTTTAAATAAAACTTGTTGATTCTCTAAAATAATTCCTTGATGCGTCAAAACACCAGAGGCTTTTTCTACCCTCTCGGAAGCAGCCTTATCAGCAGCATCAGAAGCTTTCTTCACTGCATCTGATGCCTTATCAGCGGCATCAGAAGCTGCTTTATCGACAGCATCAGAGGCTTTCTTCACTGCATCTGATGCCTTATCAGCGGCATCAGAAGCTTTTTCCACTGTATCGGAAGCTGCCTTATCGACAGCGTCAGAGGCTTTTTCCACTGTATCGGAAGCAGCCTTATCAGCAGCATCAGAAGCTTTCTTCACTGCATCTGATGCCTTATCAGCGGCATCAGAGGCTTTTTCCACTGCATCAGATGCTGCCTTATCAACGACATCAGAAGCTTTTTCCACCACATCGGAGGCTGCTTTATCAGCAGCATCAGAAGCTTTTTCCACTGCATCAGAAGCAGCCTTATCAGCAGCGTCAGAGGCTTTCTTCACTGCATCTGATGCCTTATCAGCGGCATCAGAAGCTTTTTCCACTGTATCGGAAGCAGCCTTATCGACAGCGTCAGAGGCTTTCTTCACTGCATCAGAAGCTGCCTTATCAGCGGCATCAGAAGCTTTCTTCACTGCATCAGAAGCTGCCTTATCAGCGGCATCAGAAGCTTTTTCCACTGCATCAGAAGCTGCCTTATCAGCGGCATCAGAAGCTTTCTTCACTGCATCTGATGCCTTATCAGCGGCATCAGAAGCTTTTTCCACTGCATCAGAAGCTGCCTTATCGACAGCGTCAGAAGCTTTTTCCACTGCATCTGATGCCTTATCAGCGGCATCAGAAGCTTTTTCCACTGCATCAGAAGCAGCCTTATCAGCATCGGTGGCTTTCTTCACTGCATCTGATGCCTTATCAGCGGCATCAGAAGCTTTTTCCACTGCATCGGAAGCTTTATCGGTAGCACCAGCTTTATCCGTATCATGTGCTGGATATTCAGAAGCTTTTCGTGCCGCACTTTCAACAAATGAAGTAGAACAAGCTATGAAAAGCGCCATATAAAAGAGTGTTTTCCAATTGATTTTACGATACATCCTTTTCTCCCCTTAAGAGCTCATTTAACGACTGTTCATATCACTCAACGTTGTCACAGCACGTCGATTTTGATTCCAACAGGAAATATCATCACACACTGCTACAGGTCTTTCTTTTCCGTAAGAAATTGTTTGAATCCGTTGTTCAGACACACCAAGAGACACCAAATAATTTCGCACAGCAACAGCACGGCGCTGTCCAAGTGCCAAGTTATATTCACGTGTTCCCCTTTCATCAGCATGACCTTCGATCATAATAGAATAATAAGGATAATGAAGCAACCATTCTGCTTGGCGCGTTAAAATACGTTCAGCATCCGCATCCAATGAAGAAGAGTCGAGACTAAAAAACACACGGTCCCCCACATTAACCGTAAATTCTTGTCCTGAACCTGCGCCCTGATTCAAAGCAGCATCATTCATATAAGCGCCATTCATACCATTAAATGCACCAATATTTTTTTTGCCACACCCAACCAAGCACAGTGAGAAAAAAAAGAGCATAGCTAAGGAATGAGAGAGAGTATTTTTGGTAGAGCGCATAGTTTGTTTCTCCTCGAATTTCGTAAAGAAGGGTGAATTCTTAAAAATATTTTTTAAGAATAACCATTAATTCCTAATGAAGACGAAATTTTTCTGTTTTTTTGTCATCATTTTTCAGTCTCTGCCAATTTTTCTTCCCTCCAGCTCTTTTTCTAACATTTCCCAGCTTTTTCTCTAACATTTTTATGAGAAATTGAGAATATTGTCCTTATACATCATGATGTTTAGGCATCCTCTTGCTCTTGACGCTCTTTTTGCAACGCGTTTAATTTTGCAAAAACTTTATCAGCATCAAAAGTCTCAGGTGAATTTTCTTCACTTTCATTTTCCTCTAGAACAGCGTTTTCCGTCACAGAAGCAGGAAGCAATGACCTATCTTCCTCTGCCGCAACAGGGCGATTTTTCGCCGCGCGCTGGAGTTCAAAATCCAGATCGATTTGCGAACACAAGCCAAGACCTACAGGATCAAGAGGAGACAAATTCGCACTATTCCAATGAGTTCTGAAGCGGATTTGTTCAATCGTTGCTTTTGTTGTCCCGATTAACCGTGCAATTTGTGCATCTTTCAACTCGGGATGATTGGTGACCAACCATAAGATGCCATTAGGACGATCTTGACGTCGAGAAAGAGGGATATAGCGCGCTCCTTTACGTTTTTTTTCAGGAATATGCACCCTTGATTGAGAGATTTTCAAGCGTGCGTTTTGATCTGCCTCCACCCGTGCAATTTCACTGCGCGTCAACTGCCCAGAACTAATCGGATCAAGACCTTTAATCCCATAAGCTGCCTCTCCATCGGCAATAGCTTTTACTTCCAAGACATGCAATTTACAAAATTCTGCAATCTGCTCAAAAGAAAGAGCTGTATTATCAACCAACCAAACAGCTGTTGCTTTGGGCATCAAAAGTTGCGTTGCCATTTTTATAAATCCTCTTCTGCGCCTCTTCTATGACGAGGCAGGTTACCGCCCACTCAAGAGCACTGGAACTTCTTAATTATATATTTGTTTTTTCCACCCACTTTTATCAATAAAGCGAGACATGGAATAAACCATTTTGCCATGAGATTATATTCTGTTATAGCGTGATTTTTTCTCAACGACAAGAGACCTCTCTTGGAATGATCCTCAACGAAGGTATCTTTACCTTTAAGATGAATTTTCTTATAAAGGATTTATTCGATTATTTCACCTCATGCTGTGGCACATTTGTTTTAGTGGGATGCGTGTTTTATCGCCTTAAATTCGAATAAAGCATCCAACTGGAAGAACAACCCTCAAACAGGAAGGAAAACTATGGCAGGCCATTCACAATTTAAAAATATTATGCATCGTAAAGGGCGTCAAGATGCAGTGCGCTCGAAAATATTTTCTAAGCTTGCACGCGAAATTACCGTAGCAGCAAAACAAGGTGCTCCTGATCCAGCCATGAATCCACGTTTAAGGCTGGCTGTCCAAAATGCCAAAGCACAGTCAATGCCAAAAGATAATATTGAACGCGCGATTAAAAAAGCTTCAGGAACCGATGTCGAAAATTATGATGAAGTACGCTATGAGGGTTATGGACCAGGTGGTGTTGCCGTCATTGTTGAAGCTTTAACAGACAACCGTAACCGCACTGCTTCGAACATACGCGCCGCCTTCACCAAATCAGGAGGCGCCCTAGGGGAAACAGGCTCTGTCAGTTTCATGTTTAATCGGATTGGAGAAATCATTTATAAACCAGAAACAGGAACAGCAGATCATATCATGGATGCAGCCATTGAAGCCGGTGCTGAAGACGTACAATCAGAAGAAAGCGGCCATCATATTACCTGCGCATTTGAAGATATTGGTGAAGTTTCAAAAACACTTGAAGCAAAACTTGGAGAAGCAGAATCGATTAAAACAATTTGGAAAGCCACCACCCTTGCACCAATCGACGAAGAAAAAGCTTTATCCGTTTTACGACTGATTTCAACATTAGAAGAAGATGATGATGTACAAAATGTTTATGCTAATTTTGATGTCAGTGATGAGATTTTAGCAAAACTGTCCCTATGATGCACATCATTGGGCTCTCTCTTCACCTATGAGAGACTGAAAAAGTCTGTCACCTCTCCTCTTTAGTCACAAATATAAAAGCCCCGCATCAAGAGCGGGGTCAACTATTTGTGCAATAAGAAAACCACAATCAATCGCAAAAAATATAACCAATTGCCGATAAAAGCGGATTGGAGAAAATAAAAGCATAAAGCAAATACCCTTGAATGCTCAAATAGTTCTGATGAACAAAGCATACAAAACTCTATAGTCTGACACTTTTCTTCTATATTCTAAGAATGCCCCCTACAGCTCCCTCTTTATGATTTGTTTTTTAAGAGCATATTTTTTATTGTATATTGAGCAATGGCGACCATGCTGGATCGGAAGCATCATTGGGTGTGGGGAGTTGACGTTCATTGCGTCCCGTAATGTCAATGGTATAGATTTTGGGTCCCATGCCTAGATTTTTGCGAAAAAACATCAAGACACGTCCGTTAGGAGCCCAAGTGGGGCCTTCATTATGAAACCCTGTGGTTAAAATGCGTTCTCCTTGTCCATCAGGATGCATCACACCGATAGAGAATTGTCCACCTAATTGTTTTGTAAAGGCGATATAATCCCCCCGTGGAGACCAAATGGGTGTAGAATAGCTTCCCTCACCCGAAGAAATACGCTGAATATCACTGCCATCCGCATTCATTTTATAGATTTGTGGCTTTCCACTACGATCTGAAGAAAAAACGATTTGTTTTCCATCTGGTGAATAAGAAGCAGAGGTATCAATGGCAGAAGTTGTTGTCAATCGCGTCATTGTGCGGGTGCGTAAATCCATGGTGTAAAGATTTGCACTGCCATCATTTTGCAACAAACTCATGATGACCTTTTGTCCATCAGAAGAAAAACGCGGAGCAATTGTCATGTTATGAAACGTTCCAATCAACTCTCTTTGTCCCATTTCAAGTTGTTGGAGATAAACATGAGGCACTTGATTGTCCTCATAAGCCATGTAGGTCATTTCTTGTCTTTTAGGTGAAAAACGCGGTGTAAGCACCAATTCACTTCCATCAGACATATAAATCAAATTGGCACCATCTTGATCCATCATTGCTAAACGTTTAATGCGTGCATTTTGGGGGCCTGTTTCATCGATAAAAACAATTCTTGTATCAAAATAACCACTTTCTCCTGTCATCTCACTGTAGATCTCATCTGCGATCATATGGGCCACACGCCGCCAACGTTCTGTTGCGGTATAAAAACGCCGTCCTTTCAATTGTCGCTGTCCAAAAACATCCCATAAACGAAAATCAACCCTTAAACGCCCATCGATTTCTCTCATGACTTGCCCCGTCACCAAACCTTGCGCTTTTATTTTCTGCCACGAAGCAAAATGCGGTTGTTTATTCGGATTAGAAATTTTTTCAAAAAAATTTTCCTTATCAAGCGGCAAAAAAAGCCCCGACCGTTCAAGATCCGCTGTTACCACAGCCGTTATTTTAGATCCAATCGAATCATTGGAAATAAAGTCTGTAATTGCAATGGGAATGGGATTAAAATCAGCGCTTGAAATCGTTCCTTTCAATTGCGCATAAACTGATGAAACACTTGAAAGCCACAAACCACCAGTGACTATAAACCACGTAAAAACTTTATGTCTTGTTATAGTCATCATGGAATGTGTCCTTTCGTTAAACGAATTTATTTTTTCTCATTTATCATCTTATTTCGTGGAGGGGATCAACATTAAAGTCAAAACCCTGCCCCCACAGGTCATATTGATCACGGGGAAGATCTGCATAAGGTTGACATGAAAAGACAGCCGCATACACCTGCCTTATCATAATCGCTTGTTGACTCTCAAGACCGCTTACGGGCTCAATGATAGGGTCGCCCATAACCATCCCTTCACGGTCTAAGTAAAATCGCAACCGCACAATGGGACGGTTTTTTAAATCGCCACCAAGTGCCACAAGTTTAAGCTTCTGTTGAATGCATCCCCCCGCAATATTGACCAATGTTTGTGCCATTTTTGTGGTATCATTAATATTTTTTCTTGCACCCAAAGCTTCTGGTGTATGAGACCGTTTTGCTCCCCCTCCTTGTGAGCGCGCACGATTGAGCAAATTATTGTCTTCTATAGCTAAAATATCTTCAATAGTTTGTTTCTCTTGATTTTTCTTGTTAAGCTTTGGCATCTTTTGCTTCAATGCACTCTCTTTCTTTATCGGAACTCCTTCGTCAAATTTTGGTTTAAACTGTGGAAGAAGAGGTTTGTCTGGAAGTGCAATTTTAGGGGCTTGCTGAACAACCTGCTCTGCTGGTGCCTTTTGTACCGCTGGAGCCAATTCTTTCGGCGATATTATCTCTTCACTTTTGTACGCAGGCTTAAGAATAAGCTTGGACACATCCTCTGGTACCTGCGAAGGCATCTCAGATGCAAGCTTGGACGCATCCTCTGGTACCTGCGAAGGCATCTCAGACGCAAGCTTAGACGCATCCTCTGGTACCTGCGAAGGCATCTCAGACGCAAGCTTAGACGCATCCTCTGTTTTTTCCTCTACTGGTTCTGTAAGCTTAGATGTTTCTAATGGATCGCTTGTCGGCGGGGGTGTTGTCTCAACGGAATGCGGCTTTTCTTTTGGCTGAAGAGGCGCAAGACTATCCCGTTGTCCTTCTCCAATATGACGGGCATCTTCTTTTTCTTGGGGTTTAGTGGTTGGTTTAACGGCAGGGACTGCATGGATAGGGGCTTCCACGGAGCCTTGTTGAGAGGAAAACTCTTCCATCAAAGGAGCAAGAGTAATGGGAATTTCTTCCAATGGTTGTGGTAAAGAAACAGAGTTCATGAACTGAACGGCGCCCCAACTGAGAAAAATAACATGGACCACAAGGGATAAAACCAAGCCTCGTTTCATGCTATGATAGGAGTCTTTGTTCATTTTTTATGCCTTCATTGATACCTTGTATTTTTTCACTTTTAACCACGCTTTTCTCTTTTAAAACATTTAAAAACAATTCGTTATAGACAATTTTATTGTTTGTTATTTATTGTGCGAGACTTGCTAGTGCCACTTGAGAAAACCCTGCCTTTTGAATATCTGCAAGCAGTTTTAAGACTTGTTGATATTCAACAGTTTTCGCCACCCGCACAAAAATCCGTTGGTCTTTTTGTGTTGCATCTGCTTCCAGAAGCGCTTTAAGCTGTGCAATCAACGCCTGTGATGTTTCATAATACTCTTGATGAATGGCAAAGCGCCCCTGCGCGTCAAGTGAAACCGTAAGGGGCGCTTTTTGCGCGCGGACGGGTCCTGCTTGACTGCGTGGCAAATCCAAAGGAACACCGTTCACCAAGAGGGGGGCAGAAACCATAAAAATAATGAGCAACACCAGCATCACATCCACAAAAGGGGTAACATTGATCTCACTCATCAATTGGCTTCGTGAATGATGCCGCCTACGGATCTTTTTTCGAGAAGAAGAAGCAACAGAAATTCCCATGGCTAAGCTCCTTGTTTATAAAGGGGAAGGTGTTGTGCGTGTTTCATCAATACGCCGCGAGACAATGGTTGAAAATTCATCAGCAAAATTTTCTATTTGTGTAATGATGCGCGCACTTTCATGGGTCAACTTATTGTAGGCAATAACAGCTGGAATTGCTGCAAACAAACCAATAGCCGTTGCCAAAAGTGCTTCTGCAATCCCTGGAGCGACAATGGCAAGAGACGTATTTTGAGAAGCTGAAATCGAAAGAAAAGACTCCATAATCCCAATCACTGTTCCAAAAAGACCGATAAAAGGTCCCGCAGATCCCAGTGTTGCAAGAAAACTTAACTTTGATTCTATTTTTTCACTTTCACGCCCCAGCGTTAAATCCATCGCCTTATCAATTCTGCTCTGCAAACTTGTTGAAGTATGGGTCCCTTTTTCAAGAGATTTTTTCCATTCAACCATTGCCGCCATAAAAACAGCAGATATGCTATTGGTCCGTTGAATTTTACATGATGCATACAGATCTTCTAGCGCTTTGCCTGACCAAAATGTCCGTTCAAATTGCTTTATTTCACGCCGTATTCTCCGATAGGTAAAAATTTTATCAAAAATAATAGCCCAACTCCAAATGGAAGCAAGCAGCAACCCAACCATAACAACTTTAACAACGAGACTCGCTTGCATAAATAAATGCAACATTCCCATTGTTTCCGGATTCGTTAGTTCTACATGCGGCATAATTTTTGTCCCTCTAAATGAAAGGTTCATTTCCTAAAATTCTATAAAACAGATTGTTTTATAGTTTCTAAATTTAAGTAAAAAACCTTAGTTTCACATAAATCCATGCGCTAAAACAAGACCTGTTTCTTAAATTTCTTTAAAAAGTGAGTACGAGAACATCCCTCAATACACCTCACTCCCATTTCACAACGGCATAAAACCCTGCCCCTTCCATAAAATAATATAAAGCATAATATTCAATCTATTATGTATCCCCATCTTTAGGTTAAGAACGCTAAACGATCATACGGTGTTCCCAACTCAAAATGTTGCGATAAGTCTTGGCTCTTGAAAAGCTTTATAAAAGATAATTTTATGCTTTTCTCAATCCTTATTTGTCCTCCACACACTAACCCCGCCTGTGACAAGAAAAAAGCCTTTTCACTCTCTTACTCCATGAAAACCAACCCCTTCATTCTTTTGGCTCACTTGCGATATTGGTCTTTGATGAGATTGAAGAGAATCTATTTTAAATTTTTACCGCTTTTTCAATGATTTATATTACTCTTTTATGCAGAGAGTAAGGAAATGGTTTTCATTGTTTCAATAGAGAAAAGATTTGAAACAAGACAATTTTACGACACCCAAAATTTTTATTAAAGCTGAAGAATGCTATATTCTCTTTATAAATCAAAATGTTGTATATTCAACGCACAACAGTTTTAACCCAGCATTTTTGCAAAAAGCTCTTTGGGTAAACGTCGTGGTTTTGCCTCCTCATTAATCAGAGCAATTTCAACTTTCGCTGTTACCAAAGTGGTTGCCTCATGTACAATAGATTGTTCCATAAAAAAGCGTGCCCCTTGGATATGATCAACACGCGTTTTAACGACTAAAAGATTATCAATTTTGGCTGGTCGTGAAAAACTAATTTCCATATGGCGCACAACAAAAAACAGTTTTTCCCCCTCAGTTCCTGCAGCTAACATCTTATTATTAAAACCGGCATCCCGTAAAAACTCTGAACGTCCCCGTTCAAAAAATTCCAGATAACGAGCATGATAAACCACACCGGAAAAATCTGTATCAGCCACATAAACGCGCACCTGAAAATTATGAAAAGCATTTTTATGATTGCTCTTGAAAGGCGTTATTTCTGTCATTGACTTCATGTCCCATAAAATCATTTAGATAGCAAATTGTTTATTAATCAAGAGATTCAACACATTTTTGTGTTGAAGTTATGAAAAGCCAAAGAACAAAATCCTCCATCGTTCCAAACCTTTTCAGTCAAAACACAAGGACAGGCAGAACGCTTCTTATCTTTATAAGCGTTTGCGATAAACCATCGGCACAGTTTTTTTTAAAAGATACCTCAGTCATCTTCCCCATCCCATAAAGTTGCCTGAAGTGAAGCATTGTCTTGAGCATCAGAAAGTTGAGTACGCTTTTGTATAGATGTTGAAGCAGGCGCAGAAAGCCCTAAATGGCTCCACGCCTTTTCAGTTAAAATGCGCCCACGAGCGGTTCGCTGAATAAAGCCTTGTTGGAGAAGATACGGCTCAACGATATCTTCAATAGCATCGCGTGGTTCTGATAAAGCAGCAGCAATGGTTTCAATGCCCACCGGTCCCCCTAAAAAAGTTTGCGCAATCAGGAGCAAATAACGCCGGTCAAGCGGATCAAGCCCCAGATGATCGACCTCAAGGCGCGAAAGGGCTTCATCAGCGATTTCTCGATCAATTTGTTTTGCTTGTTTTACCAAAGCAAAATCACAAACGCGCCGTAAAAGCCGTCCAGCAATACGCGGGGTTCCTCGTGCTCGGCGTGCAATTTCATGCGCACCATCATCACTGATCTTGACAGCAAAAAGCCGCGCATTACGCTGTACAATATATTCCAATTCTTCTATCGTATAAAAATTAAGACGAATGGGGATGCCAAAACGGTCTCTCAGCGGTGTGGTCAAAAGCCCCAACCGTGTGGTTGCCGCCACCAAAGTAAATTTAGCCAGATCAATTTTAACTGAGCGTGCTGCCGGTCCTTCTCCAATGATCAAATCAAGTTGATAATCTTCCATGGCTGGATAAAGAATTTCTTCAATCGCTGGATTTAAGCGATGAATTTCATCAATAAACAAGACATCGCGTTCTTCAAGATTGGTCAAGAGAGCAGCCAAATCTCCTGCTTTAGCAATAACTGGTCCTGAAGTAGAGCGAAAATTAACGCCTAATTCTTTTGCCATAATCTGTGAAAGCGTTGTTTTTCCCAATCCCGGTGGTCCTACAAACAAAACATGATCCAACGCTTCTTGCCGCGTTTTTGCAGCTTCAATAAATATTTTTAAATTTGCCCGCGCCGCCTCTTGCCCAATAAAGTCATCAAGAACTTGTGGTCTTAAGGAACGATCCGGATCGTTAGGAAGGGAAGCGGGCCCCAAAAGGCGTTGATCTTCATCTTTATGCATTGTTACCTTTTATTCAAGTAGGAGAAGAAAGCAATTTGAGACTATGGCGGATCAGCAAAGCAGAAGACACGGTTTCCCCCTCAAGAGCATTCATCGCAAGAGCAAGAGCGCGGGCTGCTTGCTCCCGTTCAAAGCCTAGCTTCATCAGCGCGGAAAGCGCATCATGGGTAGGTTGATTGGTCATCTCCTGCTGAGGAATTGAAACAGTCTTGACCGTCTGTTCAAAGGGAAGCGTTTTACTTTTTAATTCCCCCACAATTCTTTCACTAACTTTTTTACCAACGCCTGGTGCGCGACTAATCATCGCCACATCGTTTAAGGCAATGGCTTGTGCAAGTTCATCGGGCGATAAAGTCCCCAAGATTGCTAGAGCAACCTTTGCCCCTACACCTGGAACATTTTGGAGCATACAAAACCACTCCTGTTCAGCTCTTGTTGCAAAACCAAAAAGGCGGATTGCCTCTTCGCGAACATGGGTTTCAATAAACAGACTTAATGCCTCCCCAACAGAAGGCAAAGAAGGACGCAAGCGATTTGAGATAAAAACAACATACCCCACACCATGAACATCAAGAACGATATAATCCTCAAAGATATGTTCAAGCGTGCCCTTTAACTTGCCAATCATGGTGTCATCCCAATCATATCGCCATCCTTGCCTGATAAGATTGATCAATTCTCTTACGATGCATGCTATGGCAAAGAGCAAGAGCAAGGGCATCTGCCGCATCATTGCTATTAAATTCAGCCCGTGGAAGAAGAACTTTTACCATCATATGAATTTGTTCTTTAGCACCATGCCCAACACCAATAACCGATTTTTTTACTTTGTTGGGCGCATATTCAAAAACAGGACAATTTGCTTGCGCAGGAACCAGCAGTGCAATGGCACGCGCCTGCCCAAGTTTTAGTGTTGCTGTAGCATCTTTGTTGACAAACACATGTTCCACCGCAGCTTCATGGGGCATAAATTGATGCACAACCTCTGAAAGACCTTTATGGATTTGACAGAGTCTAGAAGCCAGATCACACTGTACATCAGAAGAAACCGTCCCTGCTGCAACAAACTGAAGACGATTGCCCGCAAGATCGATAACGCCCCACCCCGTATACCGTAGTCCTGGATCAATACCTATAATACGAATCGTCTCTGCCATAAACGCTAGTTTATACACTTTTCCCCCTTTTGAATAAAGGCTTAAGCCGCAAAGAAAACAGCCGCAAAACATAAAACCAGTAAAAAGAAGGACATATGTTATGAATTATACAGTATAACACACGAATAAACAGCAGGCTTATGAGGCACAAATGCAATCCAATAAAACCACCTCACAAGCAAACAAAAGAAATGCATAAAAATTCCCTTTTATCTCATCGCCCCCTTCTATCTGATCTTCAATGTCATAACAATTACACCACCACAAGCAAACAAAGAAAGAAGCTTGTGATTTATAAATGGCAAAAATGCTTCTTAAATGCTTTCAATGGACGGTATAGAATTCACGGGGTCTTTTTATGTTATACCACCCATGGATATGGACATGAACAAACATTGCGAAGTATTTTTTTACAGGTCCCTCACAGCACAATAACCCCTCACAGCACAATAACATTGTAGGAAGAGCATGAGACACGGTGGAGCCTATAAAGCCCCCCATGATCCCCCATAGAGCTTTTACAACACTTTATTTTGTGATTTTGGATGTTTTATTTTCCGTGAAGAGAGCCCCTCCTATACCCCTCCCCCTTAAAACTGAGAGAACCCAAAAACGAAAACCCAAAAAACAAGAACAATGCATCATGATCATGAGAAAACGCATTAATTGAAAAGAATAATATCCCAGCATTTTTCATGTTGAATGAAAGTTCTAAACATCAAAAGATTCTCTCATTGTAAACCTGCTTTATGGTGTATTAATCAAAACCATTCCCTTCTACGTCATAAGCGAAAGAGCCATGTGACACTGTACGAGAAAAGACATGCTTCTTATCAATCATCTTCAAATATTAAGAACTAGTCATAACATGAGAGGCTAGCAAAATGTATGATAGAGCTGAATTTGATAGCAATATAGCAATAAAGCGTAAAAATGGAGGGTTCAATGGCTTTTAGACATTTTATGGGGAAAGTTATACACTTCATAGAGAGATAATTTACCCTTATACCATTCACGGATGAGCGCCACAAAAAGGAAATATGACGCGCTTGTAAGAGATATTTCTTTAAAGAAAGAAGCGTGCAGGGCAGATTAGCAACACCAGTATATCCGGTTGAGGCATTCAGTATAACACACGCTTTCCAGTTTTATCTGTTCTGGTGACATTTCCCCTTCACGCAAACCAAGGGAATATCCTCTAAGATCCCCCAAAAGCGGTTTTCAGCAATTCGATTTGTTTGCCTACTGGATTTTCATCACTCAAGTCACAGGAAGCAGCCGTTTCCCACCCCGCGCGCATATACTTGATGCGTGCCTCTCAAACGCAATGAATGCGCAACAAATTGGCAGAAAATTTCTGAAAGTTCGTTCCAATAAGGAGTTTCAAATTCTAAGGTCGGGGTATGAAGAAAGACTTTGACGATTTCTTTTTTTATCTGTTCTGGTGACATTTCCCCTTTGCGCAAAGTAAGGAAATATCCTCTAAGATCCCCCAAAGGCGGTTTTCAGCAATTCGATTTGTTTGCCTACTGGATTTTCATCACTCAAGTCACAGGAAGCAGCCGTTTCCCACCCCGCGCGCATATACTTGATGCGTGCCTCTAAACGCAATGAATGCGCAACAAATTGGCGGAAAATTTCTGGAAGTTCGTTCCAATAAGGAGTCTCAAATTCTAAGGTCGGGGTATGAAGAGAGACTTTGACGATTTCTTTTTTTATTTGTTCTGGTGACATTTCCCCTTCTCGCTCTGCCCGAAGAAGAAGGAGTTGAGAGGCAATTTGCATAAGTCGTGTACTTAAATACATTGCCTCTTTTGCATAGACTGCAGAAATCTCTGCTGAAAGGGAACGTGCCACTAATTTGCCTTCTGAGTCAATGTACGCTGCGGTTTTTTCAATCAGCGCCATTGTCTCTTCATAAAGACGATTAAAAGCATTTTCAAAAGCATTATGCTCAATCATGATAATAGGTTCATCATAGGGACGTTTATGTACGCTCACGCTTTTATACTCCAAGTATCAGCACAAAACCACACCACTCAACGAACAGAGTCTTAAAAAGTTTCTTTTGTTGCTGTATAGAATGCTTTTTTTTTGAAATGACTACCTCTTTTAAATTTTTTGCGCAATGGACTTTTTATACTAAGGTTAACGCGGCCGAACAAGCACCTTGGGAGCGTTTTTCTTATAAACGGATCAGTTTCCTTGAAAAGGCTCTCTGTAAAGACTGCCGTTTTTCATAATAATAGGCCACTCCAAATTGCAGGACAATACCTGTTATTATTAAGAGGCTATCGGAAAAAAACGTTCCTGTCATCACTATTTTTACAATTTGTCCAAACATCGCAAAAATAGTTCCTGTTACAAAGACTGGTAAAGGATGTTTTCCCAAAATTGCTAAAGGATGTTGCTCTGAAACATAAAACCATTTATTGACGCGCGGTAAGCACACAATGAGAAAGGATAATGCAAGAACATGGAGCAAACGTGGCAAGCTTAAAAAGGTTTTATTAAAGTTGATCAACGGCGAAGACCAGCCCAACCATCCCAAAATGCTCCACCAATTTAAGCGAACCCATAACAGTGCCAACAAGAGATATCCTACCGCACAAACCAGCCAAAAAGATTGAAAAGCGATTGTTTTTCCTTGTTTAAGCGCTAAAGTACTGGTCAAACCGATAACAAATAAGAATTGCCAAGAAAAAGGATTCAAAAACCATTTTCCTTCTATAGGATAAGAAGGGGGCGCAATTTGATAAAGTCCGCAAACAAGATAGAGTATAAATGAACCCCACAACAGGCACTTTGTCTGTTTACAACTCAAATATAGGATAAAAGGTGCAAAAAACATCAAAACGACATAAAGCGGCAGAATATTATTATAGCCTAACTGATGCCCCAAGCTTAAGGTGCTTAAAAATGCGATAACAGGCTCTGTAAAAAAGAGCCCTACATTATTTATCGCTAACAGCTTTTCTGTTTGCCATAAGAAAAATGCTCCTAAAAATAGGCTTAACGTGACAAAAGTAGTCAAAAGATACGCGCCATAGAGTTGAAAAGCTCTCTGCCAATATTTTCGGATAATAAAAGCAAAGGGCTTTTGTTCTAACCGCCCATGAAAACTTAATCCCAGCGAAATCCCTGAAAGTAAAACAAAAATCTCTGCAGAATCAGAAAAGCCAAAATTTTTATGGGTTATATGCTCATAGAGAGTACCGGGGATATGGTTGATGAAAATCGTCAACAAGGCTAAAGAACGAAACACATCAATGCGTGTATCACGACGAAAAGGCTGCGGATTATGATCAACAACAGCTTGGTATTTCATCAATGGACTCCCACACGTCACAAAGCCCCTAAGTCACATAAAAAAGTCGTCACGCTCATCACAATAAGGTAAGATGAAACTTTAACTTTTAAGAGTCAAGTTTCTTTTTAAGTGTTATTTTTTAAAGGCAAAAGGATAAAAAACACCCATGCATGTATCACGACGAAAAGGTTATATCGTATACTTAACAACAGCTTGGTATTTCAAACATCTTGCTATTTCGTCAATGGACTCCCCCACATCTCCCCTTGAAATCATGGGAAAATAGTGGTTACGCTCATCGCAAACAAACATGAAGAGGATGAAAGTTTAATTTTTGAGCATCATTTTTTATAAAAATCAGGGATATGGCATGACACAACAAAAAAATAAACCGATTGAATCCCCTCTTTTTCCTCAATTGGTTTTAACCTTCGATGTTCGACGCAACACCCCGCACGACTTTTTGCGTCCTATTTTGCAAACAAAGTCTTTTGCATGCGTCATTCTTTATGATTCTGAAAAGCAAAAAGATGATGGCTCTTTTCTACAGCAACAAGCGCAAATTTACGCAGAAGATATTCAAAACAATGACGCCGCTCTTCTCATCGCTGATGACAGCCGCATTGCTGGACGTATAAAAGCTGATGGTTTGCATATAGAAGATGATTTTAACGCGCTTGAAAGCTTTAAAAATCAGCAAAAGGAACAAAAAATCTTAGGCTTTGGCAATCTACGCAATCGTCATAGCGCCATGCTTGCAGCAGAAACAGATGTTGACTATCTTCTGTTTGGCAAATTAGGGGCTGATAAAAAACCCCAAGCGCACCCTCGTAATCTCCAATTAGCAGCATGGTGGGCAGAAATTATGGAAACCCCTGCCATTATTCAAGCAGGAAGCGATTTCGCAACCTTTGATGAAGCCTTAAAAACTGGATGTGAATTTGTTGCTGTAGAAGAAGTTATTTTGGGGAACGACAATCCCTTACCGCTCCTAAAAACAATGCAAGAAAAATGTGAAAACACCCCCTTATAAAGCCCTTCCTTTTTAAAATCGGCTCTTAAATCTAAAGAAAAAGCCTCCAGAATAAAACGCACGCCCCCCCAAAAAAACCATGGCACTCCACCGCATCTCATAGACCCCCCACGTTCTTTAAAGACAAAGAAACAGTCGCCCCCTGCTCTTCTTCAATAGCCAAGCGGTGGTGCAAATTTTAATAAAGAAACCGCTTGTGAATTCATTACCGTGGAAAAAATCATTTTAGACCTTTTGATAAGCACGGGGCTGATATCATGATTTTGGTTATCGTTCCAGAGAGGTTAAAAGGCGGATAGGCTCTCATTAAAAAACTATCTTTTATTGTAAATTGTCTCAAATTCCTTTATGAGTTAAAGGCTATTTTGGTCGTATATGCAACGATCAAGAGGGCTCTAAAGCCTGAAAACGCAAACATGAATTGATCCGGCTTTGCGGGTGTCCTGAAATTCCGGGAGTTTTTGCTCTGTCCAGGTGCTTGTCCGCACTAAAAGCAAAAAAAGCTGACTAGAACTCAGTATTTTCAAGCTCCCGGAATACGCATGCGAGGGCGCTCGCAACCGGCGGGAGGGTAAAATGCAAACCAACAAGCTTAATTAACGACATTTTCATTGGCAAAGAAAACACACTATATCATTTACCCGCGCAAACAATCTCCAGTAAGAAAAATAGTTATGCTTTATTACTTGCATCAAAATTACTTGCATCAAAACCACACGGACTCTCATTAAAAACTATTTTTTATTGCCAACCTCATGAAATTCCTTTATGAGTTAAAAGGTGTTTTGGTCGCATACGCAACGACCAATAGGGATTCAAAAACCCGAAACCTCGTACATCAATTTACCCCGCTTTGCGGGTATCCCGGAATTCCGGGAGTTTTTGCTATGTCCAGGTGCTTACCAGCACTAAAAGCAAAAAAGCTGATTCGAGGTCAGTATTTTTGACTCCCGGAATACTTATGCGAGGGCGCTCGCAAACCGGTGGGGAAAATGCAAAATCAAAATCTTAATATTGATCTTTTTGTTGGCAAAAAAATTCGCTTGAGACGACAAATGCTAAGAATGTCTCAAACAACTTTAGGGCACGCTTTAGGGATAAGCTTCCAACAAGTTCAAAAATATGAAAACGGCTTAAATCGCGTAAGCGCGGGGCGGTTAAAGGAAATTTCCGATATTCTTAATGTTCCAGTTTCCTTTTTCTATGCAGATATTGTCACGAAACAACAGCCCCCTTATCATCATGATGAAATCATCTCCAACACAGAAGAATACCAACTACTCAAAAAATTTAGAGTTTTGACAACTGTAAAAAAGAAAGCCATTTTACAGCTCATTTCTGATGAGAATACAAACTAAAATCATGCGATAGCGGCGCATACCACGCTCTATTCAAAGTCTCCCCTTTTGTGAACGCTTTATATTGCTTGCATCAAAAAACACGCTGCTTTTCGCTTTACAAACCTATACATTAAGAAACATTCTTTTTTATTATCATTTACCTAAAAATTACTTTATGTCATTGAGGGATGTTTTGATTGCATACACAACAATAAAGAGGGCTCTAAATCCTGAAAACACAAACATGAATTGATCCCGCTTTGCGGATTTCCTGAAATTCTGGGAGTTTTTGCTCTGTCCAGATGCTTACCAGCACTAAAAGCAAAAAAGCTGATTGAGATTCAGTATTTTTGGCTCTCGGAATACGCATAAGGGCGCGCGCGCACTTGGCGGGGAAAAATGCAAACCAACAAGCTTAATTAACGACATTTTCATTGGCAAAGAAAACACACTATATCATCTGCCCGAGCAAACAATCTCCAATAAGAAAAATAGTTATGCTTTATTACTTGCATCAAAACCACACGGACTCTCATTAAAAACTATTTTTTATTGCCAACCTCATGAAATTCCTTTATGAGTTAAAAGGTGTCTTGGTCGCATACGCAACGACCAATAGGGATTAAAAGCCTGAAACCTAAACATGAATTTACCCCGCTTTGCGGGTATCCCGGAATTCCGGGAGATTTTGCTATGTCCAGGTGCTTACCAGCACTAAAAGCAAAATGCTGATTTAGGTTCAGTACTTTTAACTCCCGGAATACTCATGCGAGGGCGCTCGCAACCGGTGGGGACAATGCAAACCAACACTCTTAATATTGATCTTTTTGTCGGCAAGAAAATTCGCTTGAGACGACAAATGCTAAAGATGTCTCAAACAACTTTAGGGCATGCTTTAGGGATAAGCTTCCAACAAGTTCAAAAATATGAAAAAGGCGCCAACCGTGTTAGCGCGGGGCGGTTAAAGGAAATTTCCGATATTCTTAATGTTCCAGTTTCCTTTTTTTATGCGGATATCATCACAAAACAACAGCCTCCTTATCATCATGATGAAATCATTTCCAGCACAGAAGAATACCAACTGCTCAAAAAATTTAGAGTTCTAACAACTGTAAAAAAGAAAGCCATTTTGCAGTTACTTTCTGATGAGAAGGCAAGCTAAAATCATGCGATAGAATGCGAACACGCTCTATAATGTGACACGCGCCTCTAGAGTCTACAGACCTCTCTTCATCAGCATTTTACACTTTTCATCAGCAATTCCCCCGCTCTTCATTAAAAATTCCTCCACTCTTCATTAAAAATTCATTGCGTATTTTGCCTCATGGTAGACGCTTTTTATTTTAAGGATGACAAGCGTTTATAAGAAAAGATAGTCTCTCTGGATCATTCAGCCTTGTTGTTTGAATTGTTTAAAATAGCACTGTTTAAAACAGTCTGGTTCTTATAAACGTTTATGCTATTTTTATAAACGTGCCCAAACCTCCCTTAACGAAAAGGAAAAATAAGAGAGCAATGGGATTCTTATATGGCTTGTAATGATAAAAGAAAAATGTGAAAACTCTGATTGGTAATGAGGAGGAAACATCGATGATCAAGAAAAGCGTTAAACTGCTTATCCTAGGTATAATGGGATTTGCAAGTTCTGTTGTAAATTCTTCTGGAAACATTGAAGAACTCTCAGATTTTGAACGCTCTTTCAAGACGACTCAAGAATCTTCAAACCCAGAAGAACATTTTCAGCCCTTAAAAGCTGGAGACTACGACAAAGCTTATGACTATTACATCCAAGGCTATTATTTAAAAGCTTTTCGTGAAGCTCTCCGGCGTGCTGAAAAAAATGATCCTTTTGCCCAAACGCTTCTTGCCCGAATTTATATGGAGGGATGCGCTGTTCCTGTTGACGGGGCGCGGGCTGCGTTATGGTTTGAACGCGCCGCAAGACAAGGGGAACCCCAAGCCCAACTGCGTTATGGACTTATGTTGTTTGATGGACATTTTGTAAAACAAAATCAAGAACTTGGTGAACAGTTTATTCGACAGTCTGTCAAGGCAGGCGTCAAGGAAGCCTATTTTTATTATGCACAACTTCTTCTTTATAAAGCCTCACAGGAAAAACAAAATCTCCCTGGCGTCTCGTCCCAAAGCAGTGAAAATGAAGCCATCGAACAAGCTTTAAAATGGCACTTAAAAGGAGCTGCTCTTGGCGATGCAGAAGCTGCTTTTGCAGCGGCAAAAATTCTCTCCTTAGGCACTTTACACCGACCAAAGGATGAGCGTAATGCCCGCAGACTGCTGGAAGTTGCAGCTCAAAACAACCACTTAAAATCCCAGCTTCATTTAGCACAATGGCTTATACAAGGCCGTGGCGGAGAGAAAGATTTTGACCGTGCTTTTCATTTGCTGCTTCACAATGCCACCAAAATGGTACCCCCAGCACAAATTGCTCTTGCAAGGCTTTATCGAGACGGCATCGGAACAAAAGGCGATATAATAACAGCAGCCGCATGGTATCTGCTTGCAAAGGAAGCAAAAATGCAAGCCCCTGATCTTGAAATAATGCTCCAAGGGATGGACAACACACAACGAGAAAAGGCGCAGAAAGAAGCCATAAAGCTCCTTCCTATTTTTTAAAAACACCTTAACAAACTTAAATTTTGCGTGACACAAATTTCTCTTAGAAAGGCTTTATCAAAAGAATAAACAAAAGATGCTTCAAGACCCAGAAGGCAGCAGACACAAGAACAACACCATGCTCTATACCTGCTAAAGCAGGCAAAAAGCTCAAAACCTCACAGAATCCCTTTCTATTTTATACAATTTTCAAAATCATTTTTTATTCATCGTTTGGAAGATTTTCATGCGAAGCAGATAATTTTAGTTCGTGTTTTCGTATGAATGCAACAGATTGATCACCTTTGAAGAAAAGCGCAGGATTAACCCAATACTGATTACGCAATTTTGGTTTTAAAAAATCTTTGGCTATGAGTTCTTTTAAGCCATTGTGAAATGTTCTATTTGTCATATCCACTTTCACACCATTTAAACCACCATTAAGCCAAGCTAAAGTAATGCTATCTGTTATCGGAACAGATTGATATATTTTTAAAACTTCGACAAAAACACGATACCCTGTAAGGGATAAATTAAAAACCTCTCGAATGCCGTCTGCAAATGCTTGTAAAAGCTGTTCCTCATTATTTTTCTCATCTCTAACATGAATAATAGGAACAGTTAAAATTTTATTCGTCTTATAATCGACTAACTTTTGATACCCAATACAAGTCGTAACAGTTTTATCCCGAATGCATATTGTGGATTTATTGAGAAAAGGATTTTCGAGAGGTGAATATTCTAATTTTCTCAAATTAAGGTCATTCATTTAACTGCCCATCATAAGCTTATAGGCAGCTTTCAGATTGTAATCACAGCAACAAAAGAATATTTTTGAAATTTTTCTTCTTTTATAAGAAAAATTTATTGACATATTTTCTCTAAACTGTTGCATCTTATTATTACTACCAAACTAGCAATTGTATTATTATTTAAATGACAATTCATACATTAGCTAAACAGAGAAAGCAAACCATCAGGTGTGCAAAAAATCCATTTGAACGACGAAAACCATTTGGAGATACGCACCCTTCTATTAAAAGAGAATCCATACTGAGACGAAAAGGGCACAATGGCAAGGAAATTACCTCTACACGCTCTTAAAGAAAAGAAAGAATTTTAAAGAGCGATGATCAATTCTAAACATTTGGCTTGCCTCCCCACACTTCGAAAAAAAAAGACCTTAACCTCACACCGCTAAACCATAATCTGTAAATAATCCAACTTCTGAAAATGCCCTTTTAGGCAACCATTTCATACGGTTCACTTCATGAGGCACTAAGCTACACTCTCAAATATTCACCATGCATTCTCATAAAAATACCTCATGGTTTTAGGGAGCTTCTATCATCGCTCTAAATGATGGTATTTTACGACACAACGGAATAAATTTCCCAAAAATCCCAAAAAATTTTGTGCAATTTTTTAAAAAGCTTGCGTCTAAACGCTTTTCATCGTCTTGCAAAGAACTGAAAAGCAAAAAATACATAAAGGTCCTTTTGCACTTAAGCTTTCCTATTTTGTAAAATCCACGAGATTAACTTGCTATCCTTTGTTGGAAAGATTTTCATGAGAAGCAGATAATTTTAGTTCGTATTTTCGTATGAATGCAACAGATTGATCACCTTTGAAGAAAAGCGCAGGATTAACCCAATACTGATTACGCAATTTTGGTTTTAAAAAACCTTTAGCTATGAGTTCTTTTAAGCCATTGTGAAATGTCCTGTCAGTCATATCAGACTTTTCACCATTTAAACCACCATTCAGCCAAGCTAAAGTAATACTATCTGTTAATTGAGTGGATTGATATATTTGAAAAACCTCTATGAAAATACGATATCCCGTACGGGTTAGATTAAAAGTTTTTCGAACATTTTCAATAAATGTTTCCACAAAATATTTTTCATCTGTTTTTACAATTTCTTCAACTTCTTCCTCAGCAATATGAGACAAAATTATGCTCACAGCTTCATGTGTATTGGGATTATTAAATTCTTGGTATTCAACATTTGTTGTAATAGTTTTACCACAAATGCGTATTTGATGTTTATTCAGAAATGGATTTTTTATAGGCGAGTACTCTAACTTTCGCAAATTAATATCGTTCATTATAACTGTCCACCAAGAATTTTTAGGCAGCAATTTCACTCTTGTAACAAGCTATCAAATACAAAAAGAAATAATTTCTATATTTTTTCTACTTTCTAAAGAAGAAAATTATTGACATAAATTTCGTTAAATGTTACATCTCATTAAAACTCGCTACCAAACTGACAATTGTATTATTATTTAAATGACAATTCATACATTAGCTAAACAGAGAAAGCAAACCATCAGGTGTGTAAAAAATCCATTTGAACGACAAAAACCATTTGGAGATGCGCACCCTGCCATTAAAAGAGAATCCATACTGAGAGAAAAATCCCCTTATTCAACAGATGAAAAAACCATTCCTACGATTCAGGAAGATCTTGAGTGTAGACAGTTTACAAAACAACACGTTTCTCAGATTGGGTTATTTTACAAGCTTGGTTCATCGGGTATAAAGGCTTTTGAAATATTAGCGTGGATATTTAAAAATAAGACGATCTGTAAAGATCCCATACCTTTAGATGTTTTTGTTTTGCGTGATTTTCTCAATCAAAAAAAATACGCACCCCCAAAACACGCCCTTCAAAAACATACATCGTCTCTATCATCATCAACATTTTCACGTGGCTTGGCAGAGCTAGAAGAAGCTAAGATAATAGCCAAACATATCCGCAAAGGTTGGTATTTTATCAATCCAAATTTTGTTTTTATTGGAGAACATGTGATATTCCCACGCCATGTTAATCGCAGAGAAAAATATAACAAAAATGTTGTTTCACACAGCTAACAATATTTTTTTCAACAGTGTATGCTTTTTTGCCATGAGACATTTCAAGAGAAAAAAGAACACAATGGTAAAAGAATTGCCTCCACACGCTCTTAAATAAAAGAAAGAATTTTAAAGAGCGATGATCAATTTTAAATATTTTGCTTGCCTCCCCACACTTCGAAAAAAAAGACCTTAACCTCACACCGCTAAACAGTCATCTGTAAATAATCCAACTTCTGAAAATGCCCTTTTAGGCAACCATTTCATACAATTCACTTCATGAGACACTAAGCTACCCTCTCTATTTAAAGTCTCCCCATTTTGGGGGTACTTTGTTTCTTTCATGAGAAAAACACCACTCCTCATTAAAAAAGCTGTTTTTTATTGTAAATTTTCTGAAATTCCTTTATGAGTTAAAAAGTGTCTTGGTCGCATACGCAACGACCAAGAGGGAACTGAAAATCCTAAAACCCTAGCGTAAAAATAAACCCACTCTGTGGGTATCCCGGAATTCCGGGAGATTTTGCTATGTCCAGGTGCTTGTCCGCACTAAAAGCAAGATGCTGACTAGGGTTCAGTGTTTTCAGACTCCCGGAATACTTATGCGAGGGCGCTCGCAACCGGTGGGGAAAATGCAATCTCAAAATCTTAATATTGATCTTTTTGTCGGCAAAAAAATTCGCTTGAGACGACAAATGCTAAAGATGTCTCAAACAACTTTAGGGCACGCTTTAGGAATAAGCTTTCAACAAATTCAAAAATACGAAAAAGGCGCCAATCGTGTCAGCGCAGGGCGGTTAAAGGAAATTTCCGATATCCTCAGTGTTCCAGTTTCCTTTTTTTATGCAGATGTCATCACAAAACAACATACCCTCTCTCCTCATGATGAAGTCATCTCCAGCATAGAGGAATACATGTTGCTCAAAAGATTTAGAACACTCACTTCGATAAAGCAAAGAGCCATTCTACAGCTCATCGCTGATGAGAACGCAAGCTAATATTATATGATAGTGCACTCCATGCTCTCTACAAAGCGATACGCGTTGTTCAAAGCCATACTCCCTCGATATAGAGGCTTTATTTCTTTCATGAGAAAAACACCACTTCTCACTAAAAACTATTTTTTATTGTAAATTTTCTGAAATTCCTTTATGACTTGAAAAGTGTCTTGGTCGCATACGCAACGACCAATAGGGCCTTGAAAACCCGAAACCTAAGCATGAATTTACCCCACTTTGTGGGTATCTCGGAATTCCGGGAGTTTTTGCTATGTCCAGGTGCTTTAAGCACTAAAAGCAAAAAGGCTGATTAGGTTTCAGTATTTTCAAGCTCCCGGAATACTTATGCGAGGGCGCTCGCAACCGGTGGGGAAAATGCAATCTCAAAATCTTAATATTGATCTTTTTGTTGGCAAAAAAATTCGCTTGAGACGACAAATGCTAAAAATGTCTCAAAAAGCCTTAGGGCACGCTTTAGGTGTAAGCTTTCAACAAATTCAAAAATATGAAAAAGGCTTAAACCGTGTCAGCGCAGGGCGGTTAAAGGAAATTTCCGATATCCTCAGTGTTCCAGTTTCCTTTTTTTATGCAGATGTCATCACAAAACAACACGCCCTCTCTCCTCATGATGAAGTCATCTTCAGCACAGAAGAATACCTGTTGCTCAAAAGATTTAGAACGCTCACTTCGATAAAACAAAGAGCCATTCTACAGCTCATCATGGATGAAAACGCAAGCTAATATCATACTATAGGACGCACCATGTTCTGTTCTTGACTTGCCTTACACATCTTCACTGGAAAGAAATCTCTTCCCGATCTTGTTAGCAAACAAGCTGGCCTCTCCAGAACGCAACTCATTGCGCTTCCCATTTTATGGTGTTTATTCCACAAGATTATCCGGACAAGTTTCCCCTTCTCATATTCACCACGCATTCTCGTAAAAACATCACATGTGCAAAGTTTTATGCCTTACAGTGACACCTCAACCGATAGCACTGTACAGCAAACAGGATAAGCATTCATGTATATTTTTAAAAGGTAGCCCTCAAAAAGCAATGTTTGAAAATTGATTTGGTCAATCTAAAACGGTACCTAACACATCATTTTATAATGACGATAGAGAACATGATCTGAACATGCAAGTGCAAAAGATTACTTTTTTATCACAGTCACCAAAAGCAACCGTTTATTTAAAATAGACACCGCAAGAAGCACATGAAGCAACCTTAAAGCCGGAGTCATTATTCATTGATGAATTACCACTTGATTTGAAACCAATATGTTGTAGTATAGCTATAAGCGAAATTGCTCTTATTTCTGGAATAGAAGCTTCGCAAGAGAGCCTATAAGGTGTAAAATTACTCACAATAAAGTATAGAATTAAAGCAGGGGGGAGTAAGATGTTAAAATATTTATTTTTGTCACCGGTTGTGTTTGTGGCTGGTTGCGTATCCGTGAGCAGTTATACATCAAATTATGTTGATCAAAATCTTACGAAGCGTCAGGCTAAACTGGTCGCTAACAGTTTTATTAGCAATATCAAAAGGTCTTTACCACCAACTACAACCACACTTCTTATAAAGAAAAATGACACAGCAGACAACTTTACGCCTTTATTTATCAATATGTTGCGACAAAATCGATATAATGTGATTTATACAGATCAACCCAAAAAACAGCAAAACATGGGTGTGAGTTTGAGTTATAGAATACAATTAAATAATAGAGTTATAGTGTCTTTACTTCAATATAATGTGGATGGAGAACCACGTGCTTATCTCAGTACTCGTCCTAAATGAATCCACGATTGAATGTGAACACTCTCTGATATTTTAAACGTAAAGACTTAAAAGTTCTTGCAAAAAACGCAGAAATTTTCACTTCTATAAAAACCCTCGTTTTTAACCATAAAAATAATTTTTTTCTGTATTTCATAACGACACGAGAATGATGACTTTAAAAACAATGGAAAATGCTCCACACCCTAGCGAATGATTACGCGAAGATGTAATCGCAAAACTTGACTGACCTGTGATTGAAGCAACTGAATAACTTGCTCTGTCTCGTAGAGCATTTTCTAATATTTTAAATGGGAAATCTGCTATGAGGGCCCTCACTTATTCGGCTTAAACGAGCTGTTGTAAGTGCACTCCATATATTTAGCTAAATATTGCCAAAATTATGATTTATCGTAAACTTTAAAACGTAAACAGCTTAAGAATACTCTTATCCTACCGTATGCTCATACCTTCCCTACTCTATCGGAACGCCCCGCCCTTAGGGTGCTGAAACGGCATACAATGTGTGAAATTTAAAAAACGCAAAAAGCTCAAAACCTCACACAAGCTCTTCTATTTTATACAACTCTCAAAATCTTAATATTGATCTTTTTGTTGGCAAGAAAATTCGCTTGAGACGACAAATGCTAAAGATGTCTCAAAAAGCCTTAGGGCACGCTTTAGGGATAAGCTTCCAACAAGTTCAAAAATATGAAAAAGGCTTAAACCGTGTCAGCGCGGGGCGGTTAAAGGAAATTTCCGATATTCTTAATGTACCAGTTTCCTTTTTTTATGCAGATGTCATCACAAAACAACATGCCCTCTCCTCTCACGATGAAGTCATCTCCAACACAGAGGAATATCTGTTGCTCAAAAGATTTAGAACGCTCACGTCGATAAAACAAAGAGCCATTCTACAGCTTATCATGGATGAAAACGCAAGCTAATATTATATGATAACGCACTCTGTTCATAAACATTCACGCGTATTTTACAAAATAGCCTCCTCGATGCTTTTTGATTTGAAATGATGTGCACGCGTTGCTATCAATATATCTGTTCTGATTTTCCCACACTGCAAAAAAACAAAGATCTTAATCCACACCACTAAACAGTCATCTGTAAACAATCCAACCTTTGAAAACGCCTCTTGAGCCGCCATTTCATACAATTCACTTCATAAGACGCTAAACGACACGCTCTATTCAAAGTCTCCCCATTTAGGAGTATTTTATTTCTTTCATGAGAAAAACACCACTTCTCATTAAAAAGCTGTTTTTTATTGCCAATTTGCTGAAATTCCTTTATGAGTTAAAAGGTGTTTTGGTCGCATACGCAACGACCAATAGGGATTCAAAAACCCGAAAACTCAAACATGAATTTACCCTACTCTGTGGGTATCCCGGAATTCCGGGAGTTTTTGCTATGTCCAGGTGCTTACCAGCACTAAAAGCAAAAAAGCTGATTTGAGTTCAGTATTTTTGACTCCCGGAATACTTATGCGAGGGCGCTCGCACTTGGCGGGGAACAATGCAATCTCAAAATCTTAATATTGATCTTTTTGTTGGCAAGAAAATTCGCTTGAGACGACAAATGCTAAAGATGTCTCAAACAACTTTAGGGCATGCTTTAGGAATAAGCTTTCAGCAAATTCAAAAATATGAAAAAGGCTTAAACCGTGTCGGCGCAGGGCGGTTAAAGGAAATTTCCGATATTCTTAATGTTCCAGTTTCCTTTTTTTATGCAGATGTCATCACAAAACAACATGCCCTCTCCTCTCACGATGAAGTCATCTTCAGCACAGAAGAATACCTGTTGCTCAAAAGATTTAGAACACTCACTTCGATAAAACAAAGAGCCATTCTACAGCTTATCGCTGATGAGAACGCAAGCTAACCTTATGTGATAGTGCACCACATTCTCTATAACGCGATACGCGCTATAAGGTGCTACACGCTCTGTTCTTAACAGACCTCATACACCTTAAAGGACAAAAGCCCCTTCCCGACCCAATTTCTCAGCAATCCGGCTTCTCAGAACAAAACTCAGCTTCCCATTTTATGGGGTTTATTCCACAAGATTATCCAGACAAGTTCCCCCTTCTCATATTCACCATGCATTCTCACCACGCATTCTCATAAAAAATGCCTCATGGTTTTACAGAACCTCTATCATTAATCTCAATAATATTTTACGATATGATGGAATAAAATTTCCCCAAAACCCCAAAAAAGTTTCCCAAAAGTCTCAAAAAATTTTGCACAAATTTTTAAAAAGCTTGCGTCTTGGCACTTTTTATGGTCTTGCAAAGAGTTGAAAAGCAAAAATACATCAAGGTCCTTTTGTCCTTAAGCTTTTCTCTTTGCAAAAACCATACGCAAAGGGAGTTTGAGCAAGAACAATAAAGAGCACACAGAGGACCATGAGAAAGTCGCAAGACGAACAAAGGAATTTGAGCCCCAAAATAACAAAAGCGCTCACTGTTAAAGGCAGCAAAGAAAAGCGCCATAAAGGCAACACGAGAGCTCTTTTTGCAAAAATAGAATTGGATAGAAACGATGAAAATTAATGGCAATGAAATTCGTCCTGGTAATGTGATCGAGCATCAAGGAAGCTTGTGGGTTGCAGTGAAATGTAATGCCGTTAAACCTGGAAAAGGTGGTGCATTTAATCAAGTTGAACTAAAAAATTTACTGGATGGGACAAAACTCAATGAACGCTTTCGTGCTGCTGAGACGGTTGAGCGCGTTCGCCTTGAACAAAAGGATTTTACCTTTCTTTATCAACAAGGAGATGCTTTGGTCTTTATGGATTCAGAGTCGTATGAACAACTTGAACTTCAAAAGGATTTTGTGGGTGAACGTGCTGCTTTCTTGCAAGATGGAATGACTGTCACAGTTGAACTTTATCAAGAAAAGCCTATCGGCATCTCACTTCCTGATCAAGTTGCTGTCACGATTGTGGAAGCCGATCCGGCTCTCAAAGGACAAACGGTCACCGCTTCTTATAAACCTGCCATTCTTGAAAACGGGATTCGTATTCTTGTACCTCCTTTTATGAATGCTGGTGAGCGTATCATTGTCGACACCAACGAATTGATTTATTTGCGTCGTGCAAATGAAAAAGATAAATAAAGGAATAAAAAATGGCCCATTCTGCAATCATGAATGTCATGGTGCAAGCTGCCATGAAAGCAGGACGCTCGTTGGTGCGTGATTATGGTGAAGTACAAAATTTGCAAGTGTCTTTAAAAGGGCCAGCCGATTACGTCAGCCAAGCCGATCGCAAAGCGGAAAAAATTATTTTCAACGAATTAAGCAAAGCACGCCCCAAATTTGGTTTTCTGATGGAAGAGTCTGAAGAAATCGTTGGAGAAGATTCACAACATCGTTTTATTGTTGACCCTTTAGATGGTACCACAAATTTTCTCCATGGCATTCCTTTTTTTGCTGTTTCCATTGCTTTAGAAAGCCAAGGTAAAATTGTTGCGGGTGTCATTTACAACCCCGTAAATGATGAGCTCTTTACCGCAGAACGCGGCAGTGGTGCTTTTTTCAACGACCGGCGCTGTCGCGTTTCTGCACGGAAAAGACTAGAAGATTGTGTCATTGCCACCGGCATGCCTCATTTTGGTCGCCCTGGTCATGGAACCTATCTTATTGAATTGCGCAATGTGATGATGGAAGTTGCTGGACTTCGCCGTTTTGGCGCTGCTTCTCTTGATTTAGCCTATGTTGCTGCTGGTCGAACTGATGGCTATTGGGAAGACAACCTGCAAATTTGGGATATGGCTGCTGGAATATTGATGGTTCGCGAAGCTGGAGGTTTTGTCACCGATAAAGAAGGTGGTGATGATATCTTCCGCAAAAAGAACATCATCGCCGGCAATGAACACATTCGCACCAAGTTAGAAAAAACCCTCAAAAAAGGCATTTAGCCCTCACATTAAGCGCTCAAAAGGACGTCTTTTTAAAAGGCAATACGAACACGCCCCCTCTGAATACTCCTCATCACGCAACCTATCTCAACAAATCACACAATATGATGAAAATGATGAAAAAATTCGGAAAATTGTGATGAGAAAGCCTACAGAACTTCGCTTGTCTTGACACTGCTGCTCTTGATTTAGCTTATCCGCTAGTCGAGCCGAGAGCTTTTGGAAAGAAAACCTGCAAATTTGCAATAGAACACCCCGCATACAAATAGTTCACAAAACCATCACCAACGATCAAGCACCCCAAAAAACCTAAAAATACAATGACAGCCTAGCCAATATTATTGACACTGTTGTCCCCCTCAATTCCTCTACAAACAAACTAGAAAACACAAAACACCATCACAACAAAACGCTTCAAGAAGCAACAAGCACACCAGAAACAAGCCTCCTTCTTCTCTTAAAAATAMCCCCTACACGTGTCGCMAAAAGCTTGCCTCCAACCGCCTCTCTTCTCTGTTAAGAACCGTCACATATGCCTCTCAAGAGTTTTCACCCCTCACAGTGACAAAGATTTCAGCAAATCCACTGCACTCCACCCTCCCCCTTCATTTAATCGTCTTGTAAACAGCCTATGAAATGTGCACGAGATCTGTAGTAACAAAAATCCTTTTTTTCAAAAATCGCTTCCCGCATTTCTCTCTTAACCTGTTCTCGCTCCTTTTCAACAGCCTCTTCCAGTTTCTTTAGCTGCTTTTCACCGAAAATAATTTTTAATTTTTTTTGTGAATTGCTTATTCCAACAAGCTTCTCCCAAAAAATCAACCGATCATCACATTTCTCATTTGAGGATCTCAACCATCCTCTAGCACCTGATGCGTAAGCTTTTTTTAATGTTAGAGTCCCTTCAACAATGGAAGAATCTTGTTCCATACTTGCATCATTATTTTTACACGTATTGATTGTATCTTTAACTATGGTATAAGAGCACCCCTTATCAAAAGCCATATAGCCCTTTTTGACTGTTTTAATGAGCTTCTTATAGTAAATAAAAGTCTCTCTCGCCGTTTTATAATCACTGGAAATATCATACAATAACGACAGCACATCCTTTTTACAATATAGTAACAGTGCACATTGATTAGACAAAGAATTCCTGTCATTGAACATTTTCTCTATCTCTTCATATTCTGTAGTAGGTATAGATATGTTGTCCCACAAAGTATCTGCAAATTTTTGCTTTTCATTCTTCTTTTTAGATAGTTTTTCTTTTTGCTTTTTGCATTCAGCTATAATCACATCATCAAGAACATACAACAACCAATGAAGCAATAACGTTGTAGGTTTATAATGTTCTTTATTCGTATGAGTATTAACAAATCCTTGCAGAGAAATTCCATTCTCTTCCATGAATTTCCCTGCTTTTACATAATGTTCCTCAAAAAGTGTTTCATTCAAAAGATGATATATTTTTGCAATCTGCTCATCAGTCAGTTCTGTTGCGAGTGCCTCTTTATACAATAAAGGCAATTCTCTCTCCCCTTGCGCACAAATATTCTTTACCAATGAAGGTCTGTTCCCGTGAACTTTCATGCCTGCTCTAGGATTTTTTATCCCTAGTATATCCCTTTCCCATTGCCTTATTCCCTCATCCCATTTCTCAACCCACTCCTTTGATATTTTTTGCGTTTTTTCAAAAAGCCTTTGTTCTCCTTCTTCAACAATCTTTTTATATATCTGATATTCTCGATCTTTTTGCTTAAGTTGTTCAGTCAATTGTTTGTTATGATAAATTTTGGCTACCAGCATTATGCCTACCACACAAAACACTATTCCCATTGCAAAGCCTAACAACACGTTCGTTGAGTATCCCAAAGAAACCAAAAACTCTTTCAAGAGGGTTAAACCCATCACGCTAAATCCTAGATACCCAAATTTCCTCACCCACTTCAAAATGAACTTAATGTTAACTATTATTCGGGAATTATTAGTTTCTTCTTTTACAGGATTATCAATTACCTGTTGTATTTCTTCATCCATTATTTCCCTCTTTTTTAGCTAATCGTTTATGCAACCTTCTCATCAACACCTCGATATTGTATCATTATGTGTATATACGATTCGCAATTATCTATATATTACATTTTAATGGATATAATATACAAAATATAGATATTTTTTATTGCTGCAATACAACAATTTGTATTTAATTAAACAGCTCTGGAGATTGATGCACTTTAAAGAAAAGCCAGCCCTTAAAACTGATAAGCATGGCTGTAAAGAGGGGTATTTATGCCCTTAAAATTACTGCTCTTATCTCAAGAGCCCTTATTCGGGTGAAAATTGCAATTTTGCCAGATAAGCATAAACACCATTTTTTGCCACAAGTTCGGCATGGGTTCCTTCTTCCACAAGGGCGCCTTTATCCATCACAAGAATACGATCCGCTTTTAAAATTGTTGCCAAACGGTGCGCGATCACCAATGTTGTACGGTTTTGCATCAAGCCTTCTAAAGCTTTTTGCACGAGTTTTTCACTGTTTGCATCTAAAGCAGATGTTGCTTCATCCAGCAGCAAGAGCGGTGCATTTCTTAAAATCGCCCGAGCAATACCGATACGCTGTTTTTGCCCCCCAGAAAGCATGGTTCCACGTTCTCCAACTTGCGTATCCAAACCGTTTGGCAAAGTTTCAATAAATTCAAGTGCATTGGCTGCTTTAGCGGCCGCAAGAATTTCCTCTTCCACAGCATTTTCAGTCCCAAAAACAATATTATCACGCAATGTACCATCAAAAATAGCAACATCTTGCGGAACATAAGAGATTGCACCACGTAAATCTTGCAAAGAAAGACGATCAATTTCCATGCCATCCAGCCGAATTTTTCCACTTGTTGGATCATAAAAACGCAGGATTAAAGAAAAAAGTGTGCTTTTTCCTGCCCCTGAAGCACCAACAAAAGCAACTGTTTCACCGGCTTTGATAGAAAAGGAAAGCGAGTGTAAAATTTTCTCTTGTGGTCGAGAAGGATAGGTAAAATCAACATGATCAAAAACAAGTTCGCCTCGAACAGGTTTTGCCAAAGAAACAGGATTTTTTGGCGCTAAAATCATAGGCTGTTCTTGCAACAATTCGGCCAATCGTTCAGCCGCACCTGCAGCTTGAATGAGTTCTGCCCCAAGTTCTGATAATTGCGCAAAGGTTGAGGCTCCAAAAACGGCATAAAGGACAAATTGCCCTAATGTCCCCCCTGTCATCGTTCCATTCAAAACATCCCGCGATCCAATCCACAAAACAGCAACCACACTGCTAAAAACCAAAAAAATTGCAAAACCAGTAAAAAAGGAACGCAAAATGACAGAAGCCCGTGCTGTTTGAAAGGCGCGTTCTACCAACTGTGAAAAACGTGTCGCAACAAGTTTTTCAGCAGTAAAAGCTTGCACCGTGCGAATAGCGCTAACCTGTTCTGTTGCAACAGCATTAGCATCGGCGAGGCGATCTTGTGCCGCCCGCGTACGTGAACGAACTTTACGCCCAAAAGCCACCAAAGGAATTGCCACAACAGGAATAGCAGCCAGAACCAGCAAAGACAATTTAGCATTGGTGATCACCATCATCACGACAGCCCCAATCACGATAATCAACTGACGCAAAGCGGTAGAGGCAGTCGAGCCAACAGCCAATTTTATTTGTGTCGTATCTGTTAGAAGTCTTGAAACAATCTCACCTGAATGCGACCGATCAAAAAAAGCAGGAGAAAGTTTCATAATATGGACAAACACATCCCGCCGTAAATCAGCAACAATTCGTTCTCCCAAGGTGATGACACAATAATAACGGCACGCTGAAGAAAAGGCGAGAACCAAGGCTAATGCAAACAAAATTCCGAAGTAAAAATTGATATGCCCATGGCTTGAAGAAGAAAATCCATGATCAAACATTTGACGGATCGCGATGGGCAAAGCCAATGTGACAAGAGCCGCAACAGACAAAGCAACAAAGGCAAAGATAAACAGCCAACGATAGCGCAAAAGATAAGGAACAAAAATGGCAAGCGAAGAGAAGGAAGATTTTTTAAGGGAAGACTTTGCAGATTGTTCTGAATGACGATATAATTTCATAAAACTTCGCTCACTATATTGAATGATTTATAACACGTGGCACAATGATGCATCTTGAACACTTGTTTTTTAATGCGTGCTCAGCTATAGGAATAAATACTTTAATCAATGTATCAAAAAGACAAAGGAAGCGCACTTAAAAAATCGAGTAAGTGTTCTTTCATTCTATAAACGCAAAAGGTTTGACGCATGAAAGCGAATATTCATCCTAACTATCACAAAATTACCGTTGTTATGACGGATGGAACTCAATATACAACGCGCTCCACTTGGGGAAAAGAAGGGGATACCCTTAATCTAGATATTGATCCAAGAACGCATCCAGCATGGACAGGTGGGTCCCAGACACTCGTAGACCGTGGCGGTCGCCTTTCTAAGTTCAAAAATCGTTTTGGCAATATTGGTATGTAAAAACCTCATCCTCGTGAGGCACAAGGATTTTTTGCCTCGTGAAGCGATGAGGCTTTTTTGTGCTGTAGAGAGTACATTCTAAAGAGTGATTCAAAAACGCATCCAACAAAAATAGATAGGTCTGAAACACCTATAAATTGTGATGGCTGCGTTTTTTAAATTCAAAGATCATTTTGAAAAATCAGCATAAGCCCCCTTCTCGTGAGAGATAAAGATTTCAAATAAAATGATTGCAAACAGCTCATCTTTTTTGAACTGACAATGCTATGGAAGAAGAAATTCTTACCGCAGGCAAAGCAACAAATGCACTTGAATTGATTCAAGCTTTACCTGAGTGGTTTGGAGACACGAGGAAAAGAACGTGGGCCTATGCTTTCTGGGAGGCAAAAGCAGCGCATTGGTATTGCATGGGCGATTTTAAGAAAAGCACAAAGCTTTCCCCTTATATCATGATTTCAAAGCCACGTGAAAAAGACAAAACAAGCCGTTTTTGTATCTTAGGGTAAAGACACCGTTAGGCGTCCCGTAAGGATTGTCTTGATCTTAAGAATAAAAGCTTATTAATTCCTTCATTAAATGCAAATCTGATGTCATGTTTTGGAGAGCGATTATTAAGAATTTGAGAAGCTATCCGCCTCCCATTTTGATTTGTGTACAAACAAAGTGCGCTCTATTTATTCAAAGAGAATAAGTTCATACCCTTCAGGTGCTAAACGGTATAAGAGAGCGTCGTACCCCCACATAGCATACAGAGAGCAAACAGAAAAAACCCCTTCACCAATTGCTAAGAGTAATGTGAGCGATATCCCAGCTTCATCGGCTGTTGCTTCGTGGCGTTGTAAGAGGTATCCGAAAAAAAAGAAAAAGCACGCTAATCCACTCGCACCCGCAATGAAGCTTAGTGCGGTATGAACCAGTCCACGCATTTGGAACATGATAAGAAAAATTGTAAAAATAAACAGTCTAAATATCCCAGCTAATATTATACGTATTATATTGAATACTTTACGTATTATAATTGAAGGAATACCCTTTTTTGCATCTGGATTTTTTTCTTGGATATTGCTCTTGTTAGCAGATATGCTGTTCACGACTCCCCCCTCTATTCTTCAGCCGCGCTACTGTAAGTCTTATAAGAATGCGTCATTTTCCATTATAGCATCACAAATACAAGAAAAATTTATTCATTTTAACAAAAAAACATGCATTTTATTGAGATGCAAATCCATTTTTGTTAGCAAAAGCAACTAAATCCGCTCATTAATAAAAAGACACCCCCATTGATAGAGAAAGCTATCCTGATGCAAAAAAGCTTCATAAGCTGTATGTCTAATCCCATCAGAAATCACAGCTCTTCAATCGACCCGCTTACCCAACTTTTGAGATTGCACTCAAATGGATTGTGCTGATGACAAGCAATAATAACATGAAAAAGAAGGAATATCACAATATCAAACTCTTCTTAAGATAGTACCAACTTTATGATTTTCACTTCAAAAAACAAGAGTCCACCTCACAAACCATAACAACGAAGATACTGCGCATTCATAAATTTCCTTTAAAGTACCTTCTCCCCTTCCTACAATCGCACCTCTCTCGCAATCTTATCTCTCGATGCAATTCATAAAGACTTTTAAAATATCCAAAGAAAAAACGCTCTGAGAAAGCTTTAAAACCTAAAGGGTCCTCGCTATTTTTATCACGATGAAGACATCCAAAATTACGCAGAAACAGGCAAAATCTCCTGCATTTAGGTATAGAGCTTGTGCTTCAAGCGCTCACCTGTTCCTGCTCTTTAGTCCATTGTCCTAAAGCCGCAAGATGGTTCATCCGAGCACGGTGATGAAATGCCTTTTGTGCAACAGCAATATTCTCATCTTTGCCAGCCCATGCTTTTAAAGCAGCCGCTTGCAAGGCACGTCGATCAAGAAAAGGTCAATGTCCAAGGCAATGYGCCCAAAGAATTCATGGCCGATAAATGCGCCGTTGCTTCCTGATCTGATTGACCGGAAGACAAGAAAAGCAATTCCTRGAACAGCAGAAGGTACAGTTTGTTTAAGCACACGGACAGTCTTTTCAGCGACTTCTTCAATACCAGCCTTGCGCGCATCTTTTCCATCAATCACCATATTGGGCTTTAAAATCATCCCCTCTAAAACAACACGAGCTTCAAACAATTCTTTAAAGACAGTCTGTAAAACAGCATGTGTCACCTCGAAGCAACGCGCAATGGAATGCTGACACGACGGCCCATCCATCAGCACTTCCGGCTCCACAATGAGTACAATCCAATCTTGAAATTGTTAAATCCAAAAATCTGTATTCTTTATAAAGGAGCATGGCTCATGCGAAAACTTATGCATTTGATTGCTCTTCCTTCTAAAGCAAAACGTTTGCATCAAGGACAATCACCGTACTCCCTTATGGAAACCCAAGTCTATGGCAATTCAAGCACTCACCTGTTCCTGCTCTTTAGTCCATTGTCCTAAAGCCGCAAGATGGTTCATCCGAGCACGGTGATGAAATGCCTTTTGTGCAACAGCAATATTCTCATCTTTGCCAGCCCATGCTTTTAAAGCAGCCGCTTGCAAGGCACGTCGATCAAGAAAAGGTCAATGTCCAAGGCAATG
>NZ_NJGE01000006.1 GCF_002777915.1 Bartonella tribocorum | reverse complement strand
AAATAAAATTATTAATAGAATTTTGTATTATATTCTTCTTTTCAGAAGATAAATAGACATTATTGATAGATGGTATGATGTTTTTTGTTTAGAGGGACAATAAATAAAATTTATTTTATTAAATATTATATAGGTGATTATGATGAAAATATTTAGGCATTGTGTATTATATGTCGTTGCAATAGCTCTTTTCTTTTCACAGGTTTTAGGTGCTCATGCCGATTCTTTAAATGGTAGATTTCAAGATGCTGGTTTCATTTCTGCGATGACACAAGAAAATGGAGTTACTAAAGCTGTTAATATGATTATCGGCCAATTTGGAGGACAAGGTACTGAGAAAAATATTCACAAGGTTGCAGCTTTAATGGGGATGGAAGCAGCGATTTTTGGTTTAGTCGCATATCTTGTATATTTCTTTACTAGAAAGCCTCCGAGTCCTAACAGAGAGACAGGTGGAAGAATATTTGATGCTTTTGCTCATAGTGCATGGACTCTTAATTAAAAGTTATTTCCTTGATGAAATGTAAATTATTCTGTTTTTGAATCTTTCATGTTAATAAACCGTGATGTTTAATCACGGTTTATTTATTTTTACTTTTAATGATATTAGTAAATTTATCCTTTTATATCATTAAGATATTGTTGGGGGGATAACAGTATAGGGGGAAATTAAAATAATCAGCTGCTTTTTTTAGTTAATTAAATTTTTTCTTTTCAAAACACGCAATTGAACTAAGTTTTTTGTTGATATTTTTTCTATGATGAAAATAAATATGCTTTAATTGAGATAACCATAAACTGTGCTTATCCGGTCAAAAAATATAGGGTAATATAACTCTTATGGTTATTGCGGATTTTATTCTGATGAACCGAAAAAGCACAGTGATGCGTCTTACAAAGATTTGCAAAAAATACTTTTATTAGAGGCTGTTCATCTCTTTGTGGTTTACAATTTTTTTTATCATTTTATCTTAAGATAAAGAGAATGTGGATTTATTTCTATTTCTCTATTTTATCTGAGAAGGGTGGAGTTATACGAATGTCAAAAAAAGTCATGATCGTGGAAGATAATGAGCTTAATATGAAGTTATTCCGTGATCTTGTAGAAGCGAGTGGCTATGAAACCGTTGAAACACGTAATGGTCTTATGGCATTAGATTTGGCCCGTTCTTCGATGCCATCTCTTATCCTTGTGGATATCCAGTTGCCAGAGGTTTCTGGAATAGATGTCATTAAACAATTAAAAGAGGATGAAGAACTTCGGTCAATCCCTGTTGTTGCTGTAACAGCTTTTGCTATGAAGGGGGATGAGGAACGAATTCGTGCCAGTGGATGTGAAGAATATATGTCAAAACCTATTTCTGTCCCCCATTTTATCACAATGGTAAAACATTTTGTGGATTGAAGCTTTGTTAAGTGATGATAGAAAAAGACACTGAAAAGCGTACAAGATTGCTAAAATTATCATGCAAATGTTTTCGTACTTTAGCACGTGGATATATTACAAGTTAGTAAAACAGATTTTAAAAATTGATACTGAAGTTTTAAATTTTTTTGGTCTATTTTTCTTGGTTTTGTTTTAAGAGAAACAGTTGTTTCCCATTCTTGTTTTTTCTAATCGATATAGATTTTTTCCGATATTCATCTAAAAGTCTGTTTTAAGCAGGGGAAAAAAGCCCCGATAAAAACGGGGCTCTATACATCGCACAAAATCTGTACATTGCACGAAAGTTGAAATTAACGTTTTGAAAATTGGAAAGAACGACGCGCTTTTGCTTTACCGTACTTTTTACGTTCAACGACACGGCTATCACGGGTAAGAAATCCTCCTTTTTTCAAAATTGGGCGAAGTTCTGGTTCGTAATAGGTTAAAGCTTTGGAAATACCATGGCGCACTGCACCAGCTTGTCCAGAAAGACCACCACCTGCAACGGTTGCAATAATATCAAATTGGGTATCCCTATTTGTTGCAACAATTGGTTGACGAAGAATCATTCTCAGAACAGGACGGGCAAAATATTGATCAAAGTCCTTGTTGTTAATGGTAATTTTTCCAGATCCTGGTTTAATCCACACGCGAGCAACAGCATCTTTTCGTTTTCCTGTTGCATAGGCACGTCCTTGAGAATCAAGCTTTTGCACGTGGACAGGAACGACATTTTCATGGGGTTCTGTAATACTTGTTGCCATGCTAAGTTCAGAAAGAGAATTAATTTCAGCCATAATCAAGCAATCCTTTTGTTTTTGCGGTTTAAAGCACCAACGTCAAGAGATTCGGGCTGTTGTGCTTCATGTGGATGTTGGCTTCCAGCATAAACACGGAGATTCTTCAATTGACGGCGACCAAGGGGACCACGTGGAATCATGCGTTCTACAGCTTTTTCAACAACGCGTTCAGGAAAACGTCCTTCAAGAAGCTGACGCGCTGTACGTTCTTTGATTCCACCAATATAGCCGGTATGCCAATAATATTTTTTATCTGTATATTTTTTACCGGTAAGAGCTATTTTATCGGCATTGATAACAATAACGTTGTCACCATCATCAACATGTGGCGTAAATGTAGCTTTATGTTTGCCACGTAAGCGGTTTGCAACAAATGTGGCAAGACGGCCTAAAACAAGGTTTTCTGCGTCAATAATAACCCATTTTTTCACCACTTCAGTTGGCTTTTGCGAAAAAGTTGCCATAGAAGTATCCTTTAATTAAAGCCCTTGTAGTGTGAGGGCATTTTCACGTTTGCGTTGAAAATCATTAGCACAGCGAAACATTTCACGTGTATTGGTCTCTCTGATATAATGTCTTTTAATTTACGTCAAGAGAAAATAAAAACTTTATAAAACAGTATCTTATGTAAGAGGTATTATGATACCTCATTAAAATAAGTTTATGAGCAATTTAAATCTAAAATGAATGTTGTAAAAGGCTATTTTATCTTTATCGCGTGATTGTGTTTTATTGATCTTCATTATAAAATAAGCTGCAATGCAGCTGTCTCGTTATTTTCTCAATGTTGAATCTTCTGCTTGTGGTCAAGCTTGGTTAGATGCTCTTGATGTTCAAGGGATAAATAATGCGCGTGCTATTTCTCAAAAGTTTGGTTTTCCAGATCAGTTAGCGCGCGTCCTTTCAGCAAGAGGTGTGGATGAAACTGAAGCTGTTGCTTTTATTAATCCAACATTGCGAACGCTTATGCCTGATCCAGAAAGCTTTAGAGATATGCAATGCGCAGCAGAGCGCATTGTTAAGGCTCTTCTCAATCAAGAACAGGTTGCTGTTTTTGGTGATTATGATGTTGATGGTGCTTGCGCATCAGCACTCATAGCACGTTTTTTTCGTTATTTTGGGATTGAAGTTAAAATTTATATTCCTGATCGGATTGTTGAAGGCTATGGGCCCAATGAACAAGCAATGAGAATGCTTGTGCAAGAAGGTGCCCGTTTAATTATCACAGTTGATTGTGGCGCAAACAGTCCAGATGCTGTAAAAGCAGCGAGGCTTGCAGGTGCTGATGTTGTGATTTTAGATCATCATCAAATGTCAGAGATTCATCAAGAAGCTGTTGCTCTTGTCAATCCTAATCGCCCTGATGACTTTTCTGGACAAGGGCATTTATGTGCAGCAGGTGTTGTGTTTGTTACATTAGCTTGGGTTCATCATTTGCTGCGGAAAAAACAATTCGAAGGGAAGCTGCCTGATCTTCTCAGTATGCTTGATCTTGTTGCCTTGGCAACCATATGTGATGTTGTTCCATTACAGGGTGTTAACCGTGCTTTTGTGGTAAAAGGGCTTCAAGTAGCTCGTTCTATGCATAATCCTGGGATAGCAGCTTTAACAAAGGTTGCACGGATAGGCGAGCCACTTAATAGTTTTCATTTAGGTTTTTTATTAGGTCCTAGAATTAATGCAGGAGGGCGTATTGGCGACCAAGCTTTGGGAGCACGTTTGCTTAGCTGTGAGAATAAAGATGAAGCGGGCAGAATAGCAGAACAATTAGATCAGCTTAACCAAGAACGCCAAGAAATGGAGAACATTCAATTAGCACAGGCAGAATCTTATATTGCTTCTCTTTATCAAGATCAAGAAACCCCATTGTCACTTGTCATTTCTCATAAAGAATGGCATCCAGGGATTATTGGTATTCTTGCTTCTCGTCTTAAAGAGCGTTTTTTTTGTCCTGTTTTTGCTATTGCTTTGAAAGAAGATGGAAATGGCGTAGGATCAGGACGCTCAATTCATGGTATAGATTTAGGAGCTCTCGTTCGTGAAGCTGTTACACTCAATTTATTAGAAAAAGGAGGGGGACATGGTATGGCAGCAGGAATTACAATTCAATCAACAAAAATTGAAATTTTTCGAAAATGGCTAGAAGAAAAAGTTTCTGTAATGGTTTCACAATTGCATGCAAAAAAGTCTCTTCGTATAGAGGGGTCTCTTTCTGCTTCTGGTGTCAATCAAGCACTCTTTGAGTTACTTGAAAAGGCAGGACCTTTTGGAACAGGGAATGCAACACCTGTTTTTGTTCTTCCCTCTCATCGATTAATGAGCTTATCTGAAGTTGGTAAAGGACATCTTCGCCTCATTGTATCTAACGTGGAAGGCAAGAAACTGCAAGGAATAGCTTTTCGTGCTGTAGGAACAGCGCTTGGTGATTTTTTGTCGAGAAATATTGGTGAAATGATTCATTTAGCAGGTCATCTTAGTTTGAATTATTGGAATGGAACGATCAATCCGCAACTGCGCGTGATTGACGCTGCAGCAGTGATTTAAAAGAGATCTTTTTTATATTAGATATCTAAATTAGAAGCAAAAGTAGAATTTTCTTGTATGAAACGAAATCGTGCTTCTGGTTTTGTTCCCATGAGATTTTCTACAGTCTTTTTCGTTTCTTGCATTTCCACGGTATCAATAGAAACGCGAAGCAATGTACGTTTTTGAGGATGCATCGTTGTTTCTTTAAGTTGTTCTGCGCGCATCTCACCCAACCCTTTAAAACGCCCGATTTCAATTTTAGCTTTTCCTGTAAATTCAGTTTTGAGCAATTCATCCTTATGGGTGTCATCGCGGGCATAAGCAACTTTTCCTCCTTGCGATATTCTATAAAGGGGAGGGACGGCAAGATATAAATGTCCCTGATGAATAAGGTCTGGCATTTCTTGAAAAAAGAAGGTAATGAGCAGTGAGGCAATATGAGCACCATCAACATCAGCATCTGTCATGATGATAATCCGTTCATATCTGAGATCTTTTTCACGATATTTAGAACGTGTCCCACATCCAAGAGCAAGGATAAGATCGCTAATGGTTTGGCTTGAGTTCATTTTTTCATGGGCTGCACTGGCGACATTGAGGATTTTACCACGAAGAGGTAAAATTGCTTGGTTGGCTCTATTTCTCGCTTGTTTAGCGGATCCCCCTGCAGAATCCCCTTCAACAATGAATAACTCAGCACCCTCAGCATGGTTTTGGCTACAATCTGCCAGTTTACCGGGTAGACGTAATTTACGAACAGCAGTTTTTCGACTTATTTCTCTATCTTGGCGTCGTCTCACACGTTCTTCAGCACGTTCAATAACCCAATCGAGAAGTTTTGTTGCTTCTTGGGGGGAATTTGCCAACCAATGATCAAAAGGATCGCGGATTGCATTCTCAACAATACGCTGTGCTTCAATGGTTGCTAAACGATCTTTTGTTTGTCCAACAAATTCAGGATTACTGATAAAGACTGAAAGTATTGCAGCTGTTGAAATCATAATATCGTCAGATGTTATGATTGCTGCACGCTTATTTCCTATTAACTCAGCGTAAGACTTCAAGCCACGTAAAAGAGCTTGACGTAATCCTATTTCGTGTGTTCCACCTTCTCCTGTAGGAATCGTATTGCAGTAAGATTGCACACAAGGGTCACCACCATGCCAAGCGATGGCCCATTCAACGCAGCCATGACCATTATTTTGTTGTGTTTTGCCAGAAAAAATTTCTGACGTTACGCGATATTCATCTTTTAGTGACGCGAGTAAATAGTCTTTAAGTCCATTGGGAAAATGAAAAACAGCTTTTTCAGGAATATTTTTTACGCCTTCAAGTATGACGGGATCGCAACTCCAGCGAATTTTTACACCGCCAAAAAGATAGGCTTTGGAGCACGCCATTTTATAGATTTTTTCTGGATCAAAAGCTGCTTTTTCACCAAAAATTTCACGGTCAGGATGAAAACGAACACGTGTACCACGACGATTATAAACATCTCCCAAATCTTCCAATCCAGATTGAGGAATACCACGTGAGAAGCGTTGGCGATAAAGTTTTCGTTCTCGTGCAACTTCAACTTCCATATCATCAGAAAGAGCATTGACGACAGAAATTCCTACTCCATGAAGTCCGCCCGCAGTTTGATAAGCTTTTCCATCAAATTTTCCTCCTGAGTGGAGCTGCGTCATAATAACTTCAAGAGTGGATTTGTCAGGCATTTGAGGATGATTTTCGACAGGAATACCGCGTCCATTATCTGTAACGGTTATATAACCGTTCCTATCTAATGACACTTCAATGGAGTCTGCATAACCAGCAACAGCTTCATCCATCGCATTATCAATAATTTCGGCAAATAAATGGTGAAGTGCTTTACTGTCTGTTCCACCAATATACATTCCAGGGCGTAAACGTACAGGCTCTAAGCCTTCAAGTACGCGAATAGAGAGGGCATTATAGTCGTCTTCTTGCGTATTTTTTGCACTTTTTTTTGAAATCATTGCTTTTGATTTCGTTAGAGATTGCAGAGTGCTTTCTTTTGTATTTACCCGAGATTGGGCTTTATTTAAAATACTAAAAAGATCCTTGTGGTTATCGCTCATAGCGTTTAACTATCTACCTCATAAAATGAAAGATTTATTAAAATAAATTTTATGCCTGTTTTTTATTTAAAAATCAATGCAGTTAGGAAACATCAATTGTTGGACCAAAAATTTGTTCAAAAGTGTGTTTGAGAGCAATATCAATATCATGCATTGTTACAGGGCACCCTAGATCCAGAAAGCTTGTTACACCGTGGTTTGTAATTCCGCAAGGAACAATTCCTGAATAATGGGCTAAATTAGGATTAACATTGATAGAAACGCCATGAAAACTTATCCATTTGCGTACTCGAATGCCAATCGCCGCAATTTTATCTTCAGAAGAAAGATCATTTTGTTTTGATGGGTAATGAGACTGTTTAACCCAGACACCAACGCGATCTTCTCTACGTTCGCCTTTAATGTTAAAGCTTGCAAGCATCTGTATGATCCATTCTTCTAACGCACTAATGAAAGCACGGATGTCTTGTTTTCGGCGTTTAAGATCAAGCATAATATAAGCAATACGCTGTCCTGGACCGTGATATGTAAATTCACCCCCCCGTCCTGCTTCATAAACAGGGAATAAATGAGGTGCTAAAAGATCCTTTTTATCTGCACTCGTCCCCGCTGTATAAAGGGAAGGGTGTTCAAGAAGCCAAACCTGTTCATGGGCCGTTTTTGCAAGAATTTTTTCTACACGTTCCTGCATGTAACGTAGTGCTTCAGGATACTCAACCAAATGATCACTTATTTTCCATTCAACGGGTGGATTTCCTAGAATCGCATTAAAATGATGTGATAAGTGATTACGATCCCTATGTTTTAATTCAAATGTCATTGGCAATACTTATCTTAAGGTTTGAGTTTTGGTCCTGTAATCAGAAAAATAACAAAAGTGTAAAGTTTAAGAGACACTTTATGAAAATTGCAATGAATTTTATTTTAAAAATGCGTTATGCTCGTTTTACCATCTTCCTGTTGCTCCGCCACCACCTGATGATCCACCACCACCCCTGAAACCTCCTCCTCCTGAATGTCCACCAAATATTCCACCAGGGTTTCTACCGCTCGCGTTTAAGTTTAAAAACCAAGGCGTGAAGATAATACCCATCCAAAGATATTTTCGTGGACCTACTTTCTGACCAAAAATCATAGCAAGAATGGGCAACCCAACTGCTATAAAGAGAATGAGAAACATGATTGTATTGATAATCATTTCTTCTTTTTCAGCTTGTTTACGTTGCTCTTCAACAGTTTTAGCTTTTTGTTTGATTCGAAAAGAAAAATCAGCATCACTTTGTGTGATCACTTTGATAATGGCATGAACCGATTCGACAATTCCTTTTTGATAATTTCCTTCACGAAAATTAGGAATCATGAAGCTATTAATGATGACAGAGGAAATGGCATCTGTTAGTTCTCCTTCCAAACCATAGCCTACCTCAATGCGTGCTTCACGTTCATTGGGGGCAATGACGATTAATACGCCATTATTGATTTGTTTTTGACCTAGCTTCCATGTGCGAAAAAGAGAATTGCTGTAGGTCTCTATATCATTGCCCGAAAGAGTAGGGAGTGTTACAAGAGCGATTTGGTCTCCCGTTTTCTCTTCGAGTGTAGCGAGCTTTTCCGTTAAATTTCTCTTTGTTGCAAGATCAAGTAAATGAGCCATATCGTTGATATAGCCGGTTAAAGGAGGAAACTTAGTGTGTGCGTAAGAGACATTTCCCAATGCAATGATCAAGTATAGAATGCTCAAAGGAACCCATAAACGTAGAAAAAAACGACGTTGTATAGCATGTTGAAATGGTTTCATTAATTAAAATTAACCTTTGGTGTTTGTTGGCTATCCGTATCAATGGTAAAAGTTGGCATAGGCTTAGCATCGCGAAACCATAATTTTGCCCAAATCATTGTCGGCATTGTTTTGAGTGCAGTGTTGTAGGCACGGACTGTTTCGATATAATCTCGGCGCGCAACCGAGATACGGTTTTCAGTTCCTTCTAGTTGTGATTGAAGAGCAAGAAAGTTCTGGTTTGCTTTAAGATCCGGATAGTTTTCGACAACTGCCATAAGCCGCGAAAGTGCACTTGATAAATTTGCTTGATTTTTGAGATATTGCTGCATCACTTCTGGATTATTCAACATATCTGCATTAATGTTGACTTGTGTTGCTTTGGCTCGTGCTTCAATTACATTTGTGAAAACACTTTGTTCATGGGCGGCGTAAGCCTTGACGGTTTCTACGAGATTGGGGATGAGATCTGTACGGCGCTGGTATTGATTGAGCACTTCACTCCATGCTGCGTGTGCTTTTTCTTCATTTGTTGGTATTGTATTAAATCCGCAGCCACTTAAAAATGGTATTAATCCTGCCAAAAAAATAATGATTGAAATTTGTTTTAATATTTTAAACATTGAAGAAGTTTGTATATTTAACATAAAAGATGTCTCCACAGATATTTTATGTATCATATAGGGTTTATCTTCTTGGTGGAAAGTATTTTGAATTTTATAAACAGCTATTATTATCAATAAACTGACATATCTCTGCGTTTTTAGCAGGCTTAAGTGACTTGTTGATATGATAATAATAGCAAGAATATAGATGTCATCTTGTGAAAGATCAATAATATTTATATCAATTATTCTTACAGAAGATTGTATTATTTTCGCAGATTTTTTTTGTTTTATAGGTTTTATAGTAGGATTAATAATGTTAAGAATTGTATTTTAATTGAATAAAGAAAGAAAATTATGACGATTATACTAAAACCGGGTGAGGTAACGCTTAGCGAACTTGAAGCGATTTATTTTGATGGTGAAATCAGTAAGCTTCATAAGGATACGCATTTAGCTATCGAGAAAGGAGCGCAGCGCATTGCTGAAATTGTTGCTGGAAGTGAGCCTGTGTACGGTGTTAATACTGGTTTTGGGAAGTTGGCTTCCATTAAAATTGATGCGGACAAAGTCACTGTTTTACAGAGAAATCTTATTTTGTCCCATTGTTGTGGGGTAGGAGATCCTCTCGCTGAAAATATTGTGCGTTTGATGATGAGCTTAAAGCTTATCTCTTTGGGAAGAGGGGCCTCTGGGGTTCGTCTAGAGTTGGTAAATTTGCTGGAAAATATGCTTGAAAGGGGCGTTATTCCTGTCATTCCAGAAAAAGGATCTGTTGGCGCTTCAGGTGATCTTGCACCACTTGCTCATATGGCGGCTGTTATGATGGGAGAAGGAGAAGCATTTTTTCAAAATATTCGTATGAGTGGAGCACTTGCTTTAGAGAAAGCAGGATTATCCCCTATCATTTTAGAGGCAAAGGAAGGCTTAGCCCTTATTAATGGGACACAGACATCAACAGCACTTGCACTTGCCGGTCTTTTTCGAGCTTATCGAGCATTGTGTGGTGGATTGTTGGCAGGAGCTTTAACGACAGATGCTACCATGGGATCAACGGCGCCATTCCATCCTGATATCCATGTTTTGCGAGGCCATTATGGGCAGATTGCTGTATCGAAAACATTAGAAAAGCTTGTCGAGGATTCAGAAATTCGTGCAGCCCATTTACGGGGTGATGAGCGTGTACAAGATCCTTACTGTATACGTTGTCAGCCACAGGTTATGGGGGCATGTTTTGATCTTTTGCTTGCAGCAGCAAAAACACTGATTATTGAAGCAAATGCTGTTACAGATAATCCGTTGATTTTAAGAAATGGTGAGGTTGTATCAGGTGGGAATTTTCATGCTGAGCCTGTAGCGTTTGCTGCTGATCAGATTGCTCTTGCTTTGTGTGAAGTAGGATCTATTTCTCAACGACGTATTGCTCTTATGGTTGACCCAGCAGTTTCTTATGGTCTTCCAGCTTTTTTAGCGCACAATGCAGGTCTTAATTCAGGTTTTATGATCGCTGAAGTAACAGCAGCAGCTTTAATGTCTGAAAATAAGCAAATGGCTCATCCTGCTTCTGTTGATTCAACACCAACTTCAGCCAATCAAGAAGATCATGTTTCCATGGCTTGCCATGGTGCTCGTCGGTTATTAGTAATGAGTGAAAACCTTTTTGCACTTATTGGCATTGAAACGCTTATTGCAGCGCAAGGAATTGAGTATCGAGCACCTTTAAAGACAAGTGCTCTCTTACAGTCTGTTATGAAATGTTTACGTAAAAATATTGCTTCTCTTAAGGAAGATCGCTATCTGGCTCCAGATCTTCATCAAGTCCATATACTTGTACGTGAAGGGCATTTATTATCTGTTTTACCAAGAACAATTTTTCCTTCATTAATTTTTCAATAATATTTTTTTAAGGCCAATGATGAAGGGCATATATTAAATTTTGAAACTTTCTCGTATAAAAATATAGAAGATCAATACTATATTTGAATTATTTAATAGATTATGTATATATTTTCTATTCGTAGCCAACTAGATGTTTTATAATGGTCTGAATTTATTGGCATAATTTTATAAAAATTATAAAATTAAAGTACCTATACTTTATGATTTATATCAGAAATTTTTAATCTAAGTTAAATAATATCTATAAACTATATACTGTAATAATATTTTTATAATTATAAATTTTATTATAGGCATTGTATAAAGTAAAAATAAAAATTTTATTGTATATTCTTCTTATTTGTTAATATTTTATGAGTTTTATAATTTATTTTTTGTATTTTAAGTAAAAAAGGAGAAAGAAATGTTTAAAAGTGCTAGATTATGTGTCTTAACAACAGTTCTTTTTTGTTTTTCACAAATTCTTGAGGTTCATGCAAATTTGAGGAGAGGCCGCTTTCCAGAGGAGGTTTTCATTATGATAGGGGGGCAAGAGAAAGAGCCTCTTGTTTCGACGAAAAACAAAAATTTTATTGCTATCTTAGGGCAAAACTCCAGAGGTAAAGAGAGCTCTATTATCGGATCAGCAGTTAAAGATACTATTTTTACCGTATATTTTTTTTTCATTGGAAAACTTGTTGTTAGGGCAATTGGAGCCTTTAAAAAATGGGCTGTAGATACACTTTCTCATACTTTTGAAAACTGGCGAGATTCGCTTTATCACTGATTGAGCAATTCAATTTGCGTAGAAAATTTGTTTCATGGGCCCAAAGAGAATTTGCTTAGAGTAACAAAAAATTAATCATATGCATTGTTAATGCGCCTGTTATGAATTTTTAGGCTTCTATTTTGGTGAGCTGAAATAGAAACTTAAGAGTTTACACTCCATTAAGGCTAATTTTCTCTGTAAAAAACTAGAGAATACGGAATGAATTAAATGACAATTATAAAAAAATTCATTATCACTTTATTTAAATAAAATAATACGAAGTTGCAGGCTATAAAAGCTGAATAATTCGTAATAAAAATGTTTTTTCATTGTTTAGAGCAAAGTGTTGGACTGGCTGGTCTTCGGTTTTTTTATATATTTGTGAAAGAAACGCGAGGCTTTATTTATCATAAAGCTGTTATCGTGCTGTGGATTTTGTCAGCATTTCAAAAAGTAAGGAAAGAAATGGCAATAAATGAATTGAAACGAGGGATGAGTAAGCGGCAAGTTATTTTTTTAGCTCTTGGCTCTGCTATTGGAACAGGTCTTTTTTATGGTTCTGCACAGGCCATTAAGCTTGCGGGTCCTAGTGTTTTGATTGCCTATTGTATTGCTGGTTTAGCTATTTTTATGGTTATGCGGGCTTTAGGAGAGATGATACTTCATAATCCATTGCCTGGTTCTTTTGCGCGTTATGCGGCAAATTACATATCACCATTAGCAGGTTTTTTAACGGGATGGACATATGTCTTTGAGATGATTCTTGTTGGTTTGGCTGATATTACAGCTTTTGCGACTTATATGGGGTTTTGGTATCCTGATGTTGCTCCTTGGGTATGGGCGCTAAGTATTACATTAATCATCACAGGTATTAATTTAGCTGCTGTAGAAGTTTACGGTGAGCTAGAGTTTTGGCTATCTTCTATTAAAGTTATCGCTATCATTGCGATGATTATTTTAGGAATAGCAATTATTTTTTGGGGGTGGGGTGGAAGTGTAAGTTCTTCTACTGTTACGGTTCATAATTTATGGAAGAATGGTGGTCTTTTTCCCAATGGTTGGTTTGGTTTTTTAGCTTGCTTTAGTGTTGTTGTTTTTGCTTTTGGTGGTATAGAAATCATTGGCATGGCAGTCATGGAAGTTCAAAATCCTCATCAAACGATTTCAAAAGCAATTAATTCTACTCCAGTTCGTATTTTGCTTTTTTACGTCATGACGTTAGCTATTTTAATGTCTCTTTATCCTTGGAATGAGATTGGTCTTATGAATAGCCCTTTTGTATCAATTTTTGAAAATCTTGGGATTTCATATGCAGCAAATATTTTAAATATTGTTGTTGTTACAGCGGCTATTTCAGCAATGAATAGTGGAATGTATGGTGCTTGTCGTATGATCCATGGTTTATCACAGGAAGGTTATGCTTTAAAAAAGTTTCAATATTTATCAAAAAACGGTATACCAGTTTTTGTTATTTTGATGATCTTCGTTATTTTTCTTCTTGGTGCTGTCCTTAATTATTTTTATCATGAAAAGCTTTTTTTTCTTATTGCAGCAATGGCAACATTTGCAACGGTTTTTGTTTGGATGATGATTCTACTTTCGCAAATTTTTATGCGAATTAAGATGCCTAAAGAAGCACAGAATGGTTTAAGCTTTCCCATTCCATTTTGGCCGATAGGATCAATTTTTTCTATTTTATTTATGGTTTTTATTTTTATTCTCTTATGGTACTTTGATGAGACGCGACCAGTTTTAATTGTCGGTATTAGTTGGATTGCTTGGCTTATTATTTGTTTCTATGCCCTTAAACTTTATAATTTAAAGCAAAAAGAGATCGTAATAAATAAAGATTGAATTAAAAAGAAATAGCTGTTGTCTGCAGGAGAATGGGTATTTGATTTTTATCCTCTAAAGATTGGAATGATCGGTACAGGGCTCATTTTTATCACAAGTGGAAGAGTATAAATGCATTTTTCAACTGTATTTAAGCACAAAATTATACAATACTACTATCAAAAGTACGCAAGAGAAGTATAATTAGCAAAAAAAATCGTTCAAAAGTAGTCAATCTTCCAATAAATCTCAATTGCATACCACAACGATTTCCTCCATTTTGGGGGCCACAGGCAGTTAGGCGTACAAAAGAATCTGCAATTACTGCTTTTCATATGATTGCAAATGTAGGCATTGGCACTGTTTATAGCGGTAGTGGGAAAAACAACACACTAGCAGGGGCGTGGTTTCTGGAAACCATGTAGAGATGGGTGGTGTGGTAATCTTACCGTTACCAGCCTCAGTGTACGGGATAAATTTTCAGCAGGCAGAAATTTGTTTCTGTTGGATTTTATGCTGGAAAAAAGGATGATGCAGCGGCAACCAATATTTCCTTTAACAAGGATAAAACCTTTAGTAGTCATTACAGTGTTGTGGAAAGAGACAATACCTGCTGGAAGTGCGCTTGGAAAGAATGATCAAGAATGTTTACAGATCTCAACAGCGTTCATACTTGTCTTGGAAATGTGAGTCCAAAATGCCAAAAGCTTTACGGCACATCTCATATAGAACAAATTCCTTTAAGTAAATCAATGGAGTAAAAAATAAAACAAACTCTAAAATTATTAAGTGCTGTAACGCTATTAATCATAACTGGATATCAGTTTAATAAACCTTCTTTAGGAGAGGTGGTGACGTGGGAAAAGCTAGGAGCAGATTTTACTGAGATAGGAAAAGCCTTATTAGAATGTGGCATGCTAAACACCTTATGATCGCGATCCAGAAAGCAAAAAGCTTAGCTATAATGCAATAGCAACCATAAAAGCTTGTATGGTTCAAGCTGGTTTTCGTGATAAAGTGGGGGCTTGGTGTGAGAAGCATAAAGCCGAAAATCTTCCGATTTGTCGACCAAGCGCTGTTGTTCTACGGAGAAATATCAAAAAGCGCTTAAACAGCCTTTTTGTAAAAAGTACAAAAATAGCCGTAAATGACAACCTTAAGTTTTGCTGTTTGTGGAACGTACAATCGCCACATTCATGTGTTCCCATATTCGTGCGGGATTATTTCCCAACCAACCATCCAACGCTATTTATTTATGGGGCTTACAAATGTAGGCGCAACAATTTATAAAAATATCTGTTTCAATTATAATCAAAATATTGAGAATAATTTTATAAGCATAACGTTTATAGAATATGATTTTAGTAGTAATTTTGCTATATTTTTGATACGATACTAAGTGGTATTTCAGAAAAAGATTAAAGATAATAAAGATTGATAATTCCATCGTTGTTTTGGAAATGGAAAAACAGCATGTAAAATAATTTGTAGATTGTTTCGTGATATCAAAATTATTCAAGGATAGGAAAATGAAGCAGATTTTAAAATTATTAAGCGGGATAGCTCTATTGGTTATGGGTGGATGTTACCCAGAACAGCCTCCTCGAACAGCTGTAGATGCATGGGAAAAGCCTGGTGCGGATCAACTTGAGGTCAAAAAAGCACTGTTGGAATGCGGAATGCAACATCTTGATGGCCGTCTTGATGCAGAAAAAAGTACCGATGAGAAATTCAATGCAGAGGAGTCTGTGAATGCATGCATGACACAAGCAGGTTTCCAAGATAAATTGGGCAGGGTAAAGTGGTGTGAGAAATATGAAAATCTTCCAATTTGTCAGCCTGATGCTGTTATTCCTCAGCGAAGTGTAGAGAGGCGTTTGAATAGTCCTCATTGTGAAGAACACAAAGAACAACCTGAATGTCAACCTTAAGCGTTGGGGTTTCTGTAGTCAAAAATCCTTACATTCTTGTTTTTGCATGGGGGGGCAGGGTTGTTTTTCCAATGTCTACGTGCTAACGAAAGTCATCTTGCATGTGAGCAAATGTTAGCGGACTTATCAGTCTTTCTATCGTAAATATTAAAGGAGGGGGGAAATGAAAAGAATATTGAAAGTATTGAGTGCTATAATTTTATTAAGCTCTGCTGGATGTATTAGCAAACCTCCCCCATCGACCTTGGCATTATGGGAAAAGCCCAGTGTTAATAAATCTGTGGTCGAACAAGCACTGTTAAAATGTGGCTGGAAACCAATCTACGCTTCTTCCGAAAATATGGATTCGCGTGCAAGTGAGTTTGCAGCAGTTTATGAATGCATGACTAAAGCAGGTTATCGGTACAAATTACAAGATTCAAAGGGAATCTATTTTTCATTAGCGCCGCGAAGTGATTCATTTTTAGTTAATTTAATGGTAGCGGGGTATCAGCAGGTTATGGACAATGATACTTTTGGTGTAACCAATGCGACAAAACAGGAGCGAGATTTGCTGTTACGTCTTGAGAATGATAAAAAACGCCAAAAAATAAAAAAAGTTTTGAAAAAGTGAAATATTTGTCTTTAAAGCAATAATTGAATGAAAAATATTATGGAAAAAACGGAGAGAAATACAGCTTTTTTCTCTCCTTTAGAGTGATATTCATCAACTCTGAGAGTGCAATAATGTTATTGTCAGATGTGATGATATCGGGGAATATTTAGAAATTTATTCAATATAAAAATGACAAAAATAACTTTGCTAAAATATCTACTTTAACGATAACGAGTAGATTGCTTTCATAAAGCTGATTTTGATAAAATTTTATTTTGATGCTTTTCAATTTTAGGATAGTGAGTGTTTCACTGTATTTTAGTTTTTATCTGAAAATTTAAAAGGTTATGCAAGTGTCTTTGATGTGAATAGCTTTTCATGTTATGATCATGTTTAGAGATGATATCCTCTAAAATACTTCATTGTTTCATTCAAACCATTGATGATAGGGCATTAAGAGAAGTTTCGTGTGTTTATTTAATTTTGTGCTAAGTAACCAGCAATTTTAATGTAAAAATTGTTTGCATTCGCTTATCTCTCAAGGAGAGATTTCTTCAGTTTTTATTGCAGTTGAAGAAATGATGCGGTTATAAGTTTACTGTATTTCATCGCATGATATTTTTATTAACATATTTTGAGCATTTTAACCTTAAAAATTATTAACATTTTGTTTTATTTTTATTTTGGATAAATGAGATAAATTGAATTTTATTTCTCCAGAATTTACATTTCTTTGTGTTTTTTTGAGACTCATTTTCTAGTGCTTTATGTTATAGTTCTCAGCATTTTGGGGAGTGAATCTTTAAAAAGATCATCAATGATATTTTTAAATTTTTTGTTCTTTCTTTACATAAAACACAAAACATATTATGAAAACGCTTTCATTTATCATAAAAATAATAAAATAATTTCTTTATTTTATTCTTATTGTATTTAATTTGCAGTTTATTATTTTGCCAGCATTTTTTGTTTTTGTTGAAAAAAGAAAGTTTTGAAAAGCAATGATAATCAAGGTATCTCATAATCGCTTTTATTCGTGTGTTTTTACAGCAGCTATTTTTTCTTTTTCGTTAAACATAAATATTGAGGCACATTCTCGCTCATTTGGATCACCATCATGTGATGAAAACAAATTACCCTATGAATGCAATGATGGTGCAAAGCATACAATTAGTGATAAAATATATAAGTTCACGGCATCTGTTAAACCAAAGAATGAGGAAGGGCGTTTTCTCACTGTGCCTACTGCTATAGGAGCACAGAAGCCAAATACAGTTATTCAGGCAATGCGTATAGAGGTTGAAGGTACTGCAGGTATAGAAAACTTTTATGGGGCTATTGTATCACAAGGGGGAAAAATTGTCTTGAGTGATTCAGCTTTTAAAAATGTGTCAATAGGTCTTAAAGTTGATGGTGGAATAATTGAGGTCAATCGTGGAAAAATTGAAGCTTCTCAGGTCGCTGCTTATGCAGAGAAGGTAGGAGCATCTGTTACGTTAACGAATACAAAAATTAAAGTGGAGGGTCAGGGTACTGGTCAAGAGAGTGCTCTTTTCGTTAGTGCTGATGCGGATATTCAGATGAAAGGAGGATTTATTGATGTGAATGATGCCGCTGCACTTTATGTGGGGAAGGGGGGGCGTGCAACTTTAGATAATGTTACTATTACTTCAAAACGTCAAAAAACAGAAGAGAGAGAAAATATAAATGAAAAAGTTGCACATACAGTTTTCAATGTAAAACAGCAGGGAGCTATTTATTTAAGAAATACGAATATTGTTTCTACGGATGTTCGTGTTTTAACAGTTGGACAGGATTTGAACACACAGTCTGGGGACGGTTGGGAAGGAAATATTTTAATTTCGCGGGTTAATATTGAAGATTCAACCATTAAAGCAATAGGTAACAAACATGGTATGCATTTTGAAATGGGAGGAGAGAATAATACATACGGACAGGGACTTGTTTTTTTGAAAAGAACGGTTTTTGAGGTTCCAGCTGGAACAGCTATTCATAGTTATAACAGTCAGAGTTATATTGGAGTAACAGAAGGCACGAAAATTTCTGGTGATTTATTATTAACAGCTGAAAAAGGGGGGAGTGTAGCAATTTTGGCAGATTCTTCTTCATTGATCGGAGGGACTCGTGTTGATGATGATTCTATTGCTGAGCTTTATTTGACAAGAGGATCAAAGTGGTTTTTGACAAGAAGAAGAGAGATAGATTCGCACGTTGCAAATCGTACAAGCTCGTTTATTTCATTTATAAAACTTTCTGATAGTTCTATTGCTTTTGAAACGCCAATGTTTCACGAGTATCAGACACTTTATATTGGGAAGGGAGAAAAAGAAGTTTATAGTGCGCAAGATAGGGCGGATATTTATCTCAATACATATCTCAAGAGTGATGGTTTGCTCGATCATAAAAAGACTGATCGGCTTTTGATACAGGGTGATGTTTCTGGAAAAACGACCGTTTATGTGCAATTTGTTGTAGGAAATCAGGGGGAGATAGAAACGGGTGAAAATGCTCATAGTATTTCACTTATTCAGGTTTCTGGAACAGCAGCAGAAGATTCTTTTCAGTTAAATCGTGCTTATATTGCATTAGAGGGCTTGCCTTACCAATATTATCTTAATGGCTATGGTCCAGCTTCTTCTCTTGGACCAGCAAAGACTTCTCAAAGATTGGTTGAAGGAGAGGGAGATTTTTGGGATTTCCGCCTTGAAAGTAAATATATTCAGCCTGCTTTAGGGATGTCGGTTATTCCTCATTCTGAGTTAAAGATTAGGGAAGTTGTTCCACAAGTTCCGACCTATCTTCTGTTACAAAATGCTTTGTTTCATATGGGGATCATCAATATCAGTAATCAACAAAAGCAGTTGCAAGCTATGCGGTCTATTTCTCGTAAATTATTAAAAGTTGAAGGGAATTTTGCTTTATCTGTTTATGGTTACGGTGGGAGTTCTCGGTATGTTTCAGATCTTTCTGCCCTTGAATATGGGTACGATGGTCATGTTGATTATAACGCTATAGAAACAGATATTTTACTCAAAACAATAGAGAGAGCACATAGTGCGATGTCTTTTGGGATTATGGGAACCTATGGAAAGCTTTCCTTACAACCTCGTGATGTGGAACAAAGTCAAAAGAGTTCGTTTAATAAATGGTCATTTACGGCATACGGTAGTGTGGAACACAATACTGGTTTTTATGTAGACGGTCTTTTATCTTATGGTTTTTTAAAAGGGGATGTGCTTACGCATGTTTGGGGGAAGACAGCGACATTAAAAGCAAATCCTCTGAATATTTTGTTGTCTGCTGGTAAAGTGTTTATGACAGGACATGAGGGTCTTATTTTTGATCCGCAGATTCAGCTTACTTATCAACATCTTCAATTTGATAAGTTTCGTGATATCGATGGGGTTGATGTTGATATGAAAAAAGGAGACCAGTGGTTGATGCGTATTGGAGGGTATTTAAGTAAAACATTTACGGCATCTGAAAAGGATCGTGTTATTTCTTTAAAGGGTAATATTCATCTTGCACATCGTTTTGGTGAAAAACAGTTTATTCATCTAAAAGATGTTTTCCAGTTAGGTGCTTTTGGTTCTTCTTTAGAAACAGGTTTGGGTATTAATGCACAATTTTCTTCTAAAGTTACATTTTACAGTGATCTTAGCTATCAGCATAAACTAAGCAAGGCAGGTTTTTCTGGAGTGCATTTTTCTGGTGGATTGCGTTATCATTTTTAACAAATCTTTTTAAAAATAATCGATGTATTTTGACAAATATGAAAGGGTCACGTTGTTTTAAATTTTTTGTCTCATTGATAAGGGGCTCGAATGCTTTGAGGAAAATTTGTCAATGAAACTCTAAATCTGTTTGTGTTGTTTTGGCTATCAAGATATGGGATGCATTCGTCATCAGTCTTTTTAAATAGCAGCATTGTTGTTCTATATACCGTAAAACACCGTCGTTTGACGGGGGCTGATATTAAGAAAGGCAAGAGGATCTTGATTTTTGATTGGGGGCTTTTTCTGCTAAGCAAAGATGGATGATACGTAAAATGCACAGCTTCATATTTTTTGTGAAGCGCATTTTTCTGCTTTGCATTATATTCTGTGAGGAGTATTTTGAAAGTATGCGAGTGATATCTCTTTTAGATGAAGAGGGTGCAGGGTTGTGGGTGAATTATGACTATCAAATTCAACATTTCCAGCTTTTAAACTCTTTAAAAAAACTGTTCTAGCAGCTATTGCTGAATATATGAACAAGATCGTTGTCTTGTCTGTTCAATAGATATAAAAATATAATTTTTAAATTAAAGCGGGGTTGATAAGGTCTTTTTTCTCTTTTGAGGCGTGGAGAGAAGGGGGTGATCATGTCGAAAGGATTGATGATAGGTCGTCGTTATTTCGAATATAGAAATATTGAAGAGCTTCTATTAAAATGCAGTGTAAAAGCAAAAAGCAGGTCATAGCTTCTCTCTATCCTTTGTTTTTGAATATGCATCTTTAATAAAAAAATGTTTGCCAAATTTTAGGAAACCGCATTGTGGTTTTGCCTATATCAATGAGATTTATATAAAAGTTGAAATTGAGTGGAATCTTTATCGGGTTATTGAGCAACCTAGTGTTTCCATAGGATGCTTAAGGTATTATCAAGCCATTGATGGTAATCGCGCGCTTCTTGATCTGAGGCATGAACAGAGAAAATAAAACCAGGGTATCCACCAAATGCTGGTGGAGGTGGTGAAATATGATCAGGTTCAAAGAAAATTATAGTTCTGGCGGTTTGAGGATTCTGTGCAACTTTATCTAGACCTGAAAATCCGCAGAAGTGTCCATAACCATGAAGAGGAATAATGTAATTTGCAGCCACTTTTTTAGCTGGGAGTCTATCGGGAAGGATGGGGTTTTGTTCAGCTAAAGCGGCTTTCATACAGAGTTTTGCAAATGAAACCCCTGTACCTTGCTCCACAATAAAATGGGAGACCCCCGATCCACCTATACGAGCTCCAATCTCAATGATATAAGGTAAATTATTGGCATCGAGGCGTAGCTCCACATGGGCAGCACCCATGTTTATACCAAGAGCTTTAACGCCTGAACATGCAGTCTCACATAAAGCAATCATTAAAGGATCATCTATATCACAGCGTTGACGATAAATTGTTTCCTCAAACCATGGTCCTTCAGGTTTCCCTTTGTCGCCAACGGCTAAAACATGCACACCTGCTGTATCCACAAAGCATTCGACAACAAATTCTTTTCCTGGCAAATACTGTTCTACGACTAAACCTAAAGGTTTATTTTTATCGTTAAAACGTGCCATGTCTTTATGCTGAACATTCCATACCGCTTTGACGAGATCAGGAAGTTCGGTGGAATTTTTAGCTAACATTACGCCTGTACTCGCCCAGCCAGAGACAGGTTTAATAACGAGTGGATAGTCTAAGGCATGTACTTGTGATAGGTCTTTTGGATTATCTATATAAAGAAATCTTGGTGTTCTAAGCCCTGCTTTAGCAAAAGCTTGTCGCATGAGATATTTGTTTCTGGTTAATGCTGCTACTTCTGGCTCAATACCGGGCGTATTGATTTTTTGGGCTGCCAAAGCTGTCCATAGGATGGCTTCTTCGCGAAGGGTCATAACTCCAGCAATATTGCGTTCTTTTACGCCTTTTGCAAAAGCATCTAGAGCTGCTTCTGGGTTATCAAAAACAGGAAGTTGCCAAGTTGAAGTTACTGCTGCGGGGAGTTGAGTAGGAGCGCTTTCAGCGGTATCATAGATCATGACTAATTCGATATTAGCTGCTTGTGCTGCTTCAAATATAAAGGGTAATTTTGCATTGCGTTGGCAAACTAATGCGAGCTTTTTCATTTTGTTTCCTCATTAAATTTGGAATTTTGGGCACGACGTTTTTCTTGCCATCCAGATACCTTTGATGCATCTATAAATAAGAGTGTCATTCCTATAATAGCCATTATCATAGCAATTATTTTGATAACATTGAGAGAAGTGCTTGAGCCGATTATCCATTCACATGCAACGACTGCAAAAGGAGATAATACGCCAATAGTGTTGGCGTATAATACGCCTCCTTCAGCTAAAACTTTTTGGTACAATACGTAAACTGGCGCTGAGCAAACAGTTCCTAAAATCAATATCTTAAATATATCTTCTAACTTAAGATATAAGAGTGGAGCAGGATCAAAAATGAATAATGGCATAAATGACACTGCAGAAATTGTCGTGATCCAAGCCAATGAGGTGAGCAAAGGTAAATTTTTAAGATAACGTTTAGACAATAAACCATAAGCAGAGTAAGAAAGCGCTGCTGTTAAAGCAAGAGCTATTCCTATGAAGCTGTAATATCCCCCCTCTACACTGTTTATATTGAATGCTATAGCCGCTACACTGACAATGATCATACCGATAAGCTTGAACCATGAAAACATAAGACTATTTGTCAGTGTGCCCAATATATAGGTAATTCCTGGAATAGTGGCGAGAACCATGGTTAAATCACTGGCGTTGAGTGATTTTAATGCACCAAAGCTGCATACAAAGTACAACGAGAATCCTAATATTGATAGAATTAAAAAAGAGGGCATCATGGAAAGTAATGGTAGGGATCTGAAAACAGCTTTCTCACGAACGGCTGCAATCAACCATAAAGCGGCAGCAGTGGCAAACAACCTCAGTCCAACCGCATGCATTACTGGTATATTGCTAACCAAATTCTTAGATAATAACCAACTTATGGAAAACAACGCTAGAATGGCAAAAGTGAATAGGAATAACCGTCCTTTAAAAAAATCCACTGATTGAATCCCCCCAATAACTCGCTGTGCATAAGATGAAGTTGAAAAATTAAATCGTGACTATAAGGTTTGCGATCTTCCACGATTATTTTGGATATAATCTTTAGCCCCTACCAAATAAGCGTTATCATCTAATATTTCAAATGCTTCTGTATCTGCAATTATCAGTGATATTACTTGCTTAAGAGGCTCTAAGTCAAATTGAATATAACCTTGATCCCTTTCAATTAATGTTTTGTTACGTATCAATATTTCAAGAAGAAAGATATAAGAAAAACAAATTATTTTAAAAAATTATACTAACAACTGTTTTTAGAATATAGAGACAAGATCCAAGATCATTGTCTTGTTTGTTCAATAAAGGATATATTTTAAAATCAGATTTGGATTGGTAAGACTTTTTTCTTTCTTTAGGATAGAGAAAGAAATCAGTTTAGCTTTAATCAGATATATAGAGCTTTGAAAAACCGTCGTTTTTTGAAATATCAGAGGTGAAGCAATATGCGTGAAATTTTGAATCGTTTTGATAGACCCTTAAATAAAAAGAGTTCTGTTCAGGAGAATCAAAATTTTTCATGCCAATCACATCCCAAACGGTTTTATAGACAAGTGAAGATCGCTTGTGAGGAGGGTGGCTTTACAATTTTATTGGATGAACGTTCCGTTAAAACGCCTGCAAAGCGCCCTTTTCTTGTGCCAACGGAAGTGTTTGCTAAATTCATTGCTCACGAGTTTGAGTGCCAAAAGCACGTTATTGATCCAGCAAAAATGCCGATGACGCGTCTGGTTAATACTGTTATTGATGGTATCGCTGATGATATGCAGGTTGTTTTTGAAGATTTATTGCGTTTTGTTGCCTGTGATATGATCTTTTATCGTGCACAAACACCTAAAGAGCTGGTGCAAAAACAATCTGAACAATGGGATCCTTTATTAGATTGGGCAGAAGAAAAACTGGGGGCACGGTTTTATTTGACGGAAGGGTTGATGCATGTGGAACAATCATCAGAAGCCATTCAAGCCGTGAGCAATTATTTACGTAACGTTGAGTCTCCTTATATGCTTGCTGCACTTCATATGATGACAACCTTAACAGGGTCTGCTCTTATTGCTCTTGCGGTTGCTGCGGGAAAAATTGATGCAGATCATGCTTGGTCTATTGCCCATTTAGATGAAGATTGGATGATGGAACAATGGGGAACGGATAAAGAGGCAATGGCACACCGTACTCATAAAAAAGTTGAATTTAATGCTGCTGTTACAATTGTTACAGCTTGTTTATAAGTTTTTTTCATTACAGTATTTTTGTGATTTTTTGCGGATTGATTTTTACTTTTTCAAGTCCAGGAAAAACTTCATCGATTATATTTAAGACTGTCTCGTCATTCCCTCGGATAAAATACCATTGGTCATTATGAAGTAAGGCAATAATCTCAGTTTGAATAGAACATTTTTTCCCAACATTTGTTGTGGTTACAAGCTCCACGGGTATAACAAAATAGGGAATGCCATTATCTAGTGTACCGTCACGTTTTTGTTTTTGGTCGATGTGGATACTTTCAATTTTATAACTTTCTGCTAACTGTTCGATTTGGCTTTTCATGATTTGCCGAAATTGTGATTGGCTAAGATTTTTTTTGGCGGTTAAGCTGTTGATGATTTCGGGAGGGATAGCATTTAAGATGGCATCCGCATCGGCATTTTTAAGTGCTGTACTATAAGCAGATGTCGCTTTTTCAAGGGCGGTAAGTTTGGGGGGGGTAATTGTATGTGCTTGAGTTGTTGATGTGATAAGGGCAATGCGTAAAAGAATGGAAACGAGAAAAAAAATCCGCGGCATTAGAAACCTTTGTTAATTAATCTGAGAGATTCAAAATGACTATAAAGGAAAAGTAGATAAGCTAAAAGCCTCTTACACCCTTGCACGAGAAGAATATCCACAAAAATGGAGGCTTTTGCCTCCATTTTAAAAATCAAAAGAATGGGTATGATTGTTTAAACAGAATAGTACATATCAAATTCAACGGGATGGGGCGTTGTTTCGTAACGCAAGACTTCTTGCATTTTTACTTGAATGAAGGAATTAATCTGATCATCATCAAAAACATCACCAGCTTTAAGAAAGCCACGATCTTTGTCAAGCGCTTCAAGTGCTTCACGCAGGCTTCCTGAAACGGTAGGGATTTCTTTGAGTTCTTTTAAGGGAAGATCATAAAGATCTTTATCCATAGCATGTCCAGGGTGAATTTTGTTTTTGATTCCATCAAGACCAGCCATTAAGAGGGCTGCAAATGCTAAATAAGGATTTGCTGTTGGGTCTGGAAAACGAACTTCTACGCGTTTTGAATTTGGTGAAGAACTCATTGGAATACGGCAAGATGCAGAACGATTACGTGCCGAATAGGCAAGAAGGACAGGCGCTTCATAACCAGGAACCAAACGCTTGTAGGAGTTTGTGGATGGATTGGTAAAGGCGTTGATTGCTTTTGCGTGCTTAATGACACCGCCGATAAAGAATAAACAGGTTTCTGAGAGTCCGGCATATTCATTGCCGGCAAAAATGGGTTTGCCATCTTTCCAAATAGACATGTGAACGTGCATACCTGAGCCATTGTCACCAAACACTGGTTTGGGCATGAAAGTTGCTGTTTTTCCATAACTGTTTGCTATTTGATGGACGACATATTTAAAAATTTGCATCTTATCCGCTTCACGAACGAGCGTATCAAAACGAATACCCAATTCATGTTGACCCGCTGCTACTTCGTGATGGTGTTTTTCTACCTGTACGCCCATATCTTTGAGTGCTGTGAGCATTTCAGAACGCATGTCTTGGCAGGAATCAACAGGGGGTACAGGAAGATAGCCTCCCTTCATTCGTGGGCGATGCCCTAGATTGCCTGTTTCATATTCTGTATCATCATTGGAGGGAAGTTCACTTGAATCGAGTCTAAACCCTGTGTTGTAAGGATCCGTTTTATAGCGCACGTCATCAAAGATAAAAAATTCTGCTTCAGGACCTATATTGATTGTATCTCCAATCCCTAAAGATTTCATATAAACCTCAGCCCTTTTAGCGATAGAACGAGGATCCCTACGATAAAACTCGCCAGAGACAGGATCAAGGATATCACAAAATATGACCAAAGTAGACTGAGCAAAAAAAGGATCAATATGCGCTGTTTTGGGATCAGGCATTAAAACCATATCAGATTCATTAATTGTTTTCCAACCCGCAATTGAAGAACCATCAAACATAACACCATCACTAAAGGTATCTTCGCTGATCTCTGCGATGTCCATTGTAATGTGATGCAATTTTCCTCGTGGATCAGTAAAACGTAAATCAACAAAACGGATTTCGTTGTCTGCAATCTGTTTGATAATATCTGATGCGGTTGTCATATTCAATTTCCTTAATATGGCGTTGAGGGTGATAAAAGATGAATTTTTCGTTGTATATTCAAAGAGCATCGATCCCAGTTTCGTCAGTGCCTATACGAATGGCATCATCAATGGAAAAGACAAATATCTTTCCATCTCCTATATGTTTTGTTTGCGCTGCTTTACGTATTGCATCAACAGTTTGTTCTAGTTTTTCATCGGATACAACAATTTCAATCTTTACTTTAGGCAGAAAGTCAACAACATATTTTGTACCACGATAAAGTTCTGTATGTTCCCTTTGACGACCAAAACCTTTCGCTTCTGTTACGGTAATACCATGGAGTCCAATTTTTTGAAGCGCTTCTTTTACTTCATCAAGTTTGAAAGGTTTTATAATGGCTTCAATTTTTTTCATGCTGAAATTATCTCCAACGTTATTTTGTCTTTTTAGACTGCATCACATTATATTGACAACTGTAAGATGTCCAATAGATACTTTGTGCACAAAAAGTCGAAAACAATGATACTCTACGCTCTTGGAGGAGCGTTTTTTTGTAGAATAAAGGGCAATGCTGCTGTTCTGGAAAAAATCTTACGCTTCTTTATACAGAATTAAAATAATATAATAGGAAAGTTTTGTTTCTTTTTTTTAAATAATAGGTTGATTTATAAGGATAATTAGACGTTTCTCATATTGAAGAAGAAATTCGAGTAGCGTGAGATCTTTTTATCGTCAATCAATTAAAATGATATCTTTGTGTATTCTCATCGTACGAGTGTGTGGATAAAATAAAAGAGAAATAAAAAAGCCTATAATGAAAGGTTCTCAAATACAAGAGCTTTAGTAGAAACTGAGAGCTGGCAAAGTGTGTGATGGTGCTGGTTTGCATCTTCGTAAAAGCGTAAAGATGGTGGTATACAATAATCGAGTGACCATTATATCATTTACAGGGGATGCCATGCAATGAGCTTGGAAGTATTGAGAAATATTACTTTGAAACAAGCGTCTGGAATTGGCAATACAAATATTCCGTTTAGGAAATTCTGTCTGTTCGTGAGGACCGTGATCTTGTTAAAGAATGCGATAAATGAAAGCGTGAAGCAATGGGCAATCTTCATTGTAGGATCTTGCTATGGATACTTTTGAAAGTCGTTAAGGTAAATTAAAAGGAGATGGGAAAGATGACAACTTTTTTATACCTTTCAAATTTCGTATTTTTTTCAAATTAGGTTGTCTGATCATTTTAGATATAAATAAACAGAGAAGAGATATGCAATTATGCGCGCATTCTTATTTGGCAATACGAAAACTGAAACAGCTTATGCTAAATCGTTTCAGTCTTGTTTCAAACAGGCTATTGTACTGGAATGAGAGGTTAATTTACAGGTAACAATAAAAGTACAGGCTTTATTTATGTGCTGTATTTTCAAGGGGTAGACTTTTTAAGCGTTAGAATTGTGGAGAGATTGGCGCAGTAAAACGTCTTTTAGAAATTTTCCCGTATAGGAAGCGGGAACTTTAATAATGTCTTCAGGGCGTCCAATGGCAACGATTTCTCCACCGCGATCTCCACCTTCTGGTCCTAAATCGATAATCCAGTCGGCTGTCTTGATAACGTCAAGGTTATGTTCAATGACGATGACGGTGTTGCCTTGCTCGACCAGTTTATGGAGTACTTCAAGAAGTTTAGAAATATCATGAAAATGTAAGCCTGTTGTTGGTTCATCCAAAATATAGAGTGTCCGCCCTGTTGTTTTGCGTGAAAGTTCTTTCGCAAGTTTTACACGTTGTGCTTCCCCACCAGAAAGTGTGGTCGCTTGTTGTCCTACTTTTATATAACCCAATCCCACTTTAATGAGGGTCTCCATTTTATTATGAATAGCGGGAATAGCGTGGAAAAATTCCTCTGCCTTTTCGATTGTCATATCCAAAATATCAGCGATAGAATGCCCTTTGAATTTTATTTCTAGTGTTTCTCGATTATAGCGCTTTCCTTTACAGACATCACAAGTCACATAGACATCTGGTAAAAAGTGCATTTCAATTTTGATGACTCCATCACCTTGACAGGCTTCACAGCGTCCTCCTTTAACGTTAAATGAAAAACGCCCAGCTTTATAACCACGGGCTTTTGATTCTGGAAGTTCGGCAAACCAGTCACGAATCGGTGTAAAAGCGCCTGTATAGGTTGCGGGGTTAGAGCGTGGGGTGCGGCCAATGGGGGATTGATTGATATCGATGACTTTATCAAGAAACTCTAATCCTTCAATTTTATCGTAGTGGGCAGGGCTGTGATGACTGCCCATGATCTGATGTGATGCTGCTTTGAAAAGCGTTTCAATGAGAAATGTTGATTTTCCTCCTCCAGAAACACCGGTTATGCATGTGAAGGTTCCAAGAGGGATATTCGCACTGATATTTTTAAGGTTATTGCCTTTGGCGCCGATGACTTTAAGGATTTTCGATTGTGATATTTTGCGTCGCTCAGTTGGCATTCTAACAGCCATTTTTCCTGAAAGATATTGGCCTGTGAGAGAGGATGGATTCTCGATAATTTCTTGCGGTGTTCCTTGCGCTATGATTTTACCACCATGAACCCCTGCAGCAGGACCCATATCAACAACATGATCTGCTGTGAGAATAGCATCTTCATCATGTTCAACGACAATGACGGTATTGCCAAGATCGCGCAAATGGCGTAGCATTTCCAAAAGGCGTTCATTATCACGTTGATGTAAACCGATGGATGGTTCATCTAAAATATAAAGGACGCCTGTAAGACCAGAACCAATCTGGGAGGCTAATCGAATACGTTGGCTTTCTCCCCCTGAAAGGGTTCCTGAGTTTCGAGATAAGGTAAGATATTCCAGTCCTACATGATTTAAAAAAGCTAAGCGTTCGCGAATTTCTTTTAAAATACGTACAGCAATATTACGTTGTTTTTCCGAGAGATATTGATGGATATTGGCAAACCAATCATCTGCTTTTAGAATAGAAAGGTCTGATATTTGCCCAATATGCATCCCATGGATTTTCACAGCAAGTGCCTCTGGTTTTAAACGATAACCGTGACAGGCTGGGCAAGGTGAAGAAGACATATAACGCTCAATTTCTTCGCGGGACCAAGCAGAATCTGTTTCTTTCCAGCGTCTCTCCATATTGGGGATGATACCTTCAAAAGGTTGAGTCATTTTATGCGAACGAGAATCATTTTTGTAGATAAAGGAGATTTCATTTCTTTTTGTACCGTAAAGAATAGCTTGTTGTGCTTCATCAGAGAGTTTACACCATTGATCTGTGAGTTTGAAACCGTAAGCTTTTCCTAATGATTCTAAGGTTTGACGATAATAAAGTGAATCTGATTTAGCCCAAGGGGCAATGGCTCCGTTTTTTAAGGTAAGGTTTTTATTGGGCACAATTTTCAGTGGATCCATTGCCTTTTTGATGCCCAGTCCATCGCAAAGAGGACAGGCTCCAAAAGGATTATTGAACGAAAAAAGGCGTGGTTCAATTTCGGGGATAGAGAAACCGGATACAGGGCAGGCAAACTTTTCTGAAAAAAGAAGCCGTTTGTGTGTATCATTTTTTGACTTATGAGCCGATTCTTTTGTTGTTTCTTTTTGTGCCAAGGGCTGGTCTGCCATTTCAGCAATGGCAAGTCCATTTGCTAGTTGTAAACAGGTTTCTATACTATCAGCCAAGCGAGAGATGATATCCTTCTGTACAACAATGCGGTCTACCACGACATCGATGTCGTGTTTATATTTTTTATCAAGAGGTGGAATATCAGGGATTTCATAGAATTTTCCATCAACTTTAGCGCGTTGAAACCCTTTTTTTAAAAGCTCGTTTAGCTCTTTTTTATATTCTCCCTTTCGTCCTCGCACCAAGGGGGCCATAATAAAAATTCGTGTACCTTCTGGTAAGGACATAATTTGATCTACCATTTGGCTTACCGTTTGGCTTTCAATAGGGAGACCTGTAACAGGGGAATGAGGAATACCAATACGTGCAAAAAGGAGACGCATATAGTCGTGGATTTCAGTAACAGTGCCGACCGTTGAACGAGGATTGCGGCTGGTTGTTTTTTGTTCAATGGAGATGGCTGGGGAAAGGCCATCGATACGGTCGACATCGGGTTTTTGCATGACTTCCAAAAATTGGCGTGCATAAGCCGAAAGGCTTTCGACATAGCGGCGTTGTCCTTCAGCATAAATTGTATCAAAAGCTAAAGATGATTTTCCTGATCCAGAAAGTCCTGTTATAACAATAAGTTTATCACGAGGTAGATCGAGATCAATATTTTTAAGGTTATGCTCACGTGCACCACGAATGGAGATATATTTTTGATGAGTCATATTTTATCCTTGGCATATGTGATAAAAATTAAGCCTTTAAAATGGAATAAAACTGTTTTTTTAGAATTACAACGTGTTTAACTACTTTAATGCAGAAAGAAGGTATGGGTTTTGTGAAAAGAAAAATACAAATGAGCAGCTTTTTATTCTCTAGTGATGGAATAAACTATGCGTTGTTGTCATATTTTGTTATAATTATACGGATCCAATATTGGGAAAGGATAGCAATATCCATATTGAAGGTCAATTACAGACGTGTAAATTGAAGGTCAAGATGGTCATAACTGTTATGTAAAGACTATTTTACGATTAAATTTTTGGAGTTTATGCGATGGCTGGTAGCCTTAATAAAGTTATTTTGATTGGTAATCTCGGGGCAGATCCTGAAATCCGCCGTTTGAATTCTGGAGATCAAGTGGCAAATTTGCGTATTGCTACTTCGGAAAGTTGGCGTGATCGGAATACAAATGAGCGAAAAGAACGCACCGAGTGGCATAATATTGTTATTTTCAATGAGAACCTTGTCAAAGTTGCAGAGCAATATTTAAAAAAGGGGAGCAAAATTTATATTGAGGGGCAGTTACAGACACGGAAATGGCAAGATCAAAATGGAAATGATCGTTATACAACAGAGGTTGTCTTGCAAAAATACCGTGGTGAATTACAAATGCTTGATGGGCGTGGGGGGGCTAGTGGGGAGCAAGGAGCAGGTGGGGGTAGTTACAGTGGTGGTTTTGCAGAGAGTAGCTCAAATCAGAGAAATACTTTTGGCCAAAATAATAGCCAAGTGGGAGAAAGTTTTTCTCATAAATTAGATGATGACGTCCCTTTCTAAGAGCCTTTATATTCCAGTATTACGCGTTCTTTATAGTTTGTCTGTTCAAATTTTTGAAGTTTAGCGAAGTGGAAACTGTTTATTATTATTGATGATTCCTAATAGGAATGAGTAACATCTTGAAAAATATTGTTAAATTTCTTTTTTGTTATGGGAGAGAAATTAGCATTTTGCTGTATTTTTCGATATAAACAAAGTGAAATGATTCTTTTTTGAAAGTTTTGAAATTGTGACTGATCTTACTCCACAGCCAGAACGTGATGTGCTGACCGGTATTGAACCAATCAGCATTATTGATGAAATGCAACGCTCTTATCTCGATTATGCGATGAGCGTCATTGTTTCGCGTGCACTCCCTGATGTCCGTGATGGTCTTAAACCTGTTCATCGACGTATCCTTCATGCTATGAATGAGATGGGGCTTGTTTTTAATAAGCCGTATCGTAAATCTGCTGGTGTTGTTGGGGAGGTTATGGGAAAATTCCATCCCCATGGTGATGCTTCAATTTATGATGCTTTGGTACGTATGGCGCAGGATTTCTCTTTGAGAAACCCATTGATTGATGGGCAAGGGAATTTTGGTTCCGTTGATGGTGATCCTCCTGCGGCAATGCGTTATACAGAGTGTCGTTTAGAAAAAGTTTCAGAAGAGCTTTTAGCTGATATTGATAAGGATACTGTTGATTTTCAGGATAATTATGATGGGCGTGAGCGTGAACCGGTTGTCTTACCAGCGCGTTTTCCCAATCTTTTGGTGAACGGATCAGGGGGAATTGCTGTGGGAATGGCAACCAATATTCCACCCCATAATCTTGGCGAGGTTGTTGAGGGTTGTATTGCTTTGATTGACAATCCCGATATCACACTCGATCAAATAATTGAAATTATTCCCGGTCCAGATTTTCCTACAGGGGGGATTATTCTCGGCCATTCTGGTGTCCGTTCAGCTTATGAAACTGGGCGTGGCTCAATCATTATGCGCGCTAAAGTTGATATTGAAGAAATTCGCAGTGGTCGACAGGCAATCATCGTGAGTGAAATTCCTTATCAGGTTAATAAGGCAACGATGATTGAGAAAATGGCTGAATTAGTGCGTGATAAACGCATCGAGGGAATCTCTGATTTGCGTGACGAATCTGATCGTGATGGATATCGTGTTGTTATTGAGTTGAAGAAAGATGTTGTTGCGGAAGTTGTTTTAAATCAATTATATCGTTATACGCCGCTGCAAACTTCTTTTGGTTGTAATATGGTTGCGTTAAACGGGGGAAAACCTGAACAAATGACGTTGCTTGATATGCTTCGTGCATTTGTTTCTTTTCGGGAAGAAGTTGTTAGTCGGCGAACAAAATATCTTTTGCGTAAAGCGCGTGAGCGGGCCCATGTTTTGGTTGGTCTTGCTCTTGCTGTTGCCAATATTGATGAAATCATAGCGCTTATTCGCAAAGCTCCTGATCCGCAGACAGCACGTATACAATTAATGGAGCGGCGCTGGCCAGCGATGGATGTCGCACCTTTGATTAAACTTATTGATGATCCTCGTCATATTATTCATGAGGATGGTACTTATAATCTCTCTGAAGAACAGGCGCGTGCTATTTTAGAATTGCGTTTGCAACGGTTGACAGCTCTTGGGCGTGATGAAATCGCTGATGAATTGAATAAAATTGGCGTGGATATTGCTGATTATCTTGATATCTTGGCATCGCGTCTACGCATTATGCGTATTGTTAAGGATGAATTGAGTGCTCTTCGTGAGGAATTTGCAACGCCACGACGTACCGTCTTTGGTTTTGGTAGCGCTGAGATGGAGAGTGAAGATCTGATCGCGCCAGAGGATATGGTGGTAACGGTGAGCCATAGTGGCTATATTAAGCGCGTCCCTCTTAATACCTATCGTGCACAGCGCCGTGGTGGTAAGGGACGTTCTGGTATGTCCACAAAGGATGAGGATTTTGTAACGCGGTTGTTTGTTGCCAATACGCATACTCCGGTTCTTTTCTTTTCATCACGTGGGATTGTTTATAAGGAAAAAGTTTGGCGACTACCGCTGGGGACACCGCAATCGCGTGGGCGGGCTTTGATCAATATGCTTCCTTTACAACAGGGCGAACGCATTACAACGATTATGCCTTTGCCTGAAGATGAATCAAGCTGGAGTGCATTGGATATCATGTTTGCGACAACACGTGGGACAGTGCGTCGTAATAAGTTATCAGATTTCGTTCAGGTTAATCGTAATGGTAAAATTGCCATGAAACTTGATGAAGAAGATGAAATTCTTTCGGTTGAAACCTGTACAGAACATGATGATGTCGTTCTCACAACAGCCAATGGACAATGTATTCGTTTTCCAGTTTTAGATGTTCGTGTCTTTGCAGGGCGTAATTCTGTAGGGGTTCGTGGTATAAACTTGGCTAAAGGCGATAAAGTCATTTCGATGACAATCTTAGAGCATGTTGAGGCGACGTCTCTTGAGCGTTCTGCTTATATTAAACGTGTGATGAGCGAACGGCGTGCTGCTGGTGCAGATGCTGATGTTGAAGATATTCTTACTCTTGATGAGGAAGATGGGGGCGCTGAAACAGAGTTAACAGATGAACGTTATGCAGAACTTCATGCACGTGAACAAATGCTTTTGACCGTGAGTGAATTTGGTTATGGTAAACGCTCTTCTTCCTATGAGTTCCGGATTTCGGGACGGGGGGGAAAAGGGATTCGTGCAACAGATCCCTCTAAAACAGCTGAAATTGGTAAATTAGTAGCGGCTTTTCCGGTGAGAGCGCAAGATCAAATTATGTTGGTATCAGATGGGGGACAGCTTATTCGCGTGCCCGTTGAGGGAATTCGTACTGCTGGGCGTTCAACTAAAGGGGTGACAATTTTTAATACAGCCGAAGGTGAAAGAGTCGTATCGGTTGAGCGTATTTCTGAACCTGAAGATGATACGCGTTCCTTAGAGGATGAAGGTGCAAAGCATTCTGATACAGTTGGTATGAGCGAAGAAAAATAATTTTGAAGAGGGTGGAGTGAAATCATGAAAATTGCTTTTTATGCAGGTTCCTTTGATCCTCTTACAAACGGTCATCTTGATGTTTTAAAAGGGTGTTTTGTGTTAGCTGATAAGGTGGTCGTCGCTATAGGACTACAGGCGAATAAAAAAACACTCTTTAGCTTTGAAGAGCGCGTTGGTTTTATTACGCAGGTAGGGAAAGATTTGTTTGGTGCAGATTCTGATCGGTTGCAGGTTCTTTCATTTAATAACCTTCTCATTGAAAAGGCGCGTGAAGTTGGTGCTTCATTTCTTATTCGCGGGTTGCGTGATGGGACTGATCTTGATTATGAAATGCAAATGGCAGGGATGAATGGCATTATGGCTCCTGAATTGCAAACTGTTTTTTTGCCAGCAAGCGTTTCTGGACGTGCGATAACGTCTACATTGGTCCGTCAAATTGCCTCTATGGGAGGGGATGTGACACCATTTGTGCCGCCCAATATTGCACAGGCTTTGCGTTCGAAATTCCATTCTGTTAGGGGAGAATAATTGTGTCTCGTAGATTTTTGGCTGTTTTGATATGTGTTTTTTGTTTTTTTTCATTGCGCGCTGTTGCTGATAATTCTAGCTTAGTAAGTTCAGCAAGTGATGCGAGCCTGCTTGTTTTATCTCTCAAAGATGGTGATGTTATTATTCGTCTACGTTCTGATTTGGCGCCAAAACATGTTGTGCAAATCAAAAAACTAACAAAAGAGGGGGCTTATGATAATGTTGTCTTTCATCGCGTTATTCCTAGCTTTATGGCACAAACTGGTGATGTAAAATTTGGAAAAAAAGGCAGTAGAGATTTTGATCTGAAACGCGTTGGTATGGGAGGTTCAAATTATCCCAATATACCGGCTGAGTTTTCAAAGCAGCCGTTTAAGCGGGGTACGGTTGGGATGGCACGTTCACAAGATCCAAATTCAGCTAATTCTCAATTCTTCATTTGTTTTGATGATGCTGCTTTTTTAAATGGTCAGTATACGGTTGTTGGAGAGGTTATAAAGGGGATGGATGTTGTTGATAAAATTAAAAAAGGCACCGCAAGTAATAATGGAACTGTAACAAATCCTGATGTTATTTATGCCGCCACTTTACAAATTGAGAGATAAATCAAAGGAGTTTCCATATGGCTGAGTATAAAAATCTAGAGAATACTTTGATTCTTGAAACAACAAAGGGCAGAGTTGTTATTGAGCTTTTTGCTGATTTAGCACCTTGTCATGTTGAACGTATTAAAGAACTGGTCCGTGAAGGTGCTTATGATAATGTTATTTTTCATCGCGTTATTGATGGTTTTATGGCGCAGACTGGTGATGTGCAATTTGGAAAGAAGGATGGTGAAAAATTTAATTTATCACGTGCGGGGATGGGTGGTTCAGAAAAACCAAATTTAACAGCAGAATTTTCAAATCTGTCTCATAAGCGTGGTACAGTTTCTATGGCACGGAGTCAGAATCCAAATTCGGCTAATTCGCAGTTTTTTATTTGTTTTGCAGATGCTCCGTGGCTTAATCGTCAATATTCCATATGGGGGCAGGTCGTTGAAGGTATGGAAAATGTCGATAAAATTAAGCGCGGCGAACCTGTTATCGATCCTGATGCAATTACCAAAGCTGTTATTGCTGCGGATGCAGAATAGTATGATGGTACGCGTTTCAATTGTAAATTGTTAAAAGGAAATACCCTTTTCTGATCAGTAAAGGTGTACGGAGCTCCTTTATAGTATCATGCTTATCTGTCATATTCTCGGAGTCAAGAGTTTTCCATTATTCTCTTCAATCTGATCTTCACGAATATGGCGCCAAGGATTTGTATAAACAGCTGTTAGGATAAGAAAATGCAAAAAGGTTAGGGGGGGCAAAGTTTTTTGTAAAAAATCCGATAATTTCTCTTCGATCCATTGCCGGTCTCTTAATGGTTTTATGATGTTACTTTCCTGAAAAAGCACGTGCTTTTTTGCCGCTTATATATCAACATCCAATCTTAATGCAGCAGCATGTTTGAAACATATATTGAGACAGATAAGAGCTAGGGAAACGCCATCATAAAATTTTCCAGCTTCCAATATTACAGTAGAATTTTGGTATTTAAGGCTCTGCATAAAAAGCATTTTAATTTTTTGATTCAATGCATTATCTTTAATGTCTGCTCTTTTAAAAAGATTGATGAATCTATCCATGTGACGATATAAGGTGAGGTTTTGTGATGGATCGTTACATTATATTTTTAACGTTATATTGTGAAAATATATGTGCAAGAAATTAAAAATAAAAAATATGATCTTTTCTATTTTCAGATAAAATGTAGCAAAGATAGGAAGGGGGCGTGAGAAAAACTCTGAATAACTTTATAGATAAGTTGCATTATATATCAATGCATTAGTTTATAATGATAATTTATTATTTTGAACATTGAATGAGAATTCAGAATATTGGAAGTTGTGCAATGTGATTAAAATTTTTTTATTCGTACAAAATTATTGCTTATGAAAGTACGTAAAGATGAGATTATTGGAGATAATAATTTTACAGTTCTATTAAGGCTTTGGTGCGTTAAAAATCAATATTTGAAGTATGATATTTTTGCCATTTTCTAAAGTCAGATTGTTTCTTTATTATGGTGATTTCTTAACAACAAATGTTCTTTTAGCTCGTTTAATTTTTTATGCTGGTTACAATATCGATCGAATCAACAATTAATTTAATAAAGTTTATGACAATGCTCGTAAGGGAGGTGTCTTTTTTCTTTCTATAGAGATATGCATTGATGAAATCAAAAAGACGATAGTGATGATAAAGACATTTCATTATAGAAAAATTGCTCAAGATGGATATGCACGTCGAGGTGAAATTATTACTGGACGGGGGTGTGTTCGTACACCTGCTTTTATGCCTGTTGGGACAGCAGGAACCGTTAAGGCTATGTATATGGACCAAATTCGTGATCTTGGAGCGGATATCATTTTGGGGAATACTTATCATTTAATGTTACGTCCAGGAGCTGAACGTGTTGCACGTTTGGGGGGATTACATGAATTTTCACGCTGGAATGGACCTATTTTAACCGATTCTGGTGGTTTTCAGGTTATGTCATTGGCGGGCATCCGAAAAATTACCGAAAAAGGKGTGATTTTTCGCTCTTACATTAATGGAGCCTACTATGAAATGAGTCCAGAGCGTTCTATCGAAATTCAAGGACTTCTTAATGCGGATATCCAGATGCAGTTGGATCAATGTATTGCATTACCGGCTACGGAAAAAGAGATGGAAGAAGCTATGGAACTTTCATTGCGGTGGGCACAACGTTGTAAAAAAGCTTTTGGTGATCAACCAGATAAAGCCTTGTTTGGAATTGTTCAAGGCGGTGATAATATGAAACTGCGTGAACGTTCTGCTCAAGCATTAAGAGAAATGGATTTAAAGGGCTATGCGATTGGAGGACTTGCTGTTGGTGAGCCACAGAGTGTTATGACAGCAGTGTTGGATGCGACTTGTCCAATCTTGCCAGAAGATAAACCACGCTACCTTATGGGAGTGGGGACACCTGATGATATTTTACAAAGTGTTGCGCGTGGTGTTGATATGTTTGATTGTGTTATGCCAACGCGTGCAGGGCGTCATGGTTTAGCTTTTACGCGCTTTGGGAGAATTAATTTGCGTAATGCACGTTACGCAGAAGATCCTCATCCTCTTGATCCACAGTCACTTTGTCCGGCTGCAAATGATTATAGCTGTGCTTATTTGCATCATTTGATCAAATCTGGTGAATCTCTTGGTGGTATGTTATTGACTTGGAATAATCTTTTTTATTACCAACAATTGATGCAAGGAATTCGTGATGCCATTGAAGAAGGCTGTTATGCTGATTTTTGCGCTGAAACGCGTGCTCTGTGGGCACAAGGGCGCTAAAATATTATTCATCTAATACTGCGTTTTATTTGTTATTGAATTTGTTTTTTACTTACAAATTTTACGCAAAATGAAATTATAAATATCTTCCCAAAATATAAAATTGCACTATCTTAAAGTGTAAAAGTGCTACTTTTATGGGGCATACATTTTTTTGTAATTATCATACAAAACAGAAACTGTTACTCCGGTACGCGCTACCTGATCCGGAGAAAAACAGTTTGTTTCTGTTTCTGATGACTGTTTAAAGCAACAATGTTAATGAGGCGTTAGCGAACTCTTAAAGAAGTATGAAAATTGTATTTTTATGAGTTCCTTTGTGTTTTTTATTGATAAAGGTAAAAAATGTATTACCTAAACAAGAATAGATAAATTATTAGAAAATTAAAAGAATAATAAAGTAACATTATATTTAAAAATGTTATAATTTTACATTTTGTTTTTAAAATTTTAGTATAAGTATATTTAAAATATAGTTATAATTTTATTAAATATCATTAATATTTTAATCATAAATTATTATATTTATTTTATGCTCTATCTATAAAATTTATATGAAAAAAAGCATAATAGATTACGTGAATATTTTAAATTTATAGATAGTGAGTTTGATAAAAAACTATTTTATGTTTTTCCATCTATAAGATGAGATAGGGCTGAATATCTCTAGAATAGGACTATTTAATCAATGGAGAAATCAAGCACTATTTCATGAAAACTTAAAAAAACTCTATGATAATGCATAAGGATGGCGTACGCGTTGAAATTATAGCTTATCGATTTGGAGAGTGAGAATTCAGGTAATAAAAGCAAAGAGATAATAAATTGTGGAGAATCTTTATACTTGTATCAAGATAATGATGAGATATTACTTACCCGTTTGGAATGCATTCTTTGATAAATTTTAGAGTTGTTTATAGTGTGCGCTACATCATTCTAAAATAAAAATTTTAGGGGAAAATTGAAACGACTGAAAAGAAGAGACAGAGTTTATTATCTGGCAGGGCTCATAAAAATAGTTGAATACATTTATAACCGTTAGTTTTTTAAGATCCTTCATTAAAGAATTTTACTGAGAGCTCCATAAAGTGCTTATAGATGTTTCTAAAACTTTATTGGGAATGATTTGGCATGTGCGTAACAATGTTTTAAATTTTTATTTTTACGTATTACAGATATCTACAGCTAAAAATCTTATCCAGAAGTGATGATATGAAGGATTCTCATAAACAAAACATTCTTGCATTGGGGATTGATTCGAGAATACGGCGTTTAGCAATTTTAGCTCTTGCAGTGGGAAGCTTTGCTATTGGGACTGCAGAGTTTGTTGCAATGGGGCTCTTACCAGAGATGGCGAGAAGTTCATATGTTGATATTCCTATTGCGGGTCAATATATTTCTGCTTATGCATTAGGGGTTGTGATTGGAGCACCTCTTTTAGCTATTGCGACAGCTCAGATATCACGCAAAACTGTTTTGATAGGATTGATGCTTTTTTATGCCTTAGCAAATATTGCGAGTGCTTTTTTTTCTGATTTTAGCATATTAGTCGTATTACGTTTTCTCAGTGGTCTTCCCCATGGAATCTATTTCGGACTTGCAGCTATGGTTGCCTCTTCAATGGTGGAAATGAATGAACGTTCTAAAGCTGTTGGATCTGTTATGCTTGGCTTAACCATTGCAACTGTTTTAGGAGCACCAGGGGCTACTTGGATTGGTCAACTTATTGGTTGGCAAATTGCTTTTATCCTTGTGGGGATAATTGCTTTATTGTGTTGTTTTCTTATTTGGAATTTTTTGCCTTCCGATTCAAGTTCTCCAAGAACGAGCCCCTTACGCGAAATGGGGGCATTAAGGCAAAAGCAGGTGTGGCTTCTTTTGGCAATGGTTTCTGTGGGAGCTTCAGGATTGTTTTCTGTTTTCACGTATATTAAGTCAACACTCATGCACATTTCTGGTGTTTCGCTTGAATGGGTGCCATTTATCATGCCCTTAGTTGGATTGGGGATGGTGGCAGGAAATCTCTTGGGGCCTAAATTGGCTATTAAAATAGGCATTTCGCCGATGATATTTTTTTCTATGCTTTGGAGTGTATTTGTTTTTTTTCTTTTTTTCTTTTTATCCTATGCTCCGTTAACAGCAGCAATAGGATGCTTTTTTGTTGGGACTTCTTTTGCTTCTATGCCTTCTATACAAACAAAAATTATGGATGTTGCACGACAGGGACAGATTTTGGCAGGAGCATTAATGCAGTCTGCTTTTAATATTGCCAATGCTCTTGGTGCAGAAATTGGAGCATTGGTTTTAAAATTGGGTTATAGTTATGAGTATACAGCTGTATTAGGGAGTATTCTAACTTTGTGTGGATTAATGATTTTTTGCGTCTCATGGTCCATGGAGAAGCATGCTTAATATTGTTCTTTTGGGGATGAAGAAAGAATTTTTATATTTATTGTTAATTCTTGGAATGTTCTGTTGGGGTTGGTTTTTTTAATATGCAGTAAGAAATGCGTAGCGCTAATGGAATAGCAAGACAAAATAAAAGCCCCATGAGCACCATAAGAAGCGTTTTTGCCGCTAAGATCATTCCGATTGTTCCTCCAGGATTAAAAAGACCCGCAAGATTGGTGATGACTCCCGCCAGAGTTGCACTTAAGGCGGCTGAAAATAGCTGTACAGAGGTGAGGGATTCACTGGCACGAAGAGCATCTTCATCATTTGCACATTGTAAGACCCTTGTGAGCAAATGTGGCCACGCTATACCCGCACTGATCCCAATAAAAAATAGTGCTAAGCAAATAATAAAAATATATTGGAGTGTGGAAACTTTTGTTGGAATGAGCCATAAAAGAATAGTAATGCCTAACAGTTTTAATAAGGGGGAGTATACGATGATATTGCGAATTTTTTTTGCGGAGACACCAACACTTGAGAGGGCTCCACATGTCCATCCTAGGCTCATAAGTGCGGCTATATAGCCAGCAACAAGTGGCGCTTGACCATGAAGCTCTTGAAGAAAGAGTGGAAAATAAAGTTCCATACTATATATGACTGTTGTCATAACAAGTATCAATGCGTAAACAGGAAAAATTTCAGAAGAAAAAGAAAAGGTTTTGTGTGGCAACATAGGATGAAGGGAGGATGATTCAATTTTTGCTAGAACAAAAAGAAGACTAAGTCCGATAACGAGCCCGCAAATTTTTGCCATTGTTGACTCCATAGCTCCTCCAACAGAAATGATAGAAATCAATAAGGTGAGTGTGAGAAGCTGGAGAAAAGGGAGAGGGGATATTGGAACATTATTTTCATTCTTTTTGGGTAAAAATTTAAAAGCGATGAGTGAGAAGAATATAGCGAATATGCCAATGATCCAAAAGGATGCTCGCCATAAGCCATAATATACAGAAAGTCCTCCGATTGCTGGTCCCAACAAGGTCGATATTCCCCACATTCCGGAAATAACACTTAATGCGTGTGACCATAAAGATGGGCTGAAAACAATGCGTACCATGGAATAGGATAGGGATAACAAAGAACCACTTCCAAATCCTTGAATAAGGCGTCCTATTAAAAATAATGGCATAGATGAAGAAACGCTGCACAGAAAAGTTCCGATGGTAAAGATAAGTCCAGAGATAACATAAGCGTTACGAGGACCTAATTTCCCTAATATTGTTGTCGCAAGCGAAGTCCCCACGAGTGAAGCTGTAATGAAGACAGTTGCTACCCAAGAATAATATATCTCGCTACCAATATGATTCATAAGAGAGGGTAAAATAGTAATAACAATATAAACGTTGGTGGCGTGCAACACAACTCCGCCTGTAAACGTTAAAAAACAAGCACTATTTTTACCCAATAAAAGCGCAGACCAGCTTTGTTTTTTCACTGTTTTTGCTGTTCAATAAAAATTACTCTCTTTTTACTTATAAGGCAGTTTTTTAAATTTTCCAAGAAAAATTCAAAGCTCTACATAGAGCTTTGAATTTTAATTAAATTATTTCTTAATTGCCCATTGCTTTTTTGAGATTTTCATCAATTTTATCGAGAAAACCTGTTGTAGAGAGCCACTTTTGTTTAGGTCCGATTAAAAGTGCAAGGTCTTTGGTCATAAAACCTTCCTCGACAGTTTTAATACATACTTCTTCCAATGTTGAGGCAAAGCTTTTTAATTTTTCATTGTTATCTAGTTTGGCACGGTGCGCTAGTCCCCTGGTCCATGCAAAAATAGAGGCAATAGAATTGGTTGAGGTTTCTTCACCTTTTTGATGCTGACGATAGTGACGTGTTACGGTGCCGTGTGCAGCTTCTGCTTCAACAATTTTACCGTCTGGTGTCACGAGAACGGAAGTCATAAGACCAAGAGAACCAAAACCTTGGGCAACAATATCAGATTGAACATCACCATCATAGTTTTTACATGCCCAAACATAGCCACCCGACCACTTTAATGCAGAAGCAACCATATCATCAATGAGACGGTGTTCGTAAGATAATTGACGGTTTTCAAATTCATCTTTGAATTCTGTATCAAATATCTCTTGAAAGATATCTTTAAAACGGCCATCGTAAGTTTTTAGAATGGTATTTTTTGTTGAAAGATAAACCGGAACATTCCGCTGTAATCCATAATTAAAAGATGCGCGGGCAAAATCACGAATTGACTCATCAAGATTATACATCGCCATGGCAACCCCTGCGCTTGGGGCATCAAAAACATTATGTTCAATAACTTGATTATCATCACCAACAAATTTAATAGTTAATTTCCCTTTGCCTGGAAATTTAAAATCTGTTGCCTTATATTGATCACCGAAAGCGTGGCGTCCAATAATAATTGGCTTTGTCCAGTTAGGAACAAGGCGAGGGACATTTTTACAGATAATGGGTTCACGAAAAATGACTCCTCCTAAAATATTGCGGATGGTACCATTAGGCGACTTCCACATTTGTTTTAGGTTAAATTCTTTAACACGTGCTTCATCAGGTGTGATGGTGGCACATTTTATACCGACCCCATATTTTTTGATAGCATTGGCAGAATCGATCGTTACCTGATCATTGGTTGCATCACGGTTTTCGACGGAAAGATCATAATATTTGAGATCAATGTCGAGATAGGGATGGATTAGTTTATCTTTGATATATTTCCAGATGATACGAGTCATTTCATCCCCATCGAGCTCAACAACGGGGTTTTCTACTTTGATCTTTGCCATTAGAAGTCCTTTTTCTTTTAAGTGATACTACTTTATAGCACTTTCAGGTTTATAATGAAAAGTAAAAACAAGGGAAAAAGGCATGTAAATATGGGTGTTAGAATATATGATCAATAGAGTGTAAAATTTTATTGAAGAGTTTAATTTTTGAAAAGAAGTGATGTGTTTGCAAACCTATAATCATTGTATAATTGATAAAAATCTGTTTCATTGATAAAATAAGTCGATCACGAGGGAACAAGGGGATGTATTTTTATTATCAAAGTTTCCATTTAACTCTTTGATAAATTGATCGTATTCTAAATTATGGTTTCTTGAATTGTTCTCTTGCGTGAGGAATCCTCTATTTTTCGATCGCCTTTTGATTCTAAAATTGCGGACTACTTGTTTATAGAAAAATTTAATATGATACAAAGGCTCTGTAATGAGGAATGATTCATCTAAAATGCCGCTGTGGGAGCCAATTTCAATTTTGAAGGTTGAAAAAGATGGATAAAGAACATAGCTGATTTTAATGTAAAAATTAACAGCATATGCATGAATTCACGTTATAACGAGCTAGAGCTTTCTAATTTATTTTGTTGCTATTAATTGTGCAAAGCAAAAAAAACTATCCTTGAAATGGAACAAATAAATTAATCACAGGGTGATTCTTGAACCCTTTTTACGAAGGGTTTCTCTAGAAATGCTATTCCCTTACTTTTACTATAGCACCCCGTACCTTAAAAAATATGAATAAAACGAATATATTATATAGAAGAAAATGAATGATGGTACGCCCAAGGGGAATCGAACCCCTGTTTCCGCCGTGAAAGGGCGATGTCCTAACCGCTAGACGATGGGCGCAAACCAATAATGAGGCTTATAGAGAGGATCTTTTTACTTCGCAAGCCCTCTGGGGCATTTTTTTTGAAAAAAGTGTGCTTTATTGAATGATTTTTGAGTGTTTCTTGTTTGGATCATTCTATTTTCTAAGATTCTTTGTAGAAAAAATATGAGGTTATCATGAGGGATAGAAAGTTTTGCTGCAAACATTATATTTAGTGAATGATATTTTTGTTCGTTTTTGTCTCATGCTTGCACATATGAATATTTTTTAACTTGCTTAAGAGAGCTTTTATACAAGAAGGCTGCTCATTTGAGCTTGTTATAAATCAAAACCGTATAATTTATGAAGTAGAAAGCCATATTTATGAGCAAGTTAACAACTAGCGCGAATCATAAAAAATTTCTTTTGAAGTATAAGCCATAGTTTTCGTTTCATTTCACAAGAAGAAGGTCTGTATGGTAAAATTAAAAAATAATGGGGAAGGTTTTATAAAATATCTTAAAAATTATTTTTTCTCAACTTTGCTTTTACATGATTGTAAGAACTTTAAATGCTTTTTATTTGTTCTTTTGCATCTTTCGAAAGTTATTTATTTGAAAATAAATCAGTGTAAGTAAAGAGTTGATTAAGGTTTTTTGTCCTTTCAATTCGTTCGTTTTCAAAGGGATAGCAATAAATTAAGGTAAAATATTCGAATTTTACAAATTTATTCTCAATATTTATAATGTGTTAGGATTATGCTGTAGATACATGAGTTTTTGTTTTTTACTTTAATGTAAATTCTGTTTTTATATAGGGGAACGTTAAGAGTTTTGCATTAAAGAACGATAATTTAAGCTATATAATGGTAGGAAGGAATGTGGTATTATTTACTAATCTACTTTATTTTTTCCATTTTCTTTACGTATCATATGAGAGAATGTTTTTTATTTAATGTTTGCTGATTTAGAAGAGATGTTTTTTTCTATCAAACTTTCAATATTCCTTTGCGTGTTATTGATTGTTTTTGAGAGATTTTTTTCTATCCTTTGTTGATAGAGTTTACTTTTTAAAAACAAGGCAGTTTTTTGTGGTAGCTCGCATTCATTCGTTTTGCAGATTTTCATTCTAAATTAGATTTTTTTATAAAAGTTATGAAATCTTTGAAGAAATAAATATTTGTATTTTTAGGAATTTTGCTTGAATAGGCAGGGATAATTCTATTAGAAAAAATGAAAGTGAAGAGAGCAGAGGGGCTTTTGTCCTGATAGTATCAGTATTCTTTGTGTTGAGTGGCACATCATTTAAATGATTTTTCAATTAGAGATAGGGATCAGTGGTTAGATAATGGCAGAAGCTTTAAAAGTTGGTGTGGCGGGACTTGGTACGGTTGGTACTTCAGTTGTTCAAGCTCTATGTGAAAAAGCGAATAGTTTGGCTTGTCAATGTGGGCGATTCATCAAAGTCATTGCTGTTAGTGCGCGCGATAAAGGCCGTAATCGTGGAATTGATCTAAGTGGTATAAGATGGTTTGATTCACCTGTAGAGATGGCTGCTTTTGATGAGATTGACGTTTTTGTCGAGCTGATTGGTGGTGAATTGGATATTGTGTATACTGCTGTTAAAAGGGCGCTTGAGGCAGGACACCATGTTGTGACGGCCAATAAAGCTCTTCTTGCTCGATATGGAGTAGAGCTGGCTATAATTGCAGAACAAAAGGGTGTTTTTCTTCATTTTGAAGCAGCTGTTGCAGGGGGAATCCCTGTTATTAAAGCGATGAGAGAATCACTGGTCAGTAATCACATATCGCGGATTTATGGTATTCTCAATGGAACCTGTAACTATATATTAACACGCATGTTTACGGAAGGTCTTTCCTTTAAGGATTGTTTAGCAGATGCACAGAGACTTGGTTATGCTGAAGCAGATCCAACTTTTGATATTGAGGGAAATGATACGGCTCATAAATTAGCTTTGTTGACAAGTTTGGCATTTGGGACAGCTGTTTCGTTAGAGGATGTTTATGTTGAAGGAATTCATAATATTTCACAAATTGATATCCGAGCGGCTGATGAATTGGGGTATCGAATTAAGCTTTTAGGGGTTGCATTAAAAACGGATTCTGGAATAGAGCAACGCGTTCATCCAACAATGGTCCCAACATCCTCAATGATTGCACAGATCAATGGTGTAACCAATGCTCTTTCTATTCAAAGCGATTTATTAGGTGAACTACTGTTTTCTGGTCCTGGCGCTGGAGGAATGGCAACAGCATCAGCCGTTATTGGTGATTTGGCTGATATAGCAAAAGTGCGTTCTGGTTTTCACTATGCTCCTGTTTTAAGACGTCCAGCATTAGAACTTTCTCCTCATAAAAAAGCACGTATTTCACATCATGCAGGTGGTTATTTTATTCGTTTAAATGTTCATGATCGTGCTGGTGTTTTTGCTGCGGTTGCAAAGCATATGGCTGATAATCACATTTCATTAGAGTCGATTGTTCAAAGGCCTTTTGTAGAAAATCAGATTGAAAAAACGATTATTTTAATCACGCATGAAACAACAGAAGTGAATGTACGACAGGCACTTGCAGAAATTGAAAAAGATGGACTTCTTGTGGCAAAATCTCAATTCATTCGTATTGAACGTATGGCAGAGAATTGATAACTTATCTTGATAAGACAAACTTGAATATTTTTATCTCTTGTGGAAAGTTTTCATCTTTGCCAAAAACTTTATTCTTAAGGCTTAATAAGGACTCATATTTTTTCTGGTATTCATTCGGTAGGATTTTTTCATATGCCCACAACTCAGAAGATTTTAAATGGACTTGATCGTATTTTGACACTTGAATTGGTTCGTGTTACTGAACGCGCTGCTGTTGCTGCTGCGCGCTGGCGTGGACGTGGCGATGAAAAAGCTGCAGATCAAGCAGCTGTGGATGCAATGCGGCGGGAACTTAATCGATTGCCAATTGAGGGTACAGTGGTGATTGGTGAAGGTGAGCGGGATGAAGCGCCTATGCTCTATATTGGAGAAAAAGTAGGTCTTCAAAATGGACTGGCGATCGATATTGCACTTGATCCACTGGAAGGAACAACACTGTGTGCTAAAAATCTTGCCAATTCTTTGGCAGTGGTTGCAATTGCTGAAAAGGGTAATCTCCTTTATGCTCCTGATGTTTATATGAACAAAATTGCTATTGGTCCTGGTTATCCAAAGGGAGTGGTCGATATAGATGCTTGTCCTACCGATAATATTCATGCTCTTGCTAAGGCTAAAGGAGTGGCGGTTAATCAGATTACTGTTTGTATTATGGATAGACCGCGTCATGAAAAATTGATTGATCAAGTGCGAGCGACAGGGGCATCGATTCGCTTGATTGGTGATGGAGATGTTGCTGCTGTTATTGATACAACTAATCCAGAAGAAACAGGTATTGATCTTTATATGGGGATTGGTGGAGCGCCAGAGGGTGTTTTAGCATCCGCTGCTTTGCGCTGCATTGGAGGACAGATGCAAGGCCGTTTGCTGCTTGATACAGAAGAGAAAATTTCTCGTGCAGCCAAGATGGGGATTAGTGATCCCAATAAGGTTTATACAATGGAAGAAATGGCAAAGGGTGATGTTTTGTTCTCAGCAACAGGGGTAACAGATGGTAATATGCTTTCTGGTGTTAAATTCACGCCTCGCTACATTCAAACGGAAACTCTAGTAATGCGTTCTCATACGGGTACAGTTCGTAATATCAAAGCACAGCATAAAGATCATTCAAAATTTGATTAATGTTTTTTTGTTATTCCTAAAAAATAGAGAGATCACTTTAGAGCGTACGCTTCCATGAAAATCGATCTATCTTCATGGAAGCATTTATAGATGTAAAAACATTGTTTTATTATGAGAGCTGGACAGAATGCACCCAGCCATTTTGATCTTTTATATTCCCTTTTTGAAGATCAACCAATTGTGTCCGAAGTTGCTTTGTGACTTCTCCAACTGTTTCATTTCCGATAATAAATTCCTCTCCTTTATATCTGAAACGGCCGATTGCTGTGACAACGGCTGCTGTACCACAAGCAAAAACTTCTTTAAGATATCCGCTCTTTGCATCTTCTTGAAGCGATGCAAAAGAATAAGGACGCTCTTCTATCGTTAATCCCATTTGTTTTGCCAACTGTAAAATTGAATGACGCGTTATTCCTGGAAGGATCGTTCCATTAAGGGGAGGGGTTACGAGTGTATTATTTTCCATAATAAAGCAGACATTCATACCGCCAAGTTCTTCAATCCATTTATGTTCAACCATATCAAGGAAGAGCACTTGGCTACAATCATTTTCAGTTGCACTTTTTTGTGCAAGTAAACTGGCTGCATAGTTGCCACCACATTTGGCAGCACCCGTCCCTCCTGGGCCAGCACGACTATACTCTGTTTCAATCCAGACGCTAACAGATTTTTCTTCTCCTTTGAAATAGGATTCAACTGGAGAGGCTATGATACAAAAAAGATATTCTTGAGAAGGGCGAACGCCTAAAAAGTTTTCATTGCCAAACATGAATGGACGGATATAGAGGCTAGCGTTGGGATGATCAGAAACCCATTTTTGATCAACTTTTACTAATTGATGAACGGCATCCAGAAAAATATTTGTTGGTAATTCTGGCATGGCTAAACGTTTTGCTGACTCTATAAACCGTTGTGCATTGGCATCAGGACGGAAGAGCAAGATGCGTCCGTCTTTTGCACGATATGCTTTTAAGCCCTCAAAAACTTCTTGTCCATAATGCAAAACAGTACTTGCAGGATTAATTTCTAAAGCTTTATATTGAGAAATAACGGCGTTATGCCAGCCTTTGTCTTCAGTCCATTGAACAGTACACATATGGTCTGTAAAAAATTGACCAAAACCAGGATTTTTTAGAATTTCTTCACGTTTTTCTTCTGACAAAGGTGATGGGTGCTTTTCTATTTTAAAGGGAAGTGAGGATACGGGAGATTTCATAAAAAAACCTTTTGAGAATGTTTTATTTTTTTATTAATAAAAATAATGAGATATTTTGGTTATAACTCTATTATTAGCAAAACCTTTGTGTCAATGTTTTATTATAGAGAATTCAAAAACTGTGGTAGATATTTTAATTCTCTTCTCAGCTCTTTTTTCTGACTTTATGAAGTAAACTGGAACCTTTATCTCTCTTTATCGTTTTTTCAAAATAAGTATCTGAATAATTTCATATATGCATATTTTCTTGAAATTTAAAGGTAAGGGAATTGAGAAAAGGAATCCACAATGATTGATAAAAATTATCACACATATGAAGAACGTATGGCTGCCGAGCGAAAAGATCGCGAACAGCGTGTTTCAATCGCTAAGGGTATTTTTGCTATTCTTCTTGCGCTGTTTATTATCTGGTTTATTTTTGGTTTTTTAGGATCTTTTTTTGCAAAATCTCCTGAACATAGTTCACGCTATAATACTCCAGAAACAAACCAGACCATAACAACGCCCCAAAAAGATTTAAATTCACCCCCTCCTGTACCTTATACCTATAAGAGTACGCAGTGATTTTTTCGTAAACACAATCTTTTAAATAAGGCGAAAATCAGCGCAGATTAAAGAATAAAGTTAGCGTAAATACATAAGAAAAAAAATTGAGATAATTTTAATTTCTGAATTTTTCGATAAATCATTAAATATTCTGGGAATAAATAGCCTTACAATAAAACGTGCAACGGTTTTAACAACCGTTGCATGATTGGTTTAGCGTGTGATGAAGCAACTTCCACCAGAACTTTTAATGGTTTCACAAAGGATTATGGCTTCATTACGGTCCTGCGTTTGAATACGAACACGGTAATAGGTTCCTTTTCCTGCTATAAAAGCTGGTTGAATATTTAAGGGGCGGGTACCGATAAGAAATCCAAATTTGGATTTCATCTTTTTCAAAGAATCTCTCGCTAACTCATGCGTTGGTTGAGAGGCAAGTTGCACATAATAACCCTCTGAATTTTGTTGTGCAATTCTATTTTGTGATAGGGCGTGCGTTTCGACTTCTGCATTTCTCTCTGCATGAGAAGGAATTGGAATAAATTTTTCTTCAATACTCACGTTAGAACTATTTTCGGCGATTATTTTATCAATATTATTTTTGAGATCATGATCATTTTCTTGGTCGCTTCTATCGGAATCATGCGATGAAAAAACGGACGACTCTTGAAACTCGTCAGGAATTTGATCAACGGTTTCTGCAGATTGAGCAGCAGGTTTTCTCTCTGTTTGATGCATGGGAGAGAGTGTCATTGTACCATCTGGATTGACAATAACGGTTTGTACTTCTCGCGTTGGAACAGTATGATTGATAGCTTGTGTAATGGCATCTTCGACATCAGATTCAGTTGAAGAAGATGATGAAATATTTGAAGATTCTTCTGGATTGAATCCTTCTAAATTTTCAGGTTGTTCAGAGTTATCAATGAGGAATTGTTGTGTATTTTCTTGTTTTTCATTTTGTCCAGTCGTTTGTTTATAGACATCTAAATTATGGGCAACATCATTTTTTGTTTCAGTTGTTTCTGGTTTGAATTTAAAAGGTGTATTATCAGCGTGGATAATGACCATTTCTTCATTTTTCTGTGATGGCATAAAAAAATGAGAATAACCAGCAAACCCAACGGCTATTAAAATAAGAAGAAAAATACCTTTGATGAAAATTTTACCCCAAATAGGGCTTTTAAGAGGAGGAGGCGCTGAGGGATATGTGGGGATTTCATCTGAACTTGTGTAGGGTGAACTTTCGCTAAAAGAGGGAGAATTATATTCCATATTGGCAGCAGAAAAATAGTCAGTATTTTGTTCTTTAGAGTTTATATAACCCCCTTCTTTTGAATTCTGTATAGTTTGATGAAAAATTTCATTAAAAGATTCGTTTTTCTGTTGTTTTTGAGAAAAATCATTTTTGGGAACATTTCCTACATTGAGTACATCCGCAAATTCTTCTTCCAAACCACCTGTTGGTACATCATATTCTGGGGCTTCATACGGGACTTCTGGAACCATAACAGGCCCTGTTTTTTCTACGATTTCTTCTGAGAATTTATAAGTATCAACATTGGGTGGAGGCGTATTTCTGTGTGTATAGTTATGGGCAAAAAAGCTCTCTGTTTGCTTTGTATTAAGAGGTTCTGATGAGGAAAGAAACTCGTCTAAATTATTTTGGTTATATGAAATCTCTCTGTTTTGGTTAGAGACATTTTCAGCCTTATTGATGTATTGAGTTTGATCCTCGTTATATGTTCGAACTTTTTCGCTATACGTTTCTTGTTGTGTGGGATTTTCTTCAAAAAAATGAGGATAATTGGTTGTATAATCTTCTCGCGAAGATTCTTTTAAATGAGATTGTCTGTCAACATGTGGTGAATCCAGAGGAGAAGAGAAAGCACTCGTTGTTTGATTTCTTTCTGTGTTTTGTCTCTCTGACACAAAGTTGGAAGATGGGAAAAATTCATTTGATTCCGGAGAAGAGGAAGCATCCGTATGATCTTTTGGCATATGATCTTTTGGGCCCCAGTTTTCTTGAGCTGCTGAAATCTTATAGAGATGGTTTATAGAAGTATCATAGAAGCTTTGATTGTCATCATAAGTTTTTTGTACATTCGCAGTCTCAGGCTGTTGTGAGTTTTTTTGTGAAAAATAATTAGTTTGTTCAACAGTTTCTGTTTCGTTTCTCTTATTTTCGCGTCTTTCAGATTCATCAAAAAAGAAATTTTCTGTTTCTGATTGTGGGATAAAATTACGTTTTTCAAAAAAAGGATCAGCACTTGTTACTGTCTTTTTCTGTTGAGGTAATTGATTCTTTTGGATTGGTAATGGAGAAAGCGCGTCTAAAATTCGTTCTTCATCATGACTGATTTGTGAAGAATATCTCTCTGCAGATAAATTATTTTGTTGTGAATGGTTGAAAGAACCGGTTTGTGCGATATCTGAGGCTGTTGCGTTGCTGGTTGCATGCAAGTTCCATTGCTTTTTTTGATCATCAAACGGTAAGTCGTATGTTAAATTATTTTTAAGTTCTTCTTCTAGAAAAGACAAATCAAAATCATCATCATAGGATGATGCTTTGGCATGAGATGTTGAACGATCTGTCTCTAAAGAGGCGTGTTCATTTTGATTTCCGCTTTGTTTGGTCGGATTAAAAATGCGCGTAAGTCTTTCTAAAGGATCATGGTGTTCATGATCTTGTCTTGTTTCGTGCGGATTTTTGCGATCATTATCGCTCATAGCTTTTCTCACATAATGATTTGCACTTGCATGCAATCAATGGTTGATTTTGATTTATTATATTAAAATTATAAATTTTCCCCTCTCATGCAAGGATACATGAAAAAGTTTACGAATAAAGTACCTATTGTATGTATTTATAGAACTTTTTCAACGCATTTCTATTGGGGCTTCGACTCCTATGATGCTAAGTCCTGATGATAAAATATTGATAACGGCTTGTATTAATCCCAATCTTGCAAAGGATAACTCTTTATCATGAGGCTGAATAAAGCGTAAATTGAGATTTTCACTTCCTTTATTCCAATGGGTGTGAAAGCAGGAGGCAAGGTCATAAAGATAAAATGCTAATCGATGAGGTTCTTTATGAATGACGGCTTGTTCAATGATACGCGGATATTCAGAAAGTTTGCGTATTAATAATATTTCATTGTCATCTATTAGTCGATGAAGATAGGTGATCAATATATCATTTGAAAAACTTTCGATATGAAGCACTTCTTGTGCTTGACGAAAGACTGAGTGACAACGTGCATTTGCATACTGTACGTAAAAGATAGGATTATCTTTTGATTGTTCTGTTACTTTTGCAAAATCAAAATCAAGAGGCGCTTCACATTTGCGGTATAGCATCATAAAACGCACTGGATCACGACCAACTTCTTCGACAACGTCTCTTAGAGTGACAAATGATCCTGCTCTTTTTGACATGCGTACAGGTTGACCATTGCGAAAGAGTTTTACCAATTGACATAAGAAAACACTTAATTTGGCTTTATCTCCAGAAATTGCTTTTGCCATGGCTTCTAGCCGCTTTACATAGCCTGCATGGTCTGCTCCTAGAATATAAATCATTTCGTCAAAATGACGATTAAATTTATCGCGAAAATAAGCAACATCAGCAGCAAAATAGGTATATGAACCATCAGATTTGATCAAAACACGGTCTTGGTCATCACCGACATTTGTTGAACGAAATAAAGTTTGCTCGCTTGGTTCCCAATCTTCTATATTTTGCCCTTTTGGAGGGGGGAGTTTTCCTTTGTAGATATAACCATTTAAAGTGAGGTCGTTAATGGTGTTACGAATAGCGCGGGCATTATCTGCGTAAAGCATTCGCTCAGAAAAAAAGATATCATGATAAATATTAAGAGCAGCCAAATCCTCGCGAATCATGGACATCATTGCATGAATCGCTCGTTCTTTCACGATAGATAAGGATTCATTTTTATCCATGGTGAGAAGTTGGTCACCAAACTCTTGAGCTAGCGATTGACCCAATGGTATCAAGTATTCTCCAGGATAGAGTCCTTCTGGAATTTCATTAATTTTTTGTCCAAGAGCTTCACGATAGCGCAGCAGTACGGAGTGAGCGAGGACTTCGATTTGTTGACCAGCATCATTGATATAATATTCTTTCGTAATGTTATAGCCCGCAAATTGCAGCAAATTAGAGAGAACATCTCCAACAACGGCTCCGCGACAGTGTCCAACATGCATGGGTCCTGTCGGATTTGCTGAGACATATTCAACATTGATACGTTTTCCTTGTCCCATAGGGATACGACCATAAGAAAGGCCTAGTTCAAGCATATATTTTATAGCATCTTGCCAAAATAATTTTGTAAGCTTGATATTGATAAAACCAGGACCGGCAACACCAATATTTTCGATGGAGGAATCATCTTTAAGCAATTCTATGATTTTATCTGCAAGTACGCGGGGGCTGAGCCCAATCGATTTTGCAAGTACCATAGCAGCATTGGTTGATAAATGACCATGGGAGGAATCACGGGGGGGATCAACGGTGATTTTTGATAAATCTAAATCTTCTCCATTTTTTCCTTTTAAATCAGATGATTCAATTGATTTCTTAATTTTATTTTCGAAGTTTTTAAAGATATTCATATTAAGCTTCCATGATGATTTCAAAAGCCATTAAACGAAATGATCTGTATGGTCAAACAAACGATGATATTCACGTAGAGCATAGTGATCAGTCATGCCTGAAAGAAAGTCAGCAATCAGACGTGCTAACTCTTGATTTTTTAAGTGCACTGCTTTTTTGCACCAACTTTCAGGCATTGTATCTGGATTTTCATAATAACAATTGAATAATTTTTGTACAATGCATTTTGCTGCATTGCGACGGCTAAGAACTTGTTCATGGTAATAAAGATTTTTAAATAAAAAGTTTTTTAGTTCTTTTTCGTAAACGGTCATCGATGGTGAAAAGGTCACAATAGTTTGTTTTGCTTGGTAAATATCGTTTATGCTGGTTGGTTTGATGCGTGCTAAGTTTTCATGCGATTGTTTGATGACATCTTCAACCATGGTTGTTATCTGTCTTCGTACAAGTGTGTAACCGCATCGTGCTTGGTCGAGGTGGGGATGCTCATCTGTTATATCTTTTAAGAGTTCTGCTGTGAGTGAAACGTGTTCAAATTGATCGAGTGTTAAAAATTGTGACCGTAAACCATCATCAATATCATGGGCATTGTATGCGATATCATCTGCAATCGCAGCACATTGTGCTTCTAGTCCTGCAAAACAATCGAGTGCAAGATCTTGCTTTGCATTGTATTGTAAAATATCGCTAGGAACCTCTTTATTTTTAGCATAAGGACCTAAAAGGGGACCGTTATGCTTGACAAGTCCTTCGAGAGTTTCCCATGTAAGATTCAGTCCATCAAAATTTGCATAGCGCTGTTCTAGTTTTGTAACAATGCGTAAGGCTTGTGCATTATGGTCAAAGCCACCATAATGAGTCATGGCTTCATTAAGAGCCTCTTCTCCTGCATGACCAAAAGGCGTGTGCCCAAAGTCGTGAACAAGGGCAATGGCTTCGGCAAGATCTTCATCAACACACAGGGCACGCGCTAAGGTTCGTGCAATTTGAGAAACCTCTATGGAATGGGTGAGGCGGGTACGGTAATGGTCGCTTTCATCAGCAATAAACACTTGCGTTTTATGTTTAAGACGCCGAAATGCATTAGAATGAATAATACGATCTCTATCTCGTTGAAAAGGTGTGCGTGTAGAGCTCATCGTTTCATGGAATAACCGACCACGGCTTGTTTGCGGATGAGCACTGTAGACGGCTCGAGATTGGTAATTGAAGTTGATCGTGCCTATATCCATTGCAAGCTGTCCATTATCATCTTAAAATTGAGGGTGGTTTATGATGAATAAACTTCTCTTTATAATAATGGGATACTCTTTCTTGATGGCTTAATGCAAGGATATATAAAATGAAAGTGAAAATTTCAGATGCTGCTGCTAAGCAAATTGTACAGATACTTTTGCGCGAACCCGATAAAATCGCATTACGTATTTCTGTTGAAGGCGGTGGGTGTTCTGGTTTTTCTTATAAATATGACTTGGTTTCTGAAATGTGTAAAGATGACCTCGTTCTCAAAAAAGATGGGGCAACGGTGTTTATTGATTCACTCTCACTTCCTTTTATGGAAGGCGCTGAGATCGATTTTGTTGATGATCTTATGGAGCAGTCTTTTCAAATCCATAATCCTAATGCTGTTTCATCGTGTGGTTGTGGTGTAAGTTTTTCAATTTGAGAGTGGGGGCATTGCGATATTGTTTCTTGAAAAAAATATCATGTTGGTCAACAATATAAAAATGGATAGCCTTATAAAAATAATGCGCGGCTGTGTGCGATTCTGCGTGGTGCTCACTTTATTGATCTGGAGCCCCTGTGCTTTTTGTGAGGAAGGAGTAGATCAGCAGCTGGGACAGTCACGGAGTTTTATTGTAAAGTCAAAAGAGCAGGAAAAAGAGAATTTAACATCTCAGGCACAACTCATTTTAAATGCTCGATTAACAAATAGCCGTCAAGATATTGAGAAAGGACTTGTCTGGCGGGTTTATGCCCCTATTCTAGGGATTGATAATAAATTACCATTAGTGGCAACCTATAAGGGGGGAAGTGCACATTTTGATTTAGAGCCTGGAAGTTATCTTGTTCATGTCTCATTTGGTCATGTGAGTGCTGTGGGCCGTATTCGTCTAGAAAATGGGCAAAGTTTGGTGAAAAACTTTCAGCTTGAGGCTGGTGGTCTTATTTTAAATGCAACACTGCTCAATGGTATTATCAATGAAAAGGAACTTCGTTTCACGATTTATGAGGATGAAAAAGAAAATGATGATACGGGGGTAATTTTATCAAATGTTAAGCCTCAATCTGTTGTGCGTTTAAAAGCTGGACGCTACCATGTTGCTTCCCATTATGGTTCCATTAATGCGACGGCACGTTCGGATATTCAAGTGGAGGCTGGTAAAATGACAGAAGTTACCCTTGAACATCAGGCGGCTCAGATTGTTTTAAAGCTGGTACGGGAAGAAGGAGGGGAAGCGCTTGCAGATACAAGTTGGTCTCTTGCCAATGATTCTGGTGATATCGTTTATGAAACGGTTGGTGCTTACGTTTCACTCGTGTTAGCAGAGGGAGAGTATATTGCAATTGCTAAAAATAAAGATAAAATTTATCAAAAGGTTTTTTCTGTCGTTTCTGGTCATGATGAAGATATAAGTGTGGTGGCAAATGAACAAAATATGCAACGGATTGATGAAGATATAGATTGATCGTTGTTCATGGAACTAAACCGTGAATAAAAGATGGGGTTTGTGCGTTTTGATTGAAATTTCAACAGTTGGTGTGTTTTTTGCTGGGGCACTCTCTTTTTTATCGCCATGCGTTTTACCATTAGTTCCTCCTTATTTATGCTATATGGCTGGGGTTGGTATTGATGACTTTCGTTCAGAAAAACCTGATGAAAAAGTCTTTATACGGCGGGCTTTATTGTCTTCTGTTATTGCTTTTGTTCTCGGGTTTACCACTATTTTTGTTGCTTTGGGTGCGAGTGCAAGTACCATTGGTAAGTTCATCGGTTATTATCGTGATTGGTTTGCACTTGCTGCTGGAATTATCATTATTATTTTTGGTTTAAATTTTTTGAGGTTTTTCAAGATCTCTTTTTTATTTCGTGAGGCGCGCTTTCAGACGGGTAAAACACCTGCTGGTCCTTTAGGAGCTTACGTTATTGGTTTAGCTTTTGCCTTTGGTTGGACACCATGTATTGGTCCCATTTTAGGGCCTATTATAACGCTTGCTGGAACAAAAGAAACTGTGGGCGAGGGCGCTATTCTATTAGCAGTTTATGCGTTAGGTCTTGCTGTTCCTTTTGTGTTGACAGCTTTATTTTCCAGTCGTTTTATGCGGTTTTTAGCAGCTTTTCGTATTCATTTAGGAAAAGTTGAAAAAATTATTGGTGTTTTTCTTATTCTTACAGGGGTTTTATTTTTAACAGGCTCTATGCAGGATCTTTCATTTTGGCTTTTAGAACATTATCCTTCGTTGAGTTATGTTGAAAATATTCGTTGGCACGATATTATGAACTTTTTTGGATTTTCTCGTTAGTCTTATGTGTTTTTATGGTTAGAAGTTGTCTGTCTATTGTTCTTGCTGCTGGTGAGGGGACGCGTATGAAATCGCCTCTGCCTAAGGTGCTTCATAAAATTGCTGGATTGCCTTTTATATGCCACGTTCTAAAACAAATAGAATTGGCAGGATCTTCGCAAGTAGCTGTCGTTGTGGGATGTGGTGCTCAAGAGGTTACACACGTTGTTCAATCATTCGTAAAAGATGTGATGATTTTTGAACAAAAAGAGCGTTTAGGAACGGCGCATGCTGTTTTATCGGCTCGTTTAGCTTTGCAAAAGGGGGKGGATGATGTTCTCATTGTTTTTGGGGATACACCTCTCATTCAGCAAGATTCATTGCATCAAATGCGTGCACAGCTTGCTGATGGAGCCGATGTTGTGTTTGCAGGCTTTCATACCCAAGATCCAACAGGTTATGGGCGCCTTCTCGAGAAAAATGGTCAATTGATCGCGATTGTGGAAGAAAAAGACGCAAGTGATGAAGAAAAAAAGATTTCTTTTTGTAATGGGGGAATACTCGCTATACGTGGAAAACATGCACTTTCTCTTTTAGAGAAGGTTGAGAATAATAATCTGAAAAAAGAATATTACTTAACAGATATTGCTTCTCTTGCTTCGCGTGAAGGATTAGATGTGCGTGTTATTGAGGTCCCTTTTGAAAATGTTGTAGGAATTAACAATGGTTTTGAGCTATCGAGGGCCGATTCTTTGTGGCAAAAACGTAAAGCGCGCGATTTAATGTTATCGGGTGTTACACTCTTAAAACCAGAAACAATTTATTTTTCTTATGATACAGAAATTGAATCAGGTGTGGTGATAGAACCAAATGTTTATTTTGGATTAGGCGTGAAAGTACAATCTGGTGCTGTTATTCGTGCATTTAGTTATCTGGAAGGTGCTGTGGTGGGTCAAGATGCACAGATTGGTCCCTATGCACGTTTGCGTCCTGGAACAGAGTTAGCAAAATCTGTAAAGGTTGGAAATTTTTGTGAAGTCAAACAGGTTAAGATAGGGGAATCTTCTAAAATAAATCACTTAAGTTATATTGGTGATACAGAAATTGGTGCACACACCAATATTGGGGCTGGTACGATTACATGTAATTATGATGGATTTAACAAATATAAAACCGTGATTGGTGATCATGCTTTTATTGGATCTAATACGGCACTTGTTTCTCCATTGGAGATAGGAAATGGCTCTTATATTGCTTCAGGAAGTGTTATTACTAAAAATATTCCTATGAACAGTATGGCTTTTGGGCGTGCACGACAGGTTATAAAAGAGGGCTATGCAACAAAATTTCGGGCGCGCTTGTTAGAGAACAACTTGTCAGAAAATAAACAGAAAAAATGATCATTTTTCAGTCTATTTCTTTGTTTTGTGCCGATCTAACATGGATAAGAGGTTTATTCTTAGAGATTGCCGTACGCTATGTTTGAGTTATTTTATTATTTGTCGTTTTAAATAAAGGCTGTTGGATTGTTTTATAAGATTTGAATCTTAAGATGTGGGTTGGAGCTTTTTAATGTGTGGAATTATTGGAATTCTTGGAAAGAGGTGTGTTGCATCCTCTTTGGTTGAGGGGTTAAAACGTCTTGAATATAGAGGGTATGATTCATCTGGGGTGGCAACAGTCTATAATGGGCATCTGTATCGTGTCCGTGCTGAGGGGAAGCTTGTTCATTTAGAAGAAAAATTAAAAAAAACACCTCTGGAAGGAAATTTAGGGATTGGCCATACCCGTTGGGCGACGCATGGTGTTGCTGTTGAGCGCAATGCGCATCCCCATGTGACTGAAAAGCTTGCGGTTGTTCATAATGGTATTATTGAAAACTTTGTAGAATTGCAAAAGGAACTCATCGAGGATGGTTATATCTTTGAAACAGAGACGGATACAGAAGTTATTGCACATTTAATAACGCGTGCATTAAAAAGTGGTCTTTCTCCGCAAGAAGCTATGCGTACCAGCTGGAAAAGGTTGCAGGGAGCTTTTGCTATGGCTCTTATTTTCGAAGGTGAAGATAATCTTATGATTGCGGCTCGTTCTGGTCCACCGTTGGCAATCGGTTATGGAAAAGATGAATTTTTTGTGGGATCAGATGCTATTGCTTTGGCTCCATTCGTTGATCATATTAGCTATTTGGAAGATGGGGATTGGGCTGTTATCACACGGGAAGGCGTCACAATTTACGATGGAAGCAATCAACCGGTAAAACGTTCTGTGACAACATTACTTGAAGAATCCTTATTGATTTCTAAGGGGAATCATCGTCATTTCATGCACAAGGAAATGTTTGAACAACCTGAAGTGATTTCTCATAATTTGGCACATTATCTTGATCTTGGAAATTATACCGTTCGCGCTTTTGAAAATTTGATTGATTGGAAAAATATTCATCGTCTCCTTTTTGCGAGTTGTGGAACGGCTTATTATTCAACCTTAGTTGCACGCTATTGGTTTGAGAAATTTGCCGCGTTAAGTGTTGATAATGATGTTGCTTCGGAGTTTCGTTATCGTGAGCTCCCTATAACGTCCGATGCGTTATCATTGTTTGTTTCTCAATCCGGTGAAACAGCGGATACATTGGCTTCTTTGCGTTATTGTCGTGAGCGGGGTGTAAAAACAGCCACAATTGTGAATGTTAAGCAATCAACAATGGCAAGGGAGGCTGATTTTATTCTCCCAACACTTGCCGGACCGGAAATTGGTGTTGCTTCAACAAAAGCTTTTACCTGTCAATTGGCAACGCTTGCTTCACTTGCCCTTAGTGCTGCGAAACAACGTGGCTACCTCTCGGTTCAAATGGAACAGCAATTGGTTCAACAGTTGGCAGAAGTTCCCCGTATTTTAAATGAGGTTTTAAAATTAGAGAGTGAAATTGAATCTATTTGTCGTGATTTGGTGAACGCAAAAAGTGTTCTTTATCTGGGACGTGGAACTTCTTATCCAATTGCTTTGGAGGGCGCTCTTAAACTGAAAGAGCTTTCTTATATTCATGCTGAAGGTTATGCTGCGGGTGAGTTGAAGCATGGGCCAATTGCGTTGGTGGATGAGACAATACCCGTTATTGTCGTGGCTCCTTATGATCGGTGGTTTGAAAAGACTTTTTCTAATATGCAAGAAGTGGTTGCGCGCAATGGTCGTATTATTTTAATCACCGATAAAAAAGGCGCAGAAGTAGCTTGTCTTAAGACTTTATCAACGATTATTTTGCCAGATGTTCCAGAATTTATTGCTCCTATTATTTATGCTCTCCCCATTCAGTTAATCGCTTATCATACGGCTGTTTTATTAGGTACAGATGTTGATCAGCCTCGTAATTTAGCAAAATCAGTCACGGTTGAATGAAAATAGATTGTGTATTTCTGAATTTGTCGAACATAATCAACTGTAACAAATTGATTCATAGTGATAATTCATTTTTCTTTGTTGAATGAGAATATCGAAGACAGGACTTTTCGTTTCAAATTCTTGATGACAGAATAAAAAATGTTTCCTTAACGATCAGAAAATGGACTAGATGTATGAATATTAAGAGTAAAAAGGCGCAGTAATATGCTTCTTCTCCTTTAATGTAAAGCGTAATCCAGATTGGGAGAGAAAGTGCTGCTGTTGGTTTGTTATTCTTTCATGAAGCATAATAGTGTAGGGATTGCGTTCGGGTATTGTGGGGGATTGGAAAAAAGAAAATCATATTTGAATAGAGAAGTTTTTATCAAATATTTTTTCTAGAATTATCCTGCTCGTAAGAGGCGCGCAGCATCGTCATGTCCGAAAAGATAAAGAAGCAATCGTAAAGCTTGTCCTTGCTCAGAGGAAAGATGAGGATCGCGTTGTAAAAATAAGCGTGCATCTTTTCTTGCTATGGACAAAAGATCGCTGTGAACTGCAAGGTTTGCTATATGAAATTCAGGAATCCCAGATTGTTTTGTTCCTAGAAGTTCTCCTTCACCTCGCAAGCGCCAATCTTCTTCAGCAATTTCAAAACCATCTTCTGTATTGCGTATAATATTCAGGCGTGTGGCTGCTGTTTTGGTTAGTGGCTCTTTATAGAGCAAAATGCAGGAAGATTTTTTATCACCTCGTCCTACACGTCCACGCAATTGGTGCAATTGTGAAAGGCCAAAATGTTCTGCGTGTTCGATGATAATAATCGAAGCGTCTGGAATATCCACGCCTACTTCAATGACGGTGGTTGCAACTAAAATACGTGTATTTCCGCATTTAAAAGATGCCATAGCGGTTTCTTTTTCTGCTGTAGACATTTTGCCATGGATCATTCCAACGAGAGTCCCAAAGCGCTCATGGAGAAACGCAAAACGATTTTCAATTGAAGTAAGATCAAGAGCTGTCGATTCCTCCACTAAAGGACAAATCCAATAGAGTTTTTCTCCTTTGTCTAGTGCTATTGCGATTCGCTCTATAAGCTCATGCATACGTTTTAAAGAAAGCATTGCTGTTGTAATGGGTTGTCGTCCTATTGGTTTTTCTGTAATTTTAGAGACATCCATGTCACCAAAAGCTGTTAAGACAAGGGTGCGGGGAATGGGGGTAGCAGTCATGACCAGCATGTCAGGTTTATCGCCTTTTTCTGTAAGTGCAATACGTTGATGCACACCAAAACGGTGTTGCTCATCGATAATGGTTAAGGCAAGATTATTATAAGTCACACTGTCTTGTATGAGAGCATGGGTTCCGATGACAATAGAAACTTTGTCTGATAAAATATCATTTAAGATATTGGTCCGCGACTTTCCTTTTTCTCGTCCTGTTAAAAGCGTTGTTTTTAAGCCTATCTTTTCGGCAAGTGGGGCAATAGTGGCAAAATGTTGCCGAGCGAGCACTTCTGTGGGGGCCATTAAAGCTGATTGTCCTGAATTTTCAGCAATTTGTGCCATTGCCATCAGTGCAACGATGGTCTTTCCTGCGCCTACATCGCCTTGGAGTAGTCTTAGCATCGGTTCTGGTGAAGCAAGATCATTGGCGATATCCTCTACTGCTTTCATTTGCCCCGTTGTGAGTTGAAAAGGGAGAACATTGAGCAATTTTTTCGTATAAATTCCTGTTGATGGTCGAGAAGTCCCAACAAGAGATTTGGTTTTCAAACGCACAAGGCCTAGCGCCAATTGACAAGCGAGCAGTTCATCATAGGCAAGACGTTTGCGTGCTGTACTTTCTAAGGAGAGATCATCGGGATTAATGGGAGCATGGATACGGCGTAAAGCAACAGAAAAGGAAGAAAAATTTTGCTGCTTTTTAACATTTTCGTCTATCCACTCTGGGAGGAGAGGAATAAAATCAAGAGCATTTTGTATGGCACGTCTTAGTGTCTTTGCGGCTAGTCCTGCAGTAGAGGGATAAACAGGTTCGATGAGAGGAATCTGATTTGATTGTTCGCTTGGGGCAATATGATCGGGATGCGCCATTGAAAGTTGCCCATTAAACCATTCAACTTTTCCTGATACAATGATTTTTTTCCCTTCAGGGAGTTGTTTTTTCAGCCAAAGAGGTTGAGCATGAAAAAAAACTAAATTTATTTTTCCTGTTTGATCATGGGCGATAACACGATAGGGGATTTTGTTATGACCACGGGGTGGGGGTTGATGTTGATCGATAATAATTTCGAGCGTAACCGTTTCTCCTTCTTTTGCATAAGCAATGCTGGGACACATTCTGCGGTCTATAACGGAATGGGGCATTAATTGAAGAAGATCAATAAGGGTTGCTTCACGGTGTGTAGGATTAACATTTAAAAGTTTTGTCAGTAAGCCATAGGTTTTAGGTGTAATACCAGAAAGGGTCCGAATAGAATTAAAAAGAGGGATAAGAAGATTTGGAAGCATGGGGAAATTTAACTTGCTCTTTTTATTTTTTCTAGACCTTTATGAAGAGCTTTTTGGGGATAAAGTCATAAAGGGGGAATTGTTTTATTAACACATTGAGTTTTAGGAAGAAAAATGAATATTTAAAGAGAAATCTAATCTAGAGAATGCTAAAATTAAAGTGCTCATATGAGGTATATTTTCTTCCTTTTATTTTAGGCGTTTATTTGCTGTGAATAGAGGCATTTTCTTGATAGAACTCTCTTATAAAGATCAATAATATTGATCATGTGGGATGATAAATTTATAGCTTTAAAGTTATGCTAGCCTGAAATTTTTTTAACGGGTGCTGTTTGGCATTTAGTTTTTAGTAGGAAATTGTGAGAGTGGTTAAAAAAAATAAACTACAAGAGTATAAAAATTCTTTTCCTCGCTTTATTCATTTGAGAGTGCATTCAGCTTATTCTTTGCTCGAAGGAGCTTTAAAAATTCCCCAAATTATTCAACAGGCGATTTCAGATCAGGCACCAGCGGTTGCTATTACCGATACCAATAATTTATTTGGGGCTTTGGAATTTTCGCAGTATTGTCTTTCTCATGGGGTTCAACCTATTATTGGTTGTCAGCTTGCTGTTGATTTTTGTGATGAAAATGATCATTCACGTTTGCTTAAAGGACGTCATGCTTCTGATTTTTGCTCTATTGTTTTGTTTGCTGCTAGTAAAACCGGTTATGCCCATTTGGTTCGTCTTGTGAGCCGTGCTTATCTTGATAAATGTGATACTGATCCTCCTCATATTAAAGCTGATTGGTTGTCAGAGTACAGTGAAGGTATCATTGCTTTAACGGGGGGCAAGGGAGGGCCTATTAATTATTCTTTGGCAGAAGAAAAAAAAGAACGCGCTGTTGAACGTTTAATTTATTTGAAAAAAACTTTTGCTGATCGTCTTTATGTGGAATTACAACGGCATGGTTCTTATGATCGAGGAATAGAAGCAGACCTTATTGAATTGGCTTATGCGCATGAAATTCCTCTTGTTGCAACGAATGAAGCCTTTTTTCTGAAGAAAGAAGGGTATGAAGCGCATGATGCGTTAATGGCTGTTTCAGAAGGACAAATTGTCTCTAATCCAGATCGAAAAAGGGTGACGCCAGATCATTATTTGAAGTCACAAGATGAAATGGTTGCACTGTTTTCTGATCTTCCAGAAGCTTTAGAAAATAGTGTTGAAATTGCATTGCGTTGTCATATTGCCACGCCTCTTCGAAAACCGATATTGCCTCGTTTTATAGAACAATCTACTCATTCAGAAAACACTTTAGAAGCAGAAGATAGTGAATTGTTAAATCAAGCTAAAGCTGGTTTGAAGATGCGGCTTGAAACAATTGGATTGGCTGAAGGGTATTCGATTGCAGATTATGAGCAGCGGCTTGATTATGAGGTTTCAGTTATTACGCGTATGCAATTTTCTGGATATTTCCTTATCGTTTCAGACTTTATAAAGTGGGCAAAATTTCATGATATTCCCGTTGGTCCAGGACGGGGTTCTGGTGCAGGTTCACTTGTTGCTTATGCATTGACGATTACCGATGTTGATCCATTGCGTTTTTCTCTTCTCTTTGAACGTTTTCTCAATCCAGATCGTGTTTCGATGCCAGATTTTGATATTGACTTTTGTCAAGAGCGGCGTGAAGAAGTTATTCAATATGTTCAAAAAAAATATGGACGTGATCAAGTTGCTCAAATTATTACCTTTGGTAAGTTACAGGCACGTGCAGTTTTGCGTGATGTGGGACGTGTTTTAGAAGTTCCTTATCGTCAGGTGGATTATCTTACAAAATTAATTCCTGCTACACCAGGAAGTCAGGTAGAATTGGCTGATGCTATTAAGGATGAGCCTAAATTTGAAGAGGAAAAGAAAAAAGATCCCGTCGTGGGACGTACATTAGATATAGCACTTCAGTTGGAGGGACTTTATCGTCACGCTTCAACGCATGCTGCTGGGATTGTTATTGGAGATCGTCCGCTTTGGGAGCTTGTCCCGATGTATCGTGATCCTCGTTCTGATATGCCGGTTACACAATTTAACATGAAATATGTTGAACAAGCAGGATTGGTAAAATTTGACTTTCTTGGATTAAAAACGCTGACTGTTTTGAAAATGGCTGTTGATTTTGTGGCCAGAAAGAAGATCAAAATAGATTTGTCAAATATTCCTCTGAATGATGAAATAACCTACGCTATGATGGCACGTGGTGAAACGGTTGGTGTATTTCAGGTGGAAAGTTCTGGTATGCGCAAGGCGCTGATTGGAATGAAGCCAGACCGTATTGAAGATATTATTGCGCTGGTTGCGCTTTACCGTCCTGGTCCTATGGAGAATATTCCAACCTATAATGCACGCAAACACGGAGAAGAGGAAATAGCTTCTATTCATCCTAAAATAGATCATCTGATTAAAGAAACACAAGGTGTTATTGTTTATCAAGAACAGGTGATGCAGATTGCTCAGGTGTTGGCTGGTTATTCGCTTGGAGAAGCTGATTTATTACGTCGTGCTATGGGGAAAAAAATTCATGCCGAAATGCAAAAACAGCGTACACGTTTTGTCAATGGAGCTGTTGCTGGTGGTGTTGATAAAGAGCAAGCTGATATTATCTTTGATCTTTTAGCAAAATTTGCTGATTACGGATTTAATAAATCGCATGCTGCTGCTTATGCGATTGTTTCTTATCAAACAGCTTATATGAAAGCCAATTATCCCGTTGAGTTTTTAGCTGCTTCAATGACGCATGATATGACGAATACGGATAAGCTCAATGATTTTCGGCGTGAGGCATTAAGGATGGGTATTGAAGTTATTGCACCTTCTATACAAACATCTCATCGTGTTTTTGAGGTTGGGGATCACTGTATCTATTATTCTCTTGCTGCCATTAAAGGGGTGGGAGAAACGGTTGTCGATCATATTGTTGCTTGTCGTGGGAATAAGATTTTTAAGGATCTGGAAGATTTTTGTGCACGTGTTGATCCTCGTATTGTCAATAAGCGTGCGATGGAAAGTTTAGTTTGTGCTGGCGCTTTTGATTGTTTTAATATTGCACGTGAAGTTTTATTAGCCAATCTTGGAACGCTTCATGCACGGGCACTTCGTATTTTTGATGACAATTCTAGTGGGCAGGTTGATATATTTGGAATGGCAGGCGGATTAAAAGAACCATTGATTTTATCCCAAGCGACTCCTTGGTTGCTGGCTGAAAAACTTTATCGAGAATTTCAAGCAATAGGCTTTTACTTTTCTGCGCATCCATTGGATGAGTATCAAGCTATTCTTGCCAAAAAACGTGTTCAGGCTTGGAGTCATTTTGCCAATGCCGTTAAAGGGGGGGCAACGGCTGCACGGCTTGCTGGAACCGTTGTGGCAAAAAATGTGCGCAAAACAAAATCTGGTAAAAAAATGGGAATTATTCATTTTTCTGATACAAGTGGACAATATGAGGCCGTTCTCTTTTCTGAAGCACTTTCGGATTATGAAGAGATGCTAGAACCTGGAAAATCTTTTATTATTACGGTGAGTGCAGAAAATCGCTCTGAAGGGGTTAGTTTGCGAATTGAGACAATTCAGTCTTTGGAAAAGGAAGCGTTACAACAGCATAAAATGATGCGTCTTTTTATCAAAACAGTTGATATGCTTCCACAAATTGAACAAAATTTAAATCTTGGGGGGCATGGAGAGGTTGGGCTTATTTTGATTCAGGAAGAGGGATTACGAGAAGTCGAAATTGCACTTCCAAAACGATATAAGGTTAATTCACAAGTCGCAAATGCTATGAAATTAATTCAAGGTGTTGTCGATGTCGAATTGAGTTAAAACAAGATTTAAAGTAAGGGCTATTGGGGAAACTTTTGGAAAAGTTAAAAGTTGAGTTTTGAAAACCAAGTAGGTGATTTAGAAATCTTTTGCTTTTATTTGAGTAAACTGTGATGAACTTTTGTCAAAAAATCTCTTTCTTTGGTAATATTCAAAGTACTGGAAGAGTTTTATAAGTTTTTATCACGATTTTTTATGGAATTCATCGCATTATACATATAAAGCCAATGGAGACTTGACATAATGCTCTCTGGTGTACGAATTTTCATCATGAGATTACGGGCTATTGCTATGGGTCCGGTTGCATGATAGACTAATCTGTTGAAATTTCCGCGTTTTTTTACTGCTTCAATACGGGGGATGCGTGTTGTTTCGTAAAGCGAAAGTGCTTTCGTTAATGGAAGATCTTTCAATGAAAGTGCTTCTGCTAATGTGGCAGAGTCTTCGATTGCCATAGCAGCACCTTGTGCTGCAAAAGGTAAGGCTGCATGCGCACAATCGCCAACAAATACTTGTCTGTCTAAGCCTAAAAAACGATTTTGTTTCATGTGAAAGAGTGGCCAATATCTCCATTCATCAATATGATCAAAGAGTTGTAAGATTTTTGAATTCCAACCTTTAAAAAGAGATTTGAGTTTTTCTTTATCTCCTTTATGGGCCCATCCTTCTTTTGGTTTTTCTCCATTTGTGATGGCAACAAAATTAAACATTTTTTCTGACGATTGAATGGGATAGACAACAAGATGATTGTTTGGTCCCATCCAAGCTGTGATTGTCTTCATATTGTGCAACGAAGAACAAAAGTTTTGAGGAAGATTATCAAATGTTGTTGTTGTACGCCAAGCAATAAAGCCACTAAAATTTGCTTTTTCATGAAAAGGAGATTGTTGCCGTAATGTTGACCAAACACCATCACATCCGATCAGGAGGGGCGTTGAATAAAGCCGTTTTGTTGTTGTATCTGTTTTTATTGTTGTTATTTTAATGTTGGTTGCAGAGTGGGTAGAAGATACTATCGTTTCGCCTGCTTTGTATTGAATCAGGGGATTTGCAATCACTGCATTATATAAAATTTTTTGTAAAGCCGCACGATGAATTGTCATATAAGGGGCTTTCCAATATTTTTCTGTTAGATTGATAAGAGGAACATGTAGACGTGTTTTTAAAGATATCCCATCTTTTAGCTCAAGAAAATGTGGGATTGTTGCGATTTCAGTGAGTTTGTTAAGAAGGTTCCAGTGTGCGAGAATAGATGTTGCATTTGGAGTCAGTTGAATACCAGCTCCTACCGTTTCAAGTTGCTTATATTTTTCGATAAGGGTGCTTGCAATGCCTTTATGAGCGAGCGCTAAAGCGGTACTTAAACCAGCAATTCCTCCTCCAACGATGATGGGTGATTGCTCCATAAATGATTTCATATTAAATAAACATAATTAAAAGAGTGGTAGAAAGTCCGAGAACGCATTATAGTGGCTATTTTGGATGATATAAACATCCTGTGGGGTTTGTTTGATCGTACGAGAGTGAGGGAACATAACGATAAAGAGTTGAGCAATAAGGGCAGATTTTCTCATCGGCTGCTCCCATGTCGATAAAGATATGAGGATGATCGAATGGTTGTGTAGCGCCTACGCACATAAATTCTTTCACACCAATTTCGATTGTTTTATATCCAAGATCATTTTGAAAATGGGGAATATTATGATCAGCCATGGTGTATAAACTCCAGAATAAATTATCTCATCAGCTGTGATGAGGCTCTTCTATTTTATAAGTGTGAGTTTGTAATAATGCTTATAATAATGCAAGATGCTTTTTAAGACAAAATACTCTTCTTTTATGCTATACGGAATAATCGTCATGTTTTTAGCACTTTGCAGATGAAATTTGTTTCTAAGTATTTTTAAATATTCAATGAAAACATGATAATAAAAATTGGACACTGATGTATTATGAGTATGGTAACATATTAGAGAATATTATGTGAGGTGTTTCTTCAAGGATTTTAGCAAGTATAAAAGAAGATTAATGAGAAGATATGGAACAGAGGGTGGCAGATAAAATTTCTATATCGGATATAATGATGAAAAATCCGGCACGATTTATTAATCGAGAGTTTTCATGGCTACAATTTAATAATCGTGTTTTGATGGAAGCGGCTAATTCAAAACATCCTTTATTAGAACGGCTACAATTTCTTTCGATTTCAGCAACAAATCTTGATGAGTTTTTTATGGTTCGTGTTGCGGGGCTTGCGGCTCAAATTCGTGCTCATGTTACAGCGTGCAGTGCAGATGGGTATACGCCACAGGAACAACTTGATATTGTGCTCGCTGAGGTTTCACAGTTGCAGACTCATCAATTACAGGAATTGAATGTTTTACGTGATGAATTAAGAAAGAATGATATTGAAATTATTTGTTCTGATGATCTTTCAGAGATTGAAAAATCATGGCTTGAAAAATATTTTCTTGATAAAATGTTTTCTGTTCTAAAACCTTTGCCTGTTGATCCTACGCATCCTTTTCCCTTTATTCCTAATTTAGGGCTTTCTTTAGCACTTCAATTGTCTGAAGGGACAGACCAACATGCACGTACCGTGTTATTGCCTATTTCAACGCTTTTGAGGCGTTTTATTCTTCTTCCTCAGGAGGGCAAACATTTTCGTTTTATTGCATCTGAAGATGTTATTTATCTTTTTATCAAATATCTATTTCCTCACTATGAGGTTAATGGAATGGGTACATTTAGAGTGATTCGGGATAGCGATATTGAAGTAGAAGAAGAAGCTAAGGATCTTGTTCATTTTTTTGAAAAAGCTCTTAAAAGACGGCGGCGTGGGCAGGTTATTCGCGTTGAATTTAACGCAAAAATGCCAGAGAATTTACGCCAATTTATAACGAAGTGTCTTGCTGTTCCTGATAATTGTATTAATGTTCTTGATGGATTTTTAGCGCTTAATATGATCTCAGAGATTGTTTCTATTTCTCGTGATGATCTCAAATTTATTCCTTATATTCCTCGTATTCCAGAATCTATTCGTAAACATAATGGGGATTGTTTTGCAGCTATTCGTAAAAATGATCTCGTGATTCATCACCCCTATGAGACATTTGATGTTGTTGTCCAATTTTTACGTCAAGCTGCTTTTGATCCTGATGTTGTGGAAATCAAACAAACACTTTATCGTACATCAAATGATAGTCCAATTGTTAGCGCTTTGATTGAAGCTGCTAAACAGGGGAAGTCTGTGACTGCTTTGGTAGAACTTAAAGCACGTTTTGATGAGGAAGCAAATATTCGTTGGGCAAGGGATCTTGAATGTGCTGGGGTTCAAGTTATTTTTGGTTTTATTAGCTTAAAAACACATGCCAAGATGTCTCTGGTTGTGAGACGTGAAGGAAAACGTCTTTGTTCTTATGTGCATCTTGGAACAGGAAATTATCATCCCGTTAACGCTAAAACTTATACGGATCTTTCTTTTTTTTCCATGAATGATGATATTGCTCATGATGTTTTGTTATTGTTCAATTATATTGCACAATATGAGCGTCCGCATGAAACAATGAAGATTGCTTTTTCGCCCTTAACATTGCGTGGTCGTATTTTAGAGCATATTGAGGGAGAAATTGCTCATGCACAACGAGGAAAGCCTGCTGCTATTTGGATAAAAGTGAATGCATTGGTTGATTCTGAGATCATTGATGCTTTATATCGTGCTAGTCAAGCAGGGGTACAGATTGATTTGGTTGTGCGGGGGATATGTTGTTTACGTCCTGGTATTCCAGGAATTTCGGATAATATTCGTGTAAAATCAATTGTTGGGCGTTTTCTTGAACATAGTCGTATTTTTTGTTTTGGGAATGGTCAAGATTTGCCTAATGAAAATGCTCTTGTTTACTTAGGTTCTGCTGATATGATGCCTCGTAATCTAGACTACCGTATTGAAATATTGGTTCCAGTTTTTAATAAAATGGTGCGACAGAAGATTCTTTTACAAATTATGGTTGCTAATCTCATTGATAATCAACAAAGCTTTGATATACTCAAGGATGGAACATCAAAACGTATCACACCGCAGATAGGTGAAAGCCCGTTTAATGCGCAGGAGTATTTTATGGCCAATACAAGTTTTGCGGGGGAGAATGAGTTTTTTGAATCTTCTATTTCACGCTTGGTTGCTTTGCATCGGCAACAAGCTGAAATGTATAAAGACTGAAATCCAATGACATATAAAGATGCTCAAGGTCGGCTAAAAGGGCGTAAGCCTGTTGCTGTTATTGACATTGGATCAAATTCTGTTCGGTTGGTTATTTATGAGGGGCTTGTTCGCTCACCAACGGTTTTGTTTAATGAAAAGATTCTTTGTGGTCTTGGTCATGGTGTGGCAAAAACGGGGTTTTTAGAAGAAGAATCGATAAAAATGGCGTTGCAAACGCTCAAACGGTTTCGTACGCTTTGTCGACAGATTGGAGCAGATGAGGTTTATACTTTAGCAACGGCGGCGGCACGAGATGCAAAAAATGGTGTAGCGTTTATTCAAAGTGCTGAAGAGATTTTACAAAATAAAATATATCTTCTTTCAGGAAGTGAAGAAGCTATGTATTCAGCCTATGGGGTTATTTCTACTTTTTATCAACCAAAGGGTATTTCTGGAGATCTTGGGGGTGGAAGTCTCGAATTGATTGATATTGATCATTCTAATGTCGGTGAAGGGATAACGCTTCCATTAGGTGGTTTACGGCTGCAGTATATGTCCAATAATGATAATGCTATCGCGGCAAAAATTGTCCATGAGCAATTTTATCAATCTTCTGTTATACGTACGCGTAAAGATCGGGCACGTTATTTTTATGCTGTAGGGGGGACGTGGCGTAATTTGGCAAAACTTCATATGGCAACGAAACACTATCGGCTCCCTGTTATGCATGGCTATGAAGTTGAATCCACTGAAATGGAGAACTTTTTACGTCTTGTAGCAAGCGGCAATATTGATAATATGAAAGGGATTTCAGCGATTTCGCAGAATCGTCGGAAACTTTTATCGTATGGGGCAATTGTCCTTATTGAACTCATTCAGTGTATGGAGTTTGAGAAGATAATTTTTTCTGGTGCTGGCGTTCGTGAAGGTTTTCTTTATTCACGCTTGCCTCAGGCAATTCGACTTTCAGACCCTCTCATTGCGGCGTGCACAGAAATGGCTATTTTACGGGCACGTTCACCAAAACAAGCAGAAGAACTTATTGATTTCACGACGAATGCCTTTGAGGTTTTTGGAATTTCAGAAACTGAAAATGAATGCCGTTATCGTCAAGCGGCTTGTCTTCTTGCGGATATTGGTTGGCGTATACATCCAGATTATCGAGGCAATGAAGCAGCTAATCAGATAGCATTAGGATCTTACCCAGGAATTTCTCATGAGGGGCGTCTTTATGCAGCGCTTGCTGTTTTCTTTCGCAATACAAGTCTACTGGTTGATAAAGAATCTCTTCCCATTTTTCAATTAGCAACGCAAAGTATCATTGAAAAAGCACGTATTCTTGGTGAAATAATGCGTATTGCTCATTTGTTTAGCGCTTCTGTTGCAGGAATTTTACCTCATTTATTTTGGCATAAAAAAGCAGATCATATTGTTTTGCAGATCCCAAAAAATTATTCTGGATTATTGGGAGAACGTCCTCTTGGACGATTAAAGAAGTTATCAAAATTAATAAAACAACCTCTTGCTTTTGAAATTTTTTGATTTTTTCTTCTCATTTATTCGTGTTTCACCTTTTAAAAGGCTAGGTATTTTAGTTTCTATGCTCGTTCATTTTTAAGTATTGGATTGCAATTTTGATAAGGACTTTTTATATGATAGAATAGTATAGGATATTATCTTTTCATACTTTTTTATTAGGCTTAAGCTCCTATTTTTGTAATGAAACGCGCTTTTATTATAAAAATTTTTCTCTTTTAATTTTCCACTCATTTTGACATAAAATAAAACTTTCTTTAGAAGACCTTATGGAAATCTTAGGAATGTAGAGGAAATGTAAATTAAAGCTGTTTTGTGCTTATCTTTCCATCGTTAAAGTAAAACCCTATCTGTCCCTTTAGCAGTTGTTCCGCTTTTTTACCAAATATTTCGTAGCGCCAGCCATTCATAGCGGGGATATTCTTCTTTATTCCTCCATTGGCGATTTTTTCTAAATCATTAGATGTTGCAATAATTTTAGGGGCAATACTGTTTTCATTTGCAACAAGTTTTAATAATACTTTGAGTAGATCGACAGCAGCGGCTGTTGTATCGTTGATTGGATTATGTTTAGGAATAGGGGGTAAAGTAGAAAGATCAACTTCTAAGCCTTCGTGGACAGCTTTGATTAATGATGAAGCAATTGAGCGTTTATCCCAATTCTTATTAAGACTGCGCAACCGTTTTAATGTAGATTCATCTTTTGGTTGTTGGGTTGCTATTTCTATAAGACATTCATCTTTCATGATATGGCGACGTGGCATATTGTATTTTCGTGCTTCACGTTCACGCCAAGCTGCTATCTTTTGTAGTACGGCAAGTTCACGCGGTTTTTTAACTTTTCCTTTTACTTTTTTCCATGCTTCATCTTCTGGCATATCATAGGTTTTTGGATTTAAGAGGATTGTGATTTCATCATCCATCCAGTGAGTTCGTTGATTTTTTTCTAACCTTTTTTTCAAGAGGAGGTAAACATCTCTTAAGTAAGTTACATCGGCAAGGGCATAGAGCAGTTGTTTTTCAGACAGGGGGCGACAACTCCAATCTGTAAAGCGAGAGGATTTATCAAGATGATGCCCCGTGCAGCGTTGTACAATTTGATCATAGGAGATCGAATCGCCAAATCCGCAAATTGATCCTGCTATTTGTGTGTCGAAGAGAGGAGAAGGAATAACGCCTCCAAGATAATAAATCGTTTCAATATCTTGACGGGCAGAGTGAAAAACTTTGACAATTTTTTTATCGATCATAAGATCAAAAAATGGTTGTAAATCAATATCTGGTGCTATGGGATCAATCAGAACTGTAATGTCTGGTGATGCGAGCTGGATTAAACACAGTTGAGGCCAAAAAGTTGTTTCGCGGATAAACTCAGTATCGACTGTTACAAAATCAGAGGTACTTAGAGCGTTCAGTGCAATTTCAAGATCTGTTGTTTGTGTAATAAGATTCATCATACTATTCTAATTCGATACATTAAATTTGTCTTTTATTGACTTTTATTTTAGCGTTTTTATTCTCATATCTTGACAAATGGTCCTTAAAAAGCGTTTGTAGCGCATGTGAATATTATAATCAAAGGCAAAAAACATGCACCGTTATCGCAGTCATCATTGTGCGGCTCTTCGTAAATGTGATGTAGGAACAAAAGTTCGTCTTTCGGGATGGGTTCATCGTGTTCGTGATCATGGAGGAATTCTTTTTGTAGACTTGCGTGATCATTTTGGAATCACACAAATTGTTGCAGATCCTGCTTCACCGGCTTTTAAAGTTATTGAAAAAGTACGTTCTGAATGGGTTGTTCGTGTGGATGGAGAGGTCTGTGCACGTTCTGATGAGGTTATTAATGCAACGCTTCCAACAGGTGAAATTGAAATTTTTGCACAAGAGGTAGAAATTCTTTCAAAGTCTGAAGAGCTTCCTTTACCGGTTTTTGGTGAGCCTGATTACCCAGAAGATATTCGGTTAAAATATCGTTTTCTTGATTTGCGTCGGGAGACTATGCACAAAAATATCATGCGTCGAACTGAAATTATTGCGGCTATGAGACGGGCTATGCAAAATAATGGTTTTACGGAATTTACAACGCCGCTTTTGACGGCCTCATCGCCGGAAGGTGCACGTGATTTTTTAGTTCCAAGTCGTGTCCATCAGGGAAAATTTTATGCACTACCACAAGCGCCACAGCAATATAAACAGTTGTTGATGATGTCAGGTTTTGATCGTTATTTTCAAATTGCACCATGTTTTAGAGATGAAGATCCGCGAGCTGACCGTCTTCCTGGTGAATTTTATCAATTAGATGTTGAAATGAGTTTTGTTGAGCAGGAAGATGTTTTAGGAACTATGGAACCTATTATGCGCTCTATTTTTGAGGAATTTGCCGATGGAAAAACTGTGACACAAAATTTTCCTCGTATTTCTTATGATGAAGCAATGCAGAAATACGGTTCTGATAAACCTGACTTGCGTAATCCGATCATTATGGAAGATGTTTCTCAGCATTTTAATCATTCTGGTTTCAAAGTTTTTGCTCAAATTTTAGCGAATGATGAGAGTGCACAAGTGTGGGCTATTCCGGCTAAAACGGGTGGAAGTCGTGCTTTTTGTGATCGTATGAATGTATGGGCACAAGGTGAGGGACAACCGGGGCTTGGTTATATTTTTTGGCGCAAAGAAGAAGGAAAATTTGAAGGAGCAGGGCCTATTGCCAAAAATATTGGTGAGCAGCGAACTGAAGCGCTTCGTATACAACTTGGACTTGAAAGTGGTGATGCTTGTTTTTTTGTGGCTGGAGATCCAAAAAAATTCGCATCTTTTGCTGGGGCAGCTCGTACACGGGTAGGAGAAGAATTAGACCTTGTCGATAAAGAGCGTTTCTCCTTAGCATGGATTGTTGATTTTCCATTTTTTGAATGGAATGAAGATGAGAAAAAGATTGATTTTGCACATAATCCTTTTTCCATGCCTCAGGGGGGAGAAAATGCTCTTGAATGTCAAGATCCTCTTACGCTTAAAGCTTTTCAATATGATCTTGTTTGTAATGGTTATGAGATTGCATCCGGTGGAATTCGTAATCACTTACCAGAAATGATGCTTAAAGTTTTTGAACTTGTAGGGCTTTCTAAGGAAGTTGTGAAAGATCGTTTTGGTGGTCTTTATCGTGCATTCCATTATGGGGCTCCACCCCATGGTGGTATGGCTGCGGGAATTGACCGCATCATTATGCTGTTGCAAGGTGTTAAAAATTTACGTGAAGTTGCTTTATTTCCGATGAATCAACAGGCTCTTGATCTTTTAATGAGTGCTCCGTCTGATGTTTCTTCTACACAATTACGCGATTTAGGAATCCGCATGGCTCCTACGCACAAAAATAATTCATCAAGTTGATTTATGGATTGTTTTCATCTTGCTTCGTAATGTGAAGTTTTGATGTTTCTCAAGAACATATGTATTGCTTATGGATTTAGAGAAGTAAAAAATGCTATTGTGTTAATCCTTCAAGCGGCCTTATTTCTAAAGGAATATCTCTTAATGTAGTTGATCTTGTTTTATGATGACTTGCTCGTGGAGGATACAATTGCTTCATGAGTGGTATAAAAGGCACATTGTACAACACAGTCTATATTGAATAAAGGAGAATCTGTCATTATACTTTCTAGGTTTTCGTTTTGCTGACAGTTTGTGTATGCAAATGGTTCCAGTATTTCTATTCCTTGCTTGCATAATCACTCTTTCCTTTGTGATAAAAGCAGCGAAATGAGCGTAGTTCATTTATCATGAACTATATAAGCTTTGAATATCTTTTAAAGTTTTTCATAGAAAAACTGGATAGCGTTGTTATTACAATTTATCTTTGTAATAAAGATGATGTTTGAAAGATGCTTTTATTATTGCCAAAAGGATGAAATAGCTCTTTGTGAGCTGTTAAATTATATCGTCGGGTTTGCAAAGTTTTCAATAAGGTTTTTGTTTAGAATAATCTGTATTCAAAATATATTTTCAGGGAAACTGTTATTTTGGGAAAGGCTATAAAAATCGTTTTGAAAAGTTGTGTCATGATTTTATTTTGCCTAGATGCATTAGCTAATAATAGCATTGTTTTTTAGATTTTTATTTATTTAAACATGCTTTTCGCTTTCCTTAACAATGAAAATATTTTCTATTTTTTTGGTTTATTTTGTTTTTTACCCCTTAAAGAGGATATTGAAAGAATTTTTCGGTAATCTATTAAATATTCTCATATATTGTTTAGGACAAGGAGAAAGAACATGTATAAATTTTTCAAATTGATATAATTTTCTGTTCATGTTCTAATTACACCGTTTATTTTTATATCGTTGACTTTTAATAAAAAAGTTTACTCATAAAAATTTTCATTAAATAAATCCTACATAATAATTTTTTATTATTGTAGGAATTTTTATTCTAATATTATGTCTGATAAAATGAATTTACCTTTTGATAAAGAACATATTGAGCCAATAGAGTTACGTTCTGCTTTACAGGAACGCTATTTGGCTTATGCACTTTCTACGATTATGCATCGTGCATTGCCTGATGTGCGTGATGGATTGAAACCTGTCCATCGGCGGATTGTTCATGCGATGCGTCTTCTCAAATTAAATCCTGGACAGTCTTATGCAAAATGTGCGCGGATTGTCGGTGATGTTATGGGAAAATTTCATCCTCATGGGGATGCATCTATTTATGATGCTTTGGTGCGTTTGGCTCAAAGCTTTGCGGTTCGCTATCCATTGGTCGATGGACAAGGTAATTTTGGTAATATTGATGGTGATAATGCTGCAGCTATGCGTTATACGGAAGCACGCATGACTGAAGTGGCTGCGTTGTTGCTTGAAGGCATTAATGAAAATGCTATTGATTTTCGTTTGACCTATAATGAAGAAGATGAAGAGCCTGTTGTTCTACCAGGTGCTTTCCCTAATCTTTTAGCCAATGGTTCCTCAGGGATTGCTGTTGGTATGGCAACATCTATTCCTCCCCACAATGTTGCTGAGCTCTGTGATGCGGCACTACATTTGATTGCACACCCTGATACGCGTGATGAGGATTTAAATCAATTTGTGTTGGGGCCTGATTTTCCAACCGGTGGCATTTTGGTTGAGCCTAAAAAGAGTATTGAGGAATCTTATCGTATAGGGCGGGGTTTTTTTCGATTGCGTTCACGTTGGCATCAGGAAATAGGTAGCCGCGGTTCTTATGTGATTGTTGTGACTGAAATTCCTTACCAAGTTCAAAAGTCACGTCTTATTGAAAAAACTGCAGAATTGTTGCTTGCGCGGCGCTTACCAATGCTTGAGGATATTCAAGATGAATCAGCAGAAGATATCCGCATCGTGCTTGTTCCTAAAAATCGCTCGGTTGACCCTGAACTTCTTATGGAATCCCTTTTTAAATTGACTGATTTTGAAGTAAGATTTCCTCTTAATCTGAATGTTCTATCGTTGGGGAAAATACCCAATGTTCTCTCGTTGCGCGAAAGTATGCAGCAATGGCTTGAACATCGTAAAGAAGTGCTTATTCGGCGCTCTCATTATCGGCTTGATCAAATTGATAGCCGTTTAGAAATTCTTCATGGCTATCTTATTGCCTATTTGAATCTCGATGAGGTCATTCAAATTATTCGTGAAGAGGATGAACCGAAAAAGAGGCTGATTAATCGTTTTGAATTAACAGAAAATCAAGCTGAAGCTATTCTTAATATGCGCTTGCGTTCTTTACGGAAGCTTGAAGAATTTGAAATTCGTAAGGAATTTGAAACCCTTAAAGCTGAAAAAGAAAAACTACAGAATTTGTTAGATTCTCCTATAAAACAATGGAAAATAATTTCAGAAGAGATTAAAAAAGTTCGCAATACTTTTGGTCCTGAAACGCTCTTAGGGAAAAGGCGCACGACGTTCGAAGAAGCACCAAGGCGTGATCTTGACGATATTCAACAAGCGATGATCGAAAAAGAACCGGTTACTGTTGTTATTTCTGAAAAGGGGTGGATGCGTGCTTTGAAGGGGCATTTAAGCGATTACAAAGCGCTTTCTTTTAAAGAAGGAGACAGTTTAAAGTTAGCATTTCCAGCATTTACGACCGACAAGATTGTGCTGATAAGTACTGGTGGAAAGTTTTTCACTATTGGTGCCAATAGTTTGCCTGGAGGAAGGGGACATGGTGAACCCATTCGTCTTTTAGTTGATATGGATGATGAGCATGATGTTCTTACAGCTTTTGTGCATCATGCAGAAGAAAAATTACTTTTGGTTTCATCTTACGGAAATGGCTTTATCGTTCCTGCTGCAGAGGTGATTGCCAATACACGAAAAGGAAAGCAAGTGATGAATGTGAAATCTCCTGATAAGGTAAAGCTTTGTGTTCCTGTCAATGGTGATTATGTTGCCGTGGTTGGTGAAAACCGTAAAATGCTTATTTTTTCTATTGAACAAATACCAGAAATGAATCGTGGTAAAGGGGTTCGTTTACAACGTTACAAAGAAGGGGGTATTGTTGATGCCAAGACTTTTAATTTATCAGAAGGTTTAAGTTGGCAAGATACAGCTGAACGAATCTTTAACCGTCAAGCTGATGATCTCATTGAATGGATGGGAATACGTGCGGGTGTTGGGCGTTTGGTTCCAAAAGGATTCCCAAAGTCAGGTAAATTTACCAATTAAATAACGGAGCGTTTTTATTCTAAGTCTATAAAAGCATAAAGAAAATTTCTTATGTGTTTTTATTCTATAATAACATATTGATAATTCAATATCATTTCATATTAAATGAGAGGTTCTAATATCTACATAGGTTTTCTTATTTTAATGTTGTTCATGTTGAGACAATCAAAATGATCTGTTTTGCATATCAGAAGTGGGTTGGTGTTGTAGATAGAAACTTACAAAGAAAAGAATTAAAAATATCTTTTATGAGCTATTTTAAGTGCCAAGAGCTGTTGTAATATTGAGAACAGAATAAATATAATAGCTTTTACGCTTCATAAGTGTGGGGATGATAGAACACTTTATTATTTTACCATTAATTATTCATGAGTGCTGTCGTGAAATGATTTGGTGCTTTGAGAGATGTATCTTTAAAATGAATATGTGAATATTTAATTCAAAAGTGTCGTATTGAGAGGTATTCTATTTTGTGTGAGAGGCATATCTCTCTTCTTCAAGAGGGGGGGTATTATCTTTTCTTAAGCATTTTTATTCGTTAGGATTATGATGATATTGCCTAAAGAGATGACCACGTTCAGCCCATAAGACAAGAACAATGGCAATAAGACTTAGAAAGAAAAATCCTGCTGAGTTTGGGATAGTTGTTTCATCAAATTGTTGGGCAATAAAAAAGCTTAGTCCTGCACCGATAGATGTTTGAAGAAAGCCCGATACAGAAGAGGCTGTACCAGCGATTTCGCCCAGAGATTCGAGAGCGAGTGTATTGAAATTAGCCATAATGCCACCGCAGGTAAACATTAATATACAATATAACGCCATATAAAAGGGAAAAGGGATAACGCCATCTGCTAAGACAGATCCAATAAACCAAATACATGAAGTGGCACAAAAGAGCAAAAGCATAGCATGGGCAATCCGCCGCATTCCAAGACGTCCGACAAGTTGAGAATTCATAAATGATGAAAAAGCTTGAAATGCAGCACCGATGGCAAATGCTATCGGAAACCAAAAGCCTAAGTTATAAATTCCTTCATAGGTTTGTTGTGATGTATTAACAGCAATAAAAATGCAGCCTAAAATGATGGACGTTGCAAGTGTATAGCAAAGTGTTGTACGATTTGTCACAACAATCCATAAGTTGTGTTTGACTGAAGAAAAGGAAAGAGGGCGTTGTTCATGAAGTGTTTCAGGCAAACGGAATAGAATCCAAATCATTAGCCCGAAACCGATCATTGCCATGAAAATAAAAATAAATTGCCAATGTCCGAGTAGTAAAATGATCTGTCCTGTCGCGGGACCAACCATGGGTGCAACAAGAAAAACCATCATAACAATAGACATAACTTCTGCCATTTTTCGACCACAGTAGAGATCCCGTACGACAGAAACCGTAAGGACCCGCATAGATGCGCCTCCAATGCCTTGCAAAACACGCAAAATAAGCAGGAGAGAAAAATCCGTTACAAAGGCACAGCCAATCGCCGTAAATGAATAAAAAGCAAGCCCAATAAGCATAAGTTTGCGTCGCCCATATCGATCACTTATTGGACCAAAAAATATTTGAGCAATACCATAGCTAATAAGATAACTCGAAATGATATAATGTTGATCATTCTCGTTGAGAACATTTAAGCCTTCCAAAATATTAGGCATAGCCGGCAACATAATGTCTACAGCTATAGCGTTAATGGCCATGAGTGAAGCAATAAGAATAACAAATTCTTTATAGCCAATTTTTTTCTTAATCGCATCACTATGCGTCTGTTCATCAACTGAATATGACATATGGCATCCTTGAAATAAAAATTTCGTCTGAAAACAGCTCTTTTTAAAGAGTCTGAATAAAATGAAAGATACCTATGATCGATTACAAGGAATATTCTTTTCTTTCAAAAGTTCCTGTAACTCACTGTTTTGAAACATTTCTTTAACAATATCACACCCTCCAATAAATTCACCTTTGACATAAAGCTGTGGAATTGTTGGCCAATTTGAGTAATCTTTGATCCCTTGACGCAGTTCGTCAGAAGTTAAGATATTAATCCCTTTATAATTCAATCCCAAATAGTCGAGAATTTGAACGACTTGTCCTGAAAAACCACATTGCGGAGCATCAGGAGTTCCTTTCATGAATAAAATAACGTCGTTTGTTTTAATCTCGTTATCAATAAAATCATGAACAGTGGTCATTTTTATCCCTCGATATTTCAGATTTTTATAAGTGTGTAATTATGTTCGTACTAGTTTTAATCGTATTGAACGAATGAATGCAAGAAGAAAATTTAGACTATTTTGGGATACTTGTTTGCAACATTAAGGCATGAAGATCATTTCCCATATTGCCTTTAAGGGCATCATAAACCATTTTATGTTGCTGAACGCGGGTTTTCCCGCGAAAACTTTCAGAAATAACTTCTGCAGCATAATGTTCCCCATCTCCAGCAAGATCACGAATTCTTACAGTAGCATCGGGAATGCCTTCACGAATAAGCGTTTCAATTGTATGAGCACTCATTGCCATCACTATTCTCCTATGTTGTTCATCTTTTTGTAAGAGCTGTTTTACAAGAAAGAATAAATTTTTACGCTTCACCCATAAATTTTGGAAACCAGTTCTCATAGGCTTGTGTAAGACTTTCTACCGAAAGTTCGAATATCCCATCTATGTTAAGAGAATCTCCCTCAACTTGACCTAGCTCTGTTAAAGAAACGGCATGGGTTTGGGCATGCTCTTTAAGATTATTGAGAGCATCAGGTTTGACGGCTAAAAGATAACGTCCTTGGTCTTCTCCAAAAAGTTCTGCATGGTGGGGAGATTTATTGCTTAATTTGGCTTTGATTCCTTTACCTGCTTTAATGACCATTTCTGCAAGTGCAATTGCTAGTCCCCCATCAGAAATGTCATGAGCGGCATGAACAAAACCATTACGAATAACATCTCGGACAAATTGACCATGTTTTTTTTCAAGTTGCAAATCCACAGGGGGAGGGGCGCCTGCATCAATATTTAAAATGTCACGTGCATAGATTGATTGCCCTAAATGAGAACCGCAATCTCCCACTAAAACAATACGATCTCCATTTTGCATACCACTTATTGTTACCATTTTAGACCAATCACTCAGAAGGCCTACACCAGCAATTGTAGGGGTAGGCAAAATAGCTTCCCCATTTGTTTCGTTGTAAAGAGAAACATTGCCAGAAACGATAGGGAAGTCGAGGATTCTGCAAGCTTCTCCGATACCTTTTATCGCAGAAACCAGTTGTCCCATAATTTCAGGTTTTTCAGGGTTGCCAAAATTGAGATTATCTGTCGCAGCCAGTGGTATTGCGCCGGTTGTAGTAATATTTCTCCAGCATTCTGCAACAGCTTGTTTCCCTCCCTCATAAGGGTCAGCTTCACAATAGCGCGGTGTTACATCAGAAGAAAAAGCAAGAGCCCGTTTACTCTTATTGCTGATGCGGATAACACCTGCATCATTTCCTGGACAAACGAGGCTATTTCCTTGGATAAGTGTATCATATTGTTCATAAACCCAGCGCCGTGAACTTTGATCAGCCGAATTCAATAAAATCAGAAGTGCATCACCAAGATTCTTAACTTGTTTGAAGCCTTCTGCTTTTAGAAGTGTTTTTTTTGCAGGTTCGCTCCAAGGACGGTCATAAACAGGTGCTTCATCACCAAGTTCTTTGATGGGGAGATTGACAACTTCTTCTCCTTGATGAAATACACGGAAACGTAAATCATCGGTTGTTTTTCCAATAATGGAAAAATGAAGCCCCCACTTATGAAAAATTGCTGCTGCTTGCTTTTCTAACTCTGGTTTAAGGACCATGAGCATACGCTCTTGACTTTCAGAAAGCATCATTTCATAGGCTGTCATGTTTTCTTCACGAACGGGAACTTTATCGAGATTAAGCTGTATTCCTAGATTTCCTTTAGCACCCATTTCAACGGCAGAGGAGGTGAGACCTGCAGCCCCCATATCTTGAATAGCAACCACAGCTCCAAGTTCCATGAGCTCTAAACATGCTTCAAGAAGACATTTTTCTGTAAAAGGATCACCAACTTGAACGGTTGGGCGTTTTTCACTGATTGAATCATCAAATTCAGCAGAAGCCATTGTTGCGCCACCGACACCATCTCGCCCTGTTTTTGCACCAAGATAAACGACAGGAAGTCCTACGCCTTGTGCTTTAGAATAAAAAAGGGCGTCTGTTTTTGCAATACCGGCGACAAAAGCGTTAACGAGGATATTGCCATTATAACGCTTATCAAAATTGATTTCTCCACCAACCGTTGGAACACCAAAAGAATTGCTGTAACCCCCTATTCCAGAAACAACGCCAGCAACAAGATGGCGTGTTCGGGGGTGATCAGGAGCACCAAAACGCAGTGCATTCATCGCTGCAACAGGACGGGCACCCATTGTAAAGACATCACGCAAAATACCACCAACACCTGTTGCTGCTCCTTGATAAGGTTCAATATAAGAAGGATGGTTATGACTTTCCATTTTGAAAACAACACATTGCCCTTCACCAATATCGACAACGCCAGCATTTTCACCAGGCCCTTGAATGACACACTTTCCTTCTGTCGGAAGAGTTTTGAGCCATTTTTTAGAGGATTTATAGGAACAATGTTCGTTCCACATTGCAGAAAAAATTCCCAGTTCAGTAAATGTTGGTTCTCTTCCGATTAACGTTAAGATACGTTGATATTCATCCTCTTTTAGGCCGTGTTGTGCAATGAGCTCTGGTGTAATCGTGATGTTATTGCAAGGATTCATGAGTATTTATCCGTCAAATTAATCGAAATTTAGCATTTTAATTTTTAATCTAGCAGCTTAAATTATGGAAAACTTATGTGGTTTAATAATTAAAAAATATTCATAGTCCCTATAAGCTGAAGATTTTGTTGGTTTGGTGTATTTCAAGAGCAAAAATAATCTTAAATAATTATGTGTTTAGAGAATAATATCCATTGTTATTTGTATAGAATTTCCGTTTACAATTTTACAATGTGAGAAACAATATAGACCTTTGTTTTACAATTATAGAGGACAAGAATTTTTGCAGCATCATCCATTGGCTAATTCTAAAGCACTTTGAAAAAGCAAACGACCGTCAATCCCTCCGTGAGCGGGTTCAATAAGGTTTTCAGGATGGGGCATCATACCAAGAATATGACCAGCTTTATTAACAATACCAGCAATATCTTTTATTGAGCCGTTAGGGTTTGTATTTTCTGCGTAGCGAAAAACAATTTGTTCATTGTCTTCCATTTGTTTTAGGGTTTCACTATCTACAAAATAATTTCCATCGTGATGGGCAACAGGACAACGAATAATTTGCCCTTTAGAATAATATCGAGAAAATTTTGTCTTGGCATTAACGACTTCGAGTTTAACTTCACGACAAACAAATTTTAAGGAAGCATTACGCATTAACGTCCCAGGGAGCAAGCCAGCTTCCAACAAAATTTGAAATCCATTACAAATACCTATGATCGTAATGCCTTTTTGTGCTTTTTCACGAATAGCTCTTAAGACAGGGGTTCGCGCTCCAATAGCACCACATCTTAAGTAGTCGCCATAAGAAAAACCACCAGGAATAACAATAACATCTACATCTGGAATTGTTGTCTCTGTTTGCCAAATTTTAAGTGGCTCAACTCCTGTTATATGATGCAATGCTGCAACCATATCTCGGTCGCGGTTTAATCCAGGAAGTTGAATGATGGCAGTTTTCATGAGCTTTCCACTTAAAGAAGTTCGATAGTATAATTTTCAATGACAGTATTTGCGAGTAACTCTTCACACATCTTCTCAAGTTTTTTCTTTGCGTTTTCAGAAGGTTGGTCATCAAGAACGATATCAAAAACTTTTCCTTGACGAATGGAGTGAATACCTTCGAAAGCTAAACTTTTTAAAGCACCGACAATAGCTTCCCCTTGTGGATCAAGGACGCTTTCTCTTAAAGTAACTGTAATGCGTGCTTTCATTTTTTGCTTCCTGTTGTTAAAAGAACCTCTTCTTGAAGAGGTGTATTTATAGAAGGTGGTAATTATTTTATCTTGTGTTTACCTGACGCGTTTTTTTACTTTACCAAGACGGGACCACTTGGACGTACTGGTTCATTTTCATTCATAATACCAAGGCGTTTGGCAACCTCTTGATAGGCATTAATAAGCCCCCCCATATCACGACGAAAACGATCTTTATCCATTTTTTCTCGTGTCTGCATATCCCATAGTCGTGCAGAATCAGGTGAAATTTCATCAGCAAGAACAATGCGCATTGTTTCATCTTCCCAAAGGCGACCAAACTCCATTTTAAAATCAATTAATTGGATGTTGACACCAGCAAAAAGCCCAGAAAGAAAATCATTAATACGAATTGAAAGTTGCATGATATCTTCTACCTCTTGTGGGACAGCCCACCCAAAAGCAGTGATATGTTCTTCTGTTACCATGGGATCATCGAGGGAATCGTTTTTATAGTAGAACTCAATGATGGATTGTGGGAGTGGGGTTCCTTCTTCTAGTCCTAAACGCTTAGCAAGAGAGCCGGCAGCAACATTGCGAACAACAACTTCCAAAGGAATGATTTCCACCGCTTTAATAAGCTGTTCGCGCATGTTTATGCGTTTAATAAAATGTGTTGGGATGCCCAAACGTCCAAGATGGCCAAAGATATGTTCCGAAATTCGGTTATTTAAAACCCCTTTTCCGTCGATAATTTCATGTTTTTTAGCATTAAAGGCTGTGGCATCATCCTTAAAAAATTGAATATAGGTTCCTGGTTCAGGTCCTTCATATAAAATTTTGGCCTTGCCTTCATAAATACGGTGACGACGATTCATTACGATTCTCTATTTATTTTGAGAGCTTTTTAATAACATAGGTAAATGATACTATCCTAATTGATTGAAATTCTCAATGATATTGCTATGATACTTTTGTAATTTTTGCATGATACATCTACCCAAAGGTGAAGAGACAGAGGCGATGAGAAAAAGGATTACCTCTTTTGGATCAGATTTTTGCAAGAAAATGAGAGAGCACCATAAGCCCTTCAGGCCAAGGTCCGTGTCCAGATTCTGCATTAATATGGCCAGAATACCCAGCATCAACAAAGAGTGAGCCCCAGTCTTTGGCAATTTTTTCTGCAACTGAAAATTGACAAAATTCATCGTTACGACTGGCTATGACAATAGAAGGAAAAGGCAACTTTTGACGATGATAGGGGCCAAACGTCATTAAATGTTTGGGACGTATTTTCTCATTGGCGACATCGGGAGGAGCAACAAAGAAAGCGCCACAAATTTTTTCTGCATTTTGTACAGTTGCATGAATCGCGGTAGGAACCCCTAATGAATGCGCAATAATCATAACAGACTTTTGAGCTTGTGCGATGCCGGTTTTAACTTCATTAACCCACTCATCACAAACAGGTTTTGACCAATGGGCTTGTTCTATACGGCGGGCGGTCGATAGTTTTTTTTCCCAACGTGTTTGCCAATGATCAGGACCAGATCCTTTGTAGCCAGGAATAATAAGAATATCGAGTTGATTTGCTTTCATGAATTGTTTTCTTTGTCACAATAGGTTTTTGATCATAGATGGAATAGATTTGGACTTTCTATATTGTTCTATTGTTGTTCAAAAACACGTTTAAAAATCGTATTGATATGTTTGGTGTGGTAAGAAAGGTCAAATTTTTCTCGAAGTTCTGCTTCACTTAAAGCTTTTCTAACATCTTTGTCGTTGAGCAGTTCTTCTAAAAAATCTTTTCCTTGTTCCCAAACCTTCATCGCATTTCTTTGTACAATCCGATATGAATCTTCACGACTGATTCCTGCTTGTGTGAGGGCTAAAAGTACCCGTTGTGAATGAACAAGACCTCGGAATTTATTAAGATTTTTTTGCATATTTTCTGGATAGACAATGAGATTTTCAATGACAGATGTGAGGCGAGAAAGTGCAAAATCAAGGGTAATCGTTGCATCAGGGCCAATATAACGCTCGACAGATGAGTGAGAAATATCACGTTCATGCCAGAGTGCTACATTTTCCATGGCAGGGAGTGCAAATGCACGGACCATACGAGCTAACCCCGTTAAATTTTCTGTTAAAACTGGATTGCGTTTATGAGGCATTGCCGATGAACCTTTTTGTCCTGGTGAAAAATGTTCCTCTGCTTCGAGAACCTCTGTTCGCTGTAAATGGCGTATTTCTATCGCTAGCCTTTCAATAGAGGACGCAATAACACCAAGTGTTGCAAAAAACATAGCATGACGATCCCGTGGTATGACTTGGGTGGAAACGGGTTCCGCACGCATCCTCAAGGCTTTTGCGACATGTTCTTCAACGCGTGGATCGATATTGGCAAAAGTTCCTACCGCTCCTGAAATCGCGCAAGTAGAAATTTCTTCACGTGCAGCAAGAAGACGTTTGCGACAACGAGAAAATTCAGCGTATGCGAGAGCGAACTTGACGCCAAATGTTGTTGGTTCAGCATGAATGCCGTGACTCCGCCCAATGGTAATGGTTTCTTTATGTTCAAAAGCACGTCTTTTTAAGGCTTCAAGGAGTTGATCTATATCCTTGAGTAAAATATCACTCGCACGCATCAATTGAATGCTCAGTGTTGTATCGAGAACATCAGAGGATGTCATGCCTTGGTGGATAAAACGTGCTTCGGGTCCAATGAATTCAGCAAGATGGGTTAGAAATGCAATAACATCATGTTTGGTAATGGCTTCAATTTCATCAATGCGATTGACATCAAATTCAGCGGCCGCCCCTTTTTCCCAAATGATTTTGGCTGCTTCTTTTGGAATAACCCCCAGTTGAGCAAGAGCATCACAAGCATGGGCTTCAATTTCAAACCAAATACGATATTTTGTTTCAGGAGACCAAATTGTTACCATTTCAGGGCGGGAATAACGTGTGATCATCATTTTTTTCCTTATTGTGCGAGGATTGCAGCTTGGCGCAATGCATTCATGCGTGTTTTGTAAAGCTCTTTGTTTCCGTTTTTATAAATTGCAGAGCCTGCGACAAATACATTTGCACCAGCTTTTGCAGTTATTCCAATCGTATCAACGGTGATTCCACCATCAACTTCAAGATCAATAGGGCGATTTGCAATCATGCTTTTAACGCGCTTAATTTTATTTTTTATTTCTGGAATAAAATTTTGTCCACCAAAACCAGGATTGACCGTCATAATGAGGATGAGATCTAGTTGATCAAGCAAATATTCAAGGATATGTTCAGGGGTGCTTGGATTGAGTGCAATCCCTGCTTTTTTACCCATTGCTTTGATTGTTTGGAGTGAACGGTGAAGATGGGGACTTGCTTCAGCATGAATGGTTATAATATCTGCGCCAGCTTTTGCGAAAGCTTCCAAATAAGGATCAACAGGTTTGATCATCAGGTGGACATCAAATATTGCTTTGGTTAATGGACGCAGAGCCTTGATGACGTCAGGGCCAAAGGTGATGTTAGGAACAAAGTGCCCATCCATAATATCAAGATGAAGCCAATCTGCACCAGCATCAACGACATCTAATATTTCTTGTCCAAGTTTAGAAAAATCAGAAGCCAAGAGTGAAGGTGAAATAAGATGAGAATGGGGCATAAAAATCTCCTTGATTGGCTGTTTTTATCATGTTGCTGTGTATACACAAATATCTTTTGTGTTATGACGGAACAGAAAAATGCGTATTATAGATCCTTGTTATAGAAAGATCGCTTGAAATTTTAAAGTTTGATAAGTGAAAGATATGTCGAATCATAAAACGTGTTTAATGCCTGAACTTCAAGATAATATTACCGTTTCTTCGCAAGAATATCGAGATGCTATGAGCCATTTTGCAGGCGCTGTGCATATTGTGACAACAGATGGCATTAAGGGAAAGCGCGGGGTGACGGTTTCGGCATGTTGTTCTTTATCTGATGATCCTCCAACACTTCTTGTTTGTCTCATGCGCCATAATCTGAAGAATCATGTGTTTATGGAAAATGGAATTTTTTGTGTTAATAGCTTGGCAGGGAAACATCGTCCATTAGCGGACGCCTTTTCAAGGCGTTGCAATGTTCCACAAAATGAGCGTTTTGATGTTGAACAATGGGGAACTTTGCAAACGGGGGCGCCTAGTCTTTCAGATGCTTTAGCATCTTTTGATTGTCGTTTGATTTGTTGGCATGAACATGCAACCCATTGTGTATTGATTGGTGAAGTTGTTGCAATCAATCGTAGTCAAGAAAAAGATGCTTTGATGTATTTGAATCGCGGATATCACACTTTACCTTTATAAAGATTTTTATTTTTGGGCAGTGGTGAGATGGTTGATTAGGGCTTCATTTAAATTTTAGTGCGCTGAAAAAGGAGGAGGGATAGGGCTTTGAATTTTCTTCTTTTTAAGGTTTATCAAAAAATAAGGAAGATAATTTTTAATCAAGAGTCCAACTTGAGATCAAAAAAGATACAAGATCAAACAGCGTATTTAGACATTTTGTAGATTGTTATGAAAAAACATTTTACTCTTGTGTTGATGGGTATTGCACAATATATAGACCCCACAGAGCAGATGTGGAGGTTTTTTATTGCATGAGCGAAGAGATTGATGGTCAATATCGCCCTAGTGAAGATGAGCCTTTTATGAATGAGCGGCAAAAGGCATATTTTCGTGCTAAATTAGTTTCTTGGAAGAATGATATCTTAAAAGAAGCGCGTGAGACTTTGGAAAATTTGCAGGAAGAGAATATTGGTCAACCCGATTTGACCGATAGGGCATCTTGTGAAACTGATCGTACAATTGAATTACGTGCTCGTGATCGTCAAAGAAAACTTATTTCAAAAATAGATGCTGCCTTGGAGCGAATTGATAATGGGACATATGGTTTTTGTGAAGAAACCGGTGAGCCTATTAGTATAAAACGTCTTGAAGCTCGGCCGATTGCCGTTTTGTCGTTGGAAGCACAAGAACGTCACGAACGACGTGAAAAAGTTTATCGTGATGATTAAAGGTTATTAGAACGATACACAAAAGAGGTTTGTAGTAATAAAATTGTAATATTTTATTTTGGAGGGGTAGGAATAAACAGAGATGGTTCTTGCCTCCCTTCAATTTCGGCCGTAATTGCTGAATCTTTTACCGCTTGTTTTGAAAAAGAAGAGGAGATTTTATCTGGCGTATCGTTTCTTTCTGTAAGAGGAGAAGTGGGATCGGTGTGTATTTCTCTCTTTTGTGTTCTGGATGTATTGGCAATATCGGATTCTACAACCACATCTGTTAATCCGCCAATAAGAAGCAAATGTTCTTTATCATCACAACGGACTAAAACAAGGTGGCGTGTTCGATCTATAGAAATTGCTTCACATAATGCTAGTCGTGATAGATTTTTTTTTCTATTAGTCTTGAATCTTCCCATATTTAAACGGCGCAAAAACAAGATAATTATGGTAATGGCTGCAATTGTTATTATAAAAAACAAAGAGCTTATCGTTATATTTGCAGCAGAGACACCTATTTGGTCTGATAACCAGATATACATAGTTTTTCTCCCATTTTGCTATGGAAACTATCGTTTTTTATTGAGATAAATTTATAAATATATCCTTAAAAGACTCATTTAAAGACAAGAAATAAGCCTTTTGACATTAAGTGAGCTTTCTTAGATAGATAATATCATAGTATATATTTTATAACAAAGGAAGTTTCTTGGTATAAGAGACAGCTAAATCTAAGGCAGAGAGAGATGGATAAAGGTTTTGAGAATAATGAAAGATCAGCGTCTTCGTCTTCTGCTCGTCAGAGAGTTGTGATGTTGGCTGCTGTTTTTACCTTAGTTTTCCTCTTTATTATGGGCATTTTAGATTTTTTTTATCCACAAAGTTATTTGCAAAAGGCTGTGGTGGCATCTTTTTTGATTCTAGCGATTATCGGAGTTGCAACACTTGCTTTAAGTGGAATGGGAATTTTAAGATACCATGCATCATGGTTGTATGAAGATTTTGATTTTAGCATCTTTAATAGGAGTGATGATGCAATTGTAATCTCTGATCTTTCTGGTTTTGTTTATTATTCTAATCAAAACTATCAAAAAATTCTGACCTATAAGCCTGAAGCGTCTTGTTATAGGGTTATCGCTGATCTTCCAGGAGCTGGTGCACTTTCCTATCGCTTAAAAGTTGCAGCTTATAACAATCTTTCAGCGCAAGAAGAGTTAAGAGTAGACCAACCAATTTTAACCGATTCTACACAAAAAAAACCTGCTTGGTATAATATCTCCATTCAACCTATTACAAAACGGAAAAAAAAGTTTTTATTTTGGCGCATTAGCGATATTTCCCATTTACAACAAACCCGAGAAGTTTTTTTCTCTAACCTTCAAGAGGCGATCAATCATTTGGATCAAGCGCCTGTTGGTTTTTTATCCGTGAGTGCACAAGGGACTATTCTTTATGCCAATGCGGTTTTTGCCGAATGGTTCTCTGTTGATTTAGCAAATTTTACCGTTGGTCAATATCATTTTGATCCATTATTTGAGAATGTTGGTGCTAAGAGCTCATGGAGTGATATTTGCTTGCAAATCAACAGATATCAAAACTCAGGTTACTCTTTACCTTATAGGTTCTCGTTATGTTTAAATTCACAGACCACGTGTGAGAAAATATTTCACTGTTTTATCTCTGCTTCTTCTCTCTTAGAGGAGGAAGCCGTTTATCGTATTGTGATCATTCCACAACAAATACAAAAAGAAGAGAATGATCAATTAAAGTTACCTCGTATATTAGAAGAATATTTTGATGCGAGTCCTTTTGCAATAGCTGTGGTAAATCAGGAAGGGCAGCTGATTCACATGAATAATGCTTTTTCATCACTTATGGAATGTATGGATAAAACGATCAATTTTTATGATGTTATTTCTCGTCGTGATTATGTGCAGTTAGAGCGTGCCTTTCAGAAAATTGCGACCAATAAAAATTATTTTATTTCTTTGGAAACCGTTTTAGAAAAGAATAAAGAGTGCCATTTACGTCTTCATGTTATGTCTGTACCACCCTATCATGGTAATGCGCTACAAGATTTGGTCATTATCTCTGTTACTGAAACAACAGAACAAAAAACACTTGAAGATAAAATGATGCAAAGTCAGAAGATGCAAGCTGTTGGACAATTGGCAGGCGGCATTGCTCATGATTTTAATAATGTTTTAACAGCCATTTTAATGTCATGTGATCTTCTTTTAAATACGCATCGTAGCTCTGATCCGGCTCATGCTGATCTGATCAATATTAAAAATAATGCTAATCGTGCAGCGGCTCTTGTACAGCAATTACTTGCTTTTTCTAGAAAGCAAACGCTTCGACCTGAAGAGGTTGATTTTACAGATTTTTTATCGGATATTCGCAATCTTCTTTTACCACTTTTGGGGAATAATATTCAGTTAAAAATTATCCATGGAAGAGATTTGTGGAGCGTTGAAGTCGATCAGGCATCTTTTCAGCGTGTGATTATGAATTTGGTTATTAATGCGCGTGATGCCATGTTCGATGGCGGTATTGTTACAATTGCGACAAACAATATTACAAAACAACAAAGTGCTGAATTTAATCATCTGGGTTTAGCAATTGGTGAATATGTGCGATTGACTATTTCAGATACAGGAACTGGAATATCTGCTACTATACAAGAAAAAATGTTTGAGCCATTTTTTACAACAAAAGAAGTTGGAAAAGGGACCGGCCTTGGTTTATCAATGGTTTATGGAATTATTAAGCAGAGTGGTGGATATATTTATTGTGAAAGTAAAGAGGGAGAAGGGGCAACATTTCATATTTTCCTGCCCCGTTATATCCCAGATATAAAAGGAGAAATTTCTCAGAAGATTGAAAAAGATGAAGAGAAAGATAAAAATATAGACTTAACGGGATCTGCGACTATTTTATTGGTTGAAGATGAGGATGCGGTCAGAATGGGAGGGGTAAGAGCTCTTCAAATGAGAGGATATACGGTTTTAGAGGCGGCAAGCGGGGTGGAAGCCCTTTCTATTCTTGAAGAAAAAAAAGGTGTTGTTGATATTATTGTTTCCGATGTGGTGATGCCAGAAATGGATGGACCTACTTTATTAAAGGAAGTCCGTAAAAACTATCCTGATATCAAATTTCTTTTCGTTTCTGGATATGCAAAAGATGCTTTTGCTAAGAATCTTCCACAAGATGCTGTTTTTGGTTTTTTATCTAAACCTTTTACACTCAAACAGTTAGCACTAACAGTTAAAGAAACACTTTCATCATGATGCAAAAATTGATGCAATAGAAAAATTGCGTATTTTAAGATTTTTTAAGGGAAATACGAGAGTATTTTGATCCGTAGAGCTCGTGGTAATATCCGGAAAACTTAAATAAGCAAGAACAATTTGGAAATTTAAATAATAAAAAAATTACATATTCTACGCAAAAATTTATGAAGAAATGAACTTTACCCTGTCAACATTAGAGATCTTTAATGATAGGTGCTGAAGATGAACTATATGTATGTACAACGTTGAAAAAAGCTATAGATTGCTGTGATATATATCAAAAAGATAAGAGTTGTTGTTGCGCATCGACATTTTTGCCCTTTCCTTCAATAAATACTTTTAAGGCTTCAGGGTAGAGTTTATGCTCTGCTTTAAGAACTCTTTGTGCCAAGCACTCTGTGGTATCGTGAGGATAGACTGGAACAGCTGCTTGGGCAAGGATTTTTCCAGCATCCATGTCTTCTGTAACAAGGTGAACAGTACAACCTGAGATTTTTACGCCTGCTTGTAAAGCTCTTTCATGCGTATTTAAGCCTTTAAATGAAGGTAAAAGAGAAGGATGAATGTTTAAAATTCGTCCTTCATAAAGTTTTACGAAACGCGATGAGATAAGGCGCATATACCCCGCAAAGCAAAGAAAATCCGGTTTATATTGATCTAAAATTGTAAAAATATCTTCTTCATGTTCTTCTTTTGTTTTGTAGATCTTGCGATCAACAATATGAATAGGTAAGTTATGATTTTGTGCTTTTTCAATACCGTTTGCACGTGGATTATCGCAAATAACTGCAACGATTTCAGCAGGATATCCCTTTTGTTGACTCGCTTGAACAAGGGCAACCATATTGGACCCATTACCAGAAATGAAAATGACGATTTGTTTTTTCATAAATGCAGTCCCCCTTTATAAAGTATTCCTTTATTTTGATCTTGGCGTTTTATTAAAACGCCAAGGGGAGTCACTGTCTCTCCATTTCTTTCAAGAGCTTGCGTAACCGTTTCAGCTGTATGCTGTCCTACGATAATAATCATGCCAATACCACAATTGAATGTTCGTAACATTTCTGTTTCTTCTATTTTACCTTGTTCGGCAATCCATGAAAAGACGGAGGGAACATTGATGGTAGAAAGATTAATTTCAGCACAGAGAGAAGAGGGAATGACACGTGGAATATTCTCAGAAAAGCCTCCACCCGTAATATGCGCTAGAGCTTTAATTCCTTCGTACTTTCGCATGATAGGAAGAAGCGATTTCACATAAATTCGTGTTGGTGTTAGGAGCGCTGTACCAAGGCTATTTGGGGGAGAAAAAGGGGCAGGGTCATTCCATTTGAGATAATTTTGCTCAATGATTCGTCGAACAAGTGAAAAGCCGTTGGAATGAATTCCAGAGGCGCTTAGGCCTAAGATAATATCGCCTTCTATCAGATCTTTTGATGGGAGCAGCATGCTGCGTTCACATGCGCCTACAGCAAAACCTGCCAGATCATAATCTCCTTCTGCATACATTCCTGGCATTTCTGCAGTTTCTCCCCCAATAAGAGCAGCACCGGCTTGTTTACATCCTTCTGCAATACCAGAAACGATTGCGGCACCTTGTTCAGGATCAAGTTTTCCTGTTGCAAAATAATCCAGAAAAAAGAGAGGTTCAGCCCCTTGTACAAGTAAATCATTGACACACATAGCTACCAGATCAATACCTACAGTGTTATGGTGCCCTACTTCAATGGCAATTTTTAGTTTTGTTCCAACACCATCATTGGCTGCAACAAGGATAGGATCTGTGAAACCCGCTGCTTTTAAATCAAAAAGGCCACCAAAACCACCAATTTCTGCATCTGCCCCAGCTCGTTTTGTCGCGCGTATAAAGGGTTTAATTTTTTCTACCATAGCATTACCCATATCGATGTTTACACCGGCTTTTGCGTAGGTAAGACCAGCTTTGGATTTATTGTTTGTAAGATCTTGATTGCTCATTGGAGCCTTCCTCTAATGGAAAATCAGGTTTTGATGTTATGCAATGCCATGATAGAGTTTTCTCTGCAAGAGATATTGATAAGAAAATAGGCAACTTTGCTTGTACCTTATTTTTAAGATGTTTATAATTTTTGTGAAGAATTTTTTTTAGGATATTTTATGAGCAAGATATCAGATAATCACGAGCAGTCTTCTTGGAAACTTATGAAAAAGAAAGTGAGTGAGAATATATCCCGTGACCGTTATAAGACTTATATGCCAGCATATACACAATTACCGTTGCCGAATAATATGAAGAGACAAATCTTTTTTTGGCTTGGGACGCTGATTTTTTTCATTCTTTTTATGTTTATTTTTGGGTCAATTTTACTTCCTTTTGTGGCAGGGATTGTGTTGGCTTATTTTCTTAATCCCATTGTTCAATTACTTGAAAAGTTTGGTATTCGTCGTGTTTTTGGAACTGTCCTCATTACTTTATTTATTGTTATTATCTTTGTTGCTGCTTTAGTTATTCTGATTCCTATTATTAGTTGGCAAATACAGCAATTTGTGAGTGATGGCTTACCTGTTTATATGAATCGTATTCAAACCTTTTTTGTTGAGCATGATTTTGATTGGATAAGGCGCTATTTTGGAAGTGATCCAAATGAATTACGGAGTAATATTAAAGGACTTTTGGGAGAAAGTTCTGATTTTATTACATCTCTTTTGAATTCACTTTTGAAATCAGGAAAGTCTATCGTTAATATCGTTAGCTTATTCGTTGTAGCGCCTGTGGTGGCATTTTATATGTTATTAGATTGGCCACGTATGGTGACGGCAATTGATTCTTTAATACCGCGCGATCATCTTGGTACTGTTCGTAGTATTTTTTATGAAATGGATAGAGCTATTGCAGGTTTTGTTCGTGGACAAGGAACTGTTTGTCTCATATTGGGAGGCTATTATGCTATTGGTTTAACGATTGCAGGACTCAATTTTGGTCTTTTAATTGGTATGTTTATTGGCCTTATTAGCTTTATTCCTTATATTGGAACAATGAGTGGTTTGGTCCTTTCTGTTGGGATTGCATGGGTCCAGTTTTATCCCAATAATTGGGGGGGAATCATCATTGTGATGGCGCTTTTTTTAATTGGTCAATTTATTGAGGGTTATATTCTTCAACCAAAACTTGTTGGTTCATCAGTGGGATTACATCCCGTATGGTTGATGTTTTCGCTTTTTGCTTTTTCTTCACTCTTTGGTTTTACTGGTATGCTTGTTGCTGTTCCTGCAGCCGCGGCTGTGGGTGTTTTAGTTCGTTTTGCCCTTCATACTTATCTTAGTTCTCAGATGTATTCACGAAGTGGAAATTCGGAGCCGCTAAAATGAATGGGCAAGAAACGCAATTATCTTTAAATTTTCCTTATGAGCCGATTTTTCAATTTGATGATTTAGTCGTGACGGATAGTAATCGTATGGCTTTTCAGCTTATTGATCACTGGCCCAATTGGAGCTTACCTATTGCAGTTTTGGTTGGAAAAGAAGGATCTGGAAAAACGCACTTTTCGAGTATATGGCTCCAAAAAGCAAATGCATTCAGGATACAGCACAATAAAATTGATCAGGCTGTTGCTATGGCTGCCTTAGGCAGATCATTTTTAATAGAAGATATTGATGCAGAGGAAATTAATGAGACAGAACTTTTTCATTTAATTAACAGTGTTAAACAAGCAAATGTTAATGTACGGCAAGCCACTTTGTTGATGACAGCACGAACGCTCCCTTCCACTTGGAATTTAGAGTTAAATGATCTAAAAAGTCGTCTTAATTCCGTGATGTTCGTTGAAATTAATCAGCCTGATGATGCTTTGTTAACAGCTGTTGCCTTTAAGCTTTTTTCCGATAGGCAGCTTATTGTGCATCCAGATACAGTTTATTATCTTATCAGCCGTTGTGAACGTTCTTTATTTTCATTAAAGTATGTTATTGATTCTGTTGATCAGTTGGCGTTACAAAGAAAAAGAAAAATAACACGTGCTGTTATTGCTGAAGTTTTGAATAGAAAAAAAACGTAAACATTTCTTATCATGGTTTTACATGTTCTTCTCTTTTATTGTTGTTTGAATATGAGGAAAGGCAAATCATTTAAATTTTTCTGCTTTTTTGATACCTGTTAAGAGTGAAAAAATGTTATTTTTTTATATGTTTCGTTTAAATGGCTTTGAGGTTTTATTGGATAAATATTCTTTTCATCACTTGTATAAGCTATATGTATTTTTGTATTTGAAAACGTTTCTAAAAAGAGCTCTTTATTTTATTTATCATAAAACTTTTATGGTTTGAAGAAATGTTTGTTGTTTAGGGACTTCGATTATAGGAGAAACGAGAGTTTTTTTCGTTTTGCGAAGAATAGAAAAAGAGGAGAAAGAAGCTTAATACAGCTGGATTTTATACGAATACAGTGGGGATATTATATTCCCTTTGGAAAAGTTTTTGTAGCATATAAGTTGTTTTTTCTAAAATTCTACCTGTAGAATGCGTTCTGATATAGTGGGAGTTTACTTAAAACAGGATAAAATTATAGAATTCTTATAAAGAGATTCATTATTTTTTATATCGATTAGATTTTTATACGGATGTTATTTTCTATTTTCCTCAATAAATATGTTATTGAGGGGAAAAAAAATTTAAAAACATTCTTTTTTGTAAAGAAATGCAACAAAATTGAAAAAAAGTGTGTTTTTCTCTTGCACTTCTATTGTGAAAATTTTAGGAAATGTGCATCAAATAAATATTAAATGGCGGAGCGTAGCGCAGCCTGGTAGCGCACCTGATTTGGGATCAGGGGGTCGTAGGTTCGAATCCTATCGCTCCGACCATATTTGATAAGGTATATGAGAATGACCCCGTTGGGTGCGTGTGGTGAAAGACGATCATTTAAGCGTTTTGTAATCTGGAGGGAAAAGGCATGATCGCACGTATTTATAGTCCTGCTAAAACAGCTATGCAGTCAGGTAAGGGGAATATAGGCTTTTGGATTCTACAGTATGAGCCAATGAAAGCAAAAATGCTAGAGCCTCTTATGGGGTACACGGCAACATCTGATATGAATAGTCAGGTAAGAATCCGTTTTCGGAGTAAAGAAGAAGCCATTGCTTTTGCACGCAAGCATGCTATCCCTTATCGTGTAGAAAAGATACATACGTCGATTCGGCGTGCTATTTCTTATTCTGATAATTTTCGCAGTGATCGGCAGCAATCTTGGACACATTAGGTTAAAAATGCTGTTTTGAATTGAGAAAATAATCAGTTGGATGTTGGGTCCCGTAGCTCAGCTGGATAGAGCAACGGCCTTCTAAGCCGTGGGTCACAGGTTCGAATCCTGTCGGGATCGCCAAGTTTAAATAAAATCAATAGGTTATATAAAAGTTCGGGCATTTTGAGTCTATTGATTCTTTTGACTTATTTTTATGTCTATCCCGAACCTTTTTGTAGCTTTTTTATTGCTTCTATTGCTAATCGTTTTCTATCTGCTGTTTTAGTATAAAGGGATGCCATTTTATCTTCTGTCCAGCCAAAAAGCGCTTTCATTTGTGAAACTGTCGCACCAGCATTCGCAGCGCGTGTGGCTGCTAATTTTCTCAATCCATGGGCTGATTTTTTAATTCCAGCCGCATTACAAGCGTCTCTAAAGGCGTTACCAAAGCTTTCTTTGATGAATTTTTTATTAG
>NZ_NJGE01000005.1 GCF_002777915.1 Bartonella tribocorum | reverse complement strand
ATCTTTTGGTAAAATTTTACGTAAACTTCGCATTGATCACTCAGAACGCCTCTTAGATATGGCTAAGACATTAGGTATATCTGTAGCGTTTTTATCTTCTGTAGAAATTGGCAAGAAATCAGTACCGGTTGGTATGGAAGAGAAGATCATAGAGCTGTACGGTTTAGATCAAGAGAAGGCTTCATTGTTAAGAAAAGAAGCCTATGCATGTCGCAAGAGTTTTACAATCAAATCTTCAGACCCATTTCGCGGTGAAATTATTGGTATATTTGTTAGAAACTTAGAGAATTTTTCACAAGAAGACTTAGCAAAACTAAAAAAACTGTTCGAGGAAATCGGTAAAAAAACAGGCGTCCTATAGAGGAATATCAGAAAGTCCTATTCCCATACTTTTATCTACACACCCCGTACCTTAAAAAAGATGTTTAGAATCAATAAGTTATGTTTAATAAAAAAAGGAGTGGTGCCCAGACGCGGATTCGAACCACGGACACGCGGATTTTCAGTCCGCTGCTCTACCTACTGAGCTATCTGGGCATGCCCCATAAAAAATATAGAGCGTGTGCGGTTATAACATTAAAATTTTCTCTGTCCAGTCATCAAAAGAAAAATAATTGATTTTTTAATAAGTTTATCTCTCTATTCTAGAGAATTATCAATGAATCTTTATCGTAAAATAAACTTGATAGGTATGCTGTGATACGTTAGTGTTATCGTTATCAGAATGCTATCTTATCGTGGTGATGATACGAAAAAAAATAAAAGAATCAATTGAGAGGCATGATTTAGAAAGATTTTTTTACAAAATTTCCGTGATTTTTAAGCCTACGAAATAATAGAAAACATTTTTGACTTTTTTCTAAAAAGACTCTTGATTAGTCTTTATAACAATTTGTTTTTCTTTATAAAGGAAGAAAAACATCTAAAAAGGGGAGAAATAATGATAATGTTACAAAAACCAAGCAGTCGTCCCAAGAATACTAATTTTTCTTCAGGTCCTTGTAGCAAACGGCCTGGGTGGACTTTTGATGTTCTTAAAAATGCTTTAGTTGGGCGTTCGCATAGATCGAGAGAAGCAGAATTAAAACTTGCTGAAGTTGTTAATTTAACCCGTGAGATTCTTGAGGTTCCTTCTGAGCATCGTGTAGGAATTATGCCAGGTTCAGATACCGGTGCTGTTGAAGCTTCCCTATGGTCTTTATTAGGTGAGCGTGGCATTGATATGGCAGCGTGGGAAAGTTTTGGATTTGGGTGGAATAAAGATGTTGTCGAGCAATTAAAACTTTCTGATGTGCGCCGTTTTGAAGCCCCATATGGTGAAATACCAGATTTAACCCAACTTAATTTTGATCGTGATGTTGTTTTTACATGGAATGGGACAACTTCTGGTGTGCGTATTCCTAATGCAGATTTCATTCCGGATAAGCGGGCAGGATTGACCATTTGTGATGCAACATCGGCAGCTTTTGCGCAATATCTTGATTTTTCAAAATTAGATGTTGTTACTTTTTCGTGGCAAAAAGTTTTGGGAGGTGAAGCGGCTCATGGTATGGTAATTTTAAGCCCTCGTGCTGTTGAGAGGCTTGAGAATCATGTTCCAGCTTGGCCTATGCCTCAACTTTTCTGTATGACAAAAAATGGAAAATTGAATGAAGATATTTTTAAAGGAAAGATAATCAATACGCCTTCTATGCTTTGTGTTGAGGATTTTCTTGATGGGTTGAAGTGGGCAAAGTCTCTAGGAGGTGCAGCGGCATTAAGAGCGCGGGTTGAGAAAAACTTTTCTGTACTTGATGCTTTTGTTCGTAAAACACCATGGTTAGAATATTTAGCAAAAGATCCTGAAGTGCGTTCTAACACATCTATTTGTTTAGATATTGTAGATCCAGTGATTACTGCTTTAGATACTGAAAAGCGAGTGTCTTTTATAAAAGCGGTTGTGAATCGTCTTGATGAGGAAGGTGTTGCTTATGATATCGGTTCGTATCGCGATGCGCCTCCTGGGCTTCGAATTTGGGCGGGTATAACAATTGAGGCTTCCGATCTCGAAATTTTAACACAATGGCTTGAATGGGCGTTCCAAGTTGAAAAAGCACAGCTTTAAAGAATGACGGGTGATTTTTACACCGCATTTTAAACAGAAAAAGGGATACGAGAGATTATTATGATCTTTCGTATTCTTGTATCAGACAAACAACAACTTCTGAATAATTGACATGAATTGTAAAAGATTAAGAGGGGAAATGAATACTTTGTTAGGTTTTGGGTAAAGCACCAATTAAAATCTCTCTAACTTTTTACTTTTTGTAGCAAAAATGACAGATTTAGAATATTTTGGGGTTTGCTTATCTTTATTATCATAAATTTGAAAATTTAATTACTTGAAGATTGAGAAAAAACTGAAATGAGGAGTCGCACTTGCTCTAAGGTTTCGTTATACAGAGCTATTTGTTTTTGAATGCTGGTTTTTTGACCAAACACGACGGAGAAAGTTATGGCCAATGTAGTTGTTGTCGGTACACAGTGGGGTGATGAAGGCAAAGGTAAAATTGTAGATTGGTTGTCTGAGCGGGCAGATATCGTTGTGAGATATCAGGGAGGGCATAATGCTGGTCACACATTGGTTATTGATGGAGTGAGTTATAAATTATCACTTTTACCGTCTGGTTTAGTTCGTGGGAAGTTATCAATCATTGGTAATGGTGTTGTTGTTGATCCTCATCATTTTGTTGCAGAATTAAAAAAACTATGTGATCAGGGTATAAAAATTACACCAGAAGTTTTACGGATTGCTGAAAATGCGCCCTTAATTCTTTCTTTGCATCGTGATCTTGATGCAATTCGAGAAAGCGGTTTATCAGGTTTAAAGATTGGGACAACAAAGCGTGGTATTGGGCCGGCTTATGAAGATAAGGTGGGACGTCGCGCTATCCGAGTGATGGATTTAGCAGAAAAAGATACGCTTATGGCTAAAATTGAGCGGCTTTTAAGGCATCATAATGCTTTGCGTTGTGGGATGGGGGTTGCAGAGATTGATTCTCAAGCGCTTTATGATGAATTGATGCAAGTTGCAGATAAAATTCTGCCCTTTATGGATTGTACGTGGCGTCTTTTAGATGAAGGTTATCGGGAAGGAAAGCACATTCTTTTTGAAGGGGCGCAAGGTGCTTTACTCGATAATGATTTTGGAACTTATCCTTATGTAACATCATCGAATACAGTGGCTGGGCAGGCAGGTACAGGATCTGGGATGGGACCTAGCGCAATCAATTATGTTTTGGGTATTGCAAAAGCTTATACCACACGCGTTGGAGAAGGACCATTTCCAACAGAGCAGATAAATGATATTGGTGAATTTCTTGGGACTCGTGGACATGAATTTGGTGTTGTAACAGGTCGAAAGCGTCGATGTGGTTGGTTTGATGCTGTTTTAGTTCGTCAGATGGTAGCAATTTGTGGTGTTCAAGGTATAGCATTGACAAAACTTGATGTTTTGGATGGTTTGGATGAAATAAAAATTTGTATTGGTTATGAGCTTGATGATAAAAAGATTGATTATTTACCTTCTTCTATGGGAGCTCAAGCCCGTGTAAAGCCTATTTATGAAACATTAGAAGGCTGGAAGGAAAAAACGGCCCATGCATTGAGGTGGGAAGATTTACCAGTACAGGCTGTTAAATATATACGCTATATCGAAGCATTGATTAATACAAAAGTAGCTTTATTATCTACGAGTCCAGAACGTGAAGATACTATTCTTATTACAGATCCCTTTGCAAATTGATTATTGTTTTTAAGTTTCCATATGGATTCTTTATGCATTTCTATGTCTTTTAACAAAGAGCGTTTTTAAGAGCGCATGAGAGAGAGGTGTAAAATAACATTGTTTATTTTTCATATTCATTTTATATTATTACGATAGTTGCACCAATATAAATGACAATTAATTTATGAGGCTAAAAGGTGTTTTGGCTTTAGGGCTGAGGTTTCTTTTCTCAGTTTAAGAGAGATTATAGAGGAAATGGTAGATTTCGTTGGAATCTTAAAAAAAACAATTGATGCGCAAAATAATGTTACACCACAAGTGCGTAAGCGGATTTATAAACGGGCTATCGAAACGTTAGAACATCAATTTTTAACAGCGAAAATGCCGCAAACAATAGCAGAGGAACAAAGAAAGATTCTTCGAGGTGCTATTACAGCTGTTGAAGAAGAATATTTAGCGGTGGAAAAGAAGTTGCTCTCTTCAGTTATTGGGTGGGATCCCACAAATCTAAATGAGGATAGAAAATATACAAAAGAAACCATACGATCAAAGAATAATGAATTTTCAGTTGTAAATACAAAAAGCAAGCAGAATTTTGTTATATATTCAAAGGATAACAAGGTATTTGATGATCCTCGTATATCAGATATACCAGAGGCAGAGCCCGTTAATATGGGCGCTTATTTGCCTTCTGAGCATGTTAATGGCTGCGCGTTAAAGGTTTCTCCTTCACAAGAAGATAATCCGCATATTGTTTCGCATATTTTTTCTCAAGCTTTACGTCGTGCGAATAAATCATTGGTACAAAGGCGTATTGTGATAAGTGCTGTTTCTGTTGTGAGTTTTGTTGTTTTAACTGTTGGTATTTTTTTTATTGGGGAACGTGTATTTGTATCAAATGATCAGTTGTTAGGGGAAAATCTTCAAGCTTTTCACGGAGCACCAAAAGCGCTTTCGGTTAAGAGAAAGTTAACACAACGCTTATTAGAGGATGGGAGTGAAGTTGATGTTGGCTTAAAACAAGCAGCAGATTCTTCCGATGAAGAAGGAACTTCAACAGTTGTTGCGAACAATTTGCAATCTCTTGAAAAATCAGGTGAAGCTGTTTTTTATCAAGCACGTACAAATTATGATGCAGAAAAGGTAGCAACGGGAAGCGCTCGCTGGACGCTTATAAGGGAATCTCATGTAAAGGGGGCTTCAGAAGAAGTGGCTATACAAGGTGATATAACAATTCCCGATGAAGGGCTATCATTACGGTTAATTTTACGTCGTAATACCGATCAGTCATTTCCTGCGGCATATATTATGGACCTTATTTTTATTCTTTCTGATAAATTTTCAGGCAAAGCTATAAGCAATGTTCAAGCTTTAACCTTTAAAGCAAGTGAACACTCCATTGGGCAGGCTTTAACAAGAACTGTTTCCACAAAGATTAATGATGATTTTTTTCTTATTGCATTGAGTAGGAATCACCCATTTCTCGACCGAAATTTACAATTGATGCGAGAATTACGTTGGATGCGTTTGGTGTTAACGGATAAAAACGGACGCATAAATGAACTCACCTTTGCAAAAGGTCCAACAGGTGAGTCTATTTTTAATGAAGCTATTGAAAAATGGCTTGCACAACAAGATAAGTTAACAGTTCTTGATCAAAAAAATAAAACATAGATGCAAATAAGATAAAGGTTATTTCTCACCATCTGTTTTTATCAGTTATACTTAAACGTATTCAATAAAGCTTACACACTAATAACTCACAAAGAATTTGAGAGGTCACCACCAGTACAAAGCCAACAGCCATTTTTCTCATTTTCAATTTAAGAATATGCAAACAATTGGCTTCATACCTAATCTAGAGTTTTATACTTGACTTTGAGATAAAGCAAAATCTCTGATAGAGTTTTGTACCTTTTCAAATGCACGCATTTCAATCTGTCTCACTCGTTCTCGACTAATGTTAAATTCACCAGAGAGTTCCTCTAGAGTTAATGGTATATCATTTAAACGACGTGCTTCGAATATACGCCTTTCGCGATCATTGAGATTGTTCATAGCATTGACAAGCATGGAACGACGATTTTCCAATTCACTTTTCTCAATTAAAGTTTGTTCTTGATTGTTAGATTCATCTACCAACCAATCTTGCAACTCACTGTTTTCTCCTTCTTTTGTACGAAGGGGTGCGTTGAGTGAAGTATCACCACCAAGTCGGCGATTCATCGATACAACTTCATCTTCTGTGACATTCAACTGGGTCGCAATTTCTTTTACTTGTTCTCCATTGAGATCGCCGCTATCAAGAGCTTGAAGTTTATTCTTTAACTTACGAAGGTTGAAGAACAAGCGCTTTTGATTGGCTGTTGTCCCCATTTTCACTAAACTCCAAGACCGCAATACATATTCCTGGATTGATGCTTTAATCCACCATATTGCATAGGTTGCAAGACGAAAACCACGCTCTGGTTCAAAACGTTTAACAGCCTGCATAAGTCCGATATTGCCCTCAGAAATGACTTCCCCAATGGGGAGTCCGTACCCTCGATATCCCATGGCGATTTTAGCGACGAGACGCAAATGGCTGGTAACCAGCCTATGTGCAGCTTTTAGATCATTATGCTCACGGTAACGCTGAGCGAGCATATACTCTTCTTTTGGCTCAAGCATCGGAAAACGACGCACTTCTTCCAAGTAACGATTTAATCCACCATCACTTGTGATGACTGATAACAAATTCATATGGGCCATATAGCACCCTCCTTTTATCTGAATTCCCTAAATAAGGCAAATTCCATGTTTTAAGATAGTCAACTATCCTTATAACCTCACTTTAGCATATTTTTCAATTTTGTTCAAAAAAAGATATTTTATTGTGAAATCTTGAGACGAAGAAAAGTTTCAATTCATTTTTTTAAAATGTTTAATAAGTTGAGCCATATCTTGAGGTAGCGGTGCGGAAAATGACATAACTTTACCGGAAGCAGGATGTTCAAAGGTAAGACTTACAGCATGAAGTGCTTGTCGATGGAATTGGTCGATTGCATTTTTAATAGTGGGATTAAGGATGTTTGATTTTGTTTTAAAAGCATTTCCATAAACCGTATCACCGATGAGAGGATGTCCGATATGCGCCATATGAACACGGATCTGATGGGTGCGTCCGGTTTCTAGACGACATTCCAGAAGGCTAGCAAAAGACGTTGAGTCTGCATAAGTACCATATTTTTCAAGTAGAGAAAAATGTGTAACAGCATGACGTGCACGAGGGTTTTGGTTCTGGACGACAGCTTGCTTGGTTCGGTTATGGGGCGAACGGCCAAGTGATGCATCAATTGTCCAGACATTGCGGTGAGGTGTCCCCCAAATCAAGGCATGATAGCGTCGATCTAGTGCGCAGGTACGTCCATGATCAGAAAATTGAGCACTGAGACTTTTGTGAGCCAGATCATTTTTTGCAACGACCATAACACCGCTTGTATTTTTATCAAGACGGTGGACAATGCCAGGGCGTTTAACACCCCCTATACCAGATAAACTATTCCCACAGTGGTAGATAAGGGCATTAACCAACGTACCAGTCCAATTACCATTGCCAGGATGAACAACAAGACCTGCTGGTTTGTTAATAACAATGACATGATCATCTTCATACAGGATGTCCAATGCAATGGCTTCAGCGTTAGGTTCTGCATCACGAAGGTTAGGCATTGCCAATTCAATTATTTGGTTAGATTTTAATTTTGTTTTTGGTTCCTTTATGAATTGACCATCAATTTTAAGACAGCCTTCACGGATGAGGGTTTGCAAACGCGAACGTGAGAGCACATCATGATATTGTTTTGCGAGCCACTGATCAAGACGTTGCCCAAGAGCACCTTCATCCGTTATTTTCTGTATTACCATATGATTCCTATTAAGTTTTTAATAAGATTTTTACCAGTATGAAATTGCTTTGCTATCGAGAAATTCTTTGATTCCCCAATGCCCTCCTTCACGGGCACGCCCAGAGAATTTTACACCTCCAAAGTAGCTTCCATCAGGTAATCCATGTCCATTAACTTCTACCATACCGGATCGTACTTGTGCTGCAATACGACGACATTTGTTGCGATCTTGCGATTGAATATAGTTTGTAAGACCATATTCAGTGTTATTTGCTAAAGCGATGGCTTCTTCTTCTGTCCTAAAAGAAAGAATCGAAAGAACGGGACCAAAGATTTCTTCTTTGAAAATACGCATATGAGGTTTTACATCCGCAAAAACTGTTGGACGGACATAATAACCGCGCTCCATCCCTATAGGTAAGCCAGTTCCACCTGCAACAAGAGTTGCCCCTTCATCAATTCCTGATTGGATAAGATCTTGAATTTTATCATATTGTTGTTTTGAAACGACAGGTCCAATATGATTACCTTCTTGGCAGTTTGGTCCTACTTTTGTCGTTTCTGCAATATCTTTGGCTATTTTGATGGCTTTGTCATAGATGTTCTGTTCCACAAGCATACGAGTTGGTGCGTTACAACTTTGTCCACTATTATAAAAGCAATGTCGCACACCTCGCTGAATAGCATCTGAGTCGGCATCAGCAAAGATAATATTTGCACCTTTTCCTCCAAGTTCCAGACAGACTCTTTTTAAAGTAGCGCTGGCATTTTTAGAAATATCTTTTCCTGCTCTGGTTGAACCAGTAAAGCTAATCATTTCTAGATCAGGATGTGCTGAAAGGTAAGAGCCGACAGTTGCACCATCACCATTGATTAAATTAAAAACACCGGCAGGAAGCGCTGCTTCATCTAAAAACTCAGCAAAAAGCATAGCAGAAAGAGGCGCAATTTCAGAGGGTTTTAGCACCATGGTACAGCCAGCCAAAAGAGCGGGGATAACTTTAAGAGTTACTTGATTCATGGGCCAATTCCATGGCGTAATTAATCCTACGACGCCGATAGGGTCGTAGTGAAGGATTGCTTGCTCATTTCCCTTTATTAAAGTTTCTTGGAATGAAAACTCTTTATAAGCTTCAATAAAATCGCGAATGTGGGAACCGCCGGCTGCGGTTTGCGCATTAAGCGCCATATCAATCGGTGCTCCCATTTCCATTGAAATGGTTTTAGCCATGTCTTTGGAACGTTTTTCATAGATCTCTAAAATTTTTTCAACGAATCCAAGACGCTCGCTTGGTGGCGTTGTTTTCCATTTTTGAAAAGCTTCTTTCGCTGCGTTAATTGCTTTATCGGCATCTTTTGTGCTTCCAAGGCTAATGACAGCACAAGCTTCTTCTGTTGATGGATTAATGACGTCAAAATCATGAGGCGTACTTGGATCATCCCACAGGCCATTGATATAAAATTTCCGTTTATTAAACATAATTCACTCCCTTTTTCTATTTATGTTTATGTAATTATGATTGTCTTAGTCTAAGCCTTTTTAAACGAGGATAACAAGGATAAACTTATGAAAACGCGAGAAATTAGATTATGTGATGATCATCAAACAGGAAGATTTAAATAGAGCAATGCTTCTATAACTGTTTGTATTATTTGGACCAATTGTTTTAATAAAATGGGAGGGAAAGAAAGGTATTAACAATTGTATTGACGCTTTTTGTCATGAAGTTTTCTTCAAAATAAATGAAAGATGAGCGATAGGACACCATAAATTGGGCAATTTACTTCGAAAATTTTAAAAAAAGAATATGATGCATTTGGTCTTTATTTTTTTCATTAAAAAGTAACCAACAGCAAAAGGTTATTAACCTTCATATGATAGCCTCTATGAATATTTTTAAACAAGGTCATTTTTCTCATTGCTATAAATTTGTTGGGTGCCATGCATAATTCGAAAACAAAATCTATTTCTACGTCTTCTTTTTCTGATGATGGTACGAAAGGCGCATCAAGAGAAGATTTATCTATTAAGATTACTGAGATATTTCCTTATCCGGAAGTTTGGAAAAAGGCATTTACCCTCGGAAAAAATGTCCGTTTTACACGAACACCAGAAGTTGAGATTTTACGTCGTCGTATAGAAACAGACCCAATTTTTGCAAAACAATTTAAAAATTTTACGAAGCAAGATCGAAAAAAAGTTACAGATATTGTACATTGTAATAAGAAGACAACAAACGCTCCATCGACAAAAAAAGTCATTAATCCCCAATCGATAGAGAATAAAACGTCAGTTTGTCATTCAACGGTTTTAAAGCAGTTGTCACAGCAAGCTATTAGTCTACCATCAGCCCATATTTCCCTTAAGGAGGATAAACAAGAGTATGAGTTACAAGTAAAAAATGTGCTCCCAAAAATGAAGCCTGCTTTGCACCTTTCCGATAATGCATTTTTTGAGTGTGGGTCTTTGATATTTGAACATATAGATACTCAAACTTCAAAAGAAGGGGGCACGCCGATTGATACGACAAATAAAATTATACCTGATGTCTCTTCTGCTTTTGATGAGTCAATAACAGCTCTTTACCGTGTTCTTGAATACCGCTTTCCGCAACTCTATGATTCAATGACATCAGAATCTCCAGCAGAAAGGATGAGAGGCGTTGAGCAAATTTCTGATTTAATGAATACGAATAATGATTCTATGAAGGAGCCTAAAGAGTGTCATTCTAAGCTTTCTATTGAAGATTCTGCTCACAGGTTAAATGATACTGAAACATTAAGTGATACTGGGGATACTATAGAGACAGAAAAAACCAATAAAACTCTCGCCCATAATATTGTCGATTGTATAACAAAGAAGGATGTCACGAAGAGTTCAAAAGAGTTATCTGTGATGCAAGCAAATGGTGCAACGAAAACATTGCAATCTACTTGCGCACCATTAGGCAATTATAATTCTTCTTTTATGAAAAATATTCAATCGATTGACTGTGATGTTTATGAATCTCCTCCGATTAATTTATTACAAAAACCTGTTTTTCATGAAGGAACGATGATTCCTCAGGAAACATTAGAACGTGGTGCTGGACTTTTAGAAAGTGTTTTGGAAGATTTTGGCATTAAGGGTGAAGTTATCCATGTTCATCCGGGACCGGTGGTAACAATGTATGAATTTGAGCCTGCTGCGGGTGTAAAGTCATCACGCGTTATTAATCTTTCTGATGATATTGCACGTTCTATGTCTGCTATTTCCACACGGGTTGCTGTCATTCCAGGACGGAATGTTATTGGGATTGAGTTACCCAATGCGGTTCGTGAAACTGTTTATTTACGGGAATTAATCCAAACGCATTCTTTTCGTGAAAGTGAATTTAAGCTTGCTCTTGCTTTGGGGAAAGGGATTAATGGTGAACCTGTTATTGCAGAATTAGCAAAAATGCCTCATTTATTGGTTGCAGGAACAACAGGATCAGGAAAATCTGTTGCAATTAATACAATGATTTTGTCGATTCTTTATCGTATGACGCCCCAGCAGTGTCGTTTGATTATGGTTGATCCTAAAATGTTAGAGCTTTCTGTTTATGATGGTATACCACATCTTTTAACACCGGTTGTAACAGATCCTAAAAAAGCGGTAACTGCTTTAAAATGGGCGGTTCGAGAAATGGAAGAGCGTTATCGCAAAATGGCTAAGTTAGGTGTGCGAAATATTGATGGTTTTAATGCACGCGTTGCACTTGCTGCTCAAAAAGGCGAAACGATCATGTGTACTGTACAGTCGGGTTTTGATAAAGAAACAGGGGAAATGCTTTATCATGAAGAAGCCATGGATCTCACGCAGCTTCCTTATATCGTCGTGATTGTTGATGAGATGGCTGATCTTATGATGGTGGCAGGAAAGGAAATTGAGAATGCCATTCAGCGCTTAGCGCAAATGGCGCGTGCGGCAGGTATTCATCTTATTATGGCAACGCAGCGTCCTTCTGTTGATGTTATCACGGGGACAATAAAAGCAAACTTTCCTACCCGCATTTCTTTTCAGGTTACATCAAAAATTGATAGTCGTACGATCTTAGGTGAACAAGGTGCTGAAACGCTTTTAGGTCAAGGAGATATGCTTCATATGGCAGGTGGGGGGCGTATTGTGCGCGTTCACGGACCTTTTGTCTCTGATGAAGAAGTTGAATCCGTTGTTGCACATCTTAAAATGCAAGGAAAACCTGATTATTTAGCAACGGTCACGGATAATGAAGACGAAAACAATGAGGATGTTTCTGCTGATTCAACAGCTGAAGTTTCTGAGGAAGAAAATTTTGATGAAGAGGGTGAGAGACTTTATAACCAAGCTGTAAAGATTGTTATGCGTGATAAAAAATGTTCAACATCTTATATTCAGCGCCGACTTTCAATCGGCTATAATAAAGCCGCTTCTCTTGTTGAGCGTATGGAAGAAAAAGGCATTGTTGGAGCCGCTAATCATGTTGGAAAGCGTGAAATTTTACTCCATGAGGGAAAATAAGCGAGCATATTCAAAAATATATGATTTTTTTAATATCTGACAGTCGTTATTTAAAGAGCGAATACGTATTTTATTTTTTTGCGAGTCATATTAAAAAATTAAATGAAGAGTAGTAAAGCAATCTTTTGACTATTCATGGAGAGAACAAGCTTATACAAAAGGGCGGAGATGTTTTTAACATTTCTCGATGATTTGGAATGTAAAGAAATAAAATAAATCTCTCTATAAAAACAGATATTTTTGTTTTCTTTATCCTCTTGCAAGAAGATTCTTTGCTCAAATAGTACAGGGGTATATTTTTTATTTTTTCTATAATGGTTTTGATGAAAAAAAATCTTTAGGGGTATTCTGAAAAGTATCATAAGAAGAACATTCAAAGTTCTAAGATGCTTTAAAGTGCTATACTGAATTTATTATCATGTGATATTCTTGGTGCAAGAAAGATGCTTTTACGAGAATATTTATTTGAAAAAGAAATTTTTAATTTCTGGCTTTGAGAATACAAATATATTGAATTGTAATGATAATTTGTCCATTGTTCATATTAAATAAAAGTTTCAGATATCGTAAAATTTTCTCATCTCAAATCTGTTTATGTTGCAACAATCAAAATCGTTTTTGTACTTCATAAGTAGAAACGGTGGAGGCTAAAAACCATTTAAAAGGAATAAAAATACCTCTTATGAATGTTTCCAAACACAAAAACGACTAGCAACATTAGGGACTGGACAAGTATAATAAATAGTGCGAGCTCTTTCAAAAGTATAAAAAGCTAAAACATAACGCCTTGATATTCTTTATGAGGATCTTTATGTTGCAGCATTTACTGATGCTGTTATAAAATAAGTTTTGAACAAGATGCCTCTTTAAGACAAGCGTATAAATGCGCAGAACGAGTATGTTCTCTTGGGAGACCTATTTTATGTGGGGGGCATTTTTCTATTATTGTAACAAACTTTATTATAATAATATGCGAATAAGCAACAATATTGGAGGATTCTTTTTACTCTTGTTTTGCTTGGTGAAACAGTCAAAATTTTGCTACAGATAATTGATAATAACATATCAAGTTATTTTAATGAGAGCAGGTATTTTGAAATAAATGAGCATTATTCGTTTGAGAGTCAATCCAACACTTTTTTAGTTTTAGTTATGTCATTAAAAGCAGATGAGTTCAGTACAAATAAATTAAAATGTGAGAAAAAAGCTTTTTGTTTTATACCAGAGCTTTTGCCACGGCCTTTTACATGGGAAATTGATCACAATGGTTTATTTTGTGAAGTCTCAAAAGAGCTAGCTGAAGTTGTTGGGCCTCTCTCTTCCTCCATTTTAGGATGTAGTTTTCATGAGCTTGCTCATCAATTTAATGATGATCGATATCGGATTCTCAGTCGTTTTATTGAAACAGCTATACCGTGGAGCAAAGAAATTGTTCAATGGCCAGTGGATGGTTGCTCACAATGGCTTGATGTTGAATTGTCGGCTTTGCCAATTTTTGATGCTAAAAAGCAGCTTAAAGGGTTTCGTGGCTTTGGTATTTTAAAAATACAAGAAAAAATTCAAGAACAAAGAGATGAAAAGCAGGAAACGGAAATACCGCGTCTTACGGAGATAGAACGCTCAGCTTTTCGTGAGATTGCAGAGCAATTACATGATGAATTAAATTCATCGGTAAAAGAAAAGAGTTTTGTTGAAGAAACAGCTATTCAGTTACCATCTCCGCAAATATTGCCAGTAAATGCTATAGAACAAGCGCTCATAAAAGAACCCGCTGCAGTTTTATCATTGTTGGAGACAGCAACAGATGGTGTTTTATGGTTAGATGAACAGGGCTTTATTCAGTCGGCAAGTAAGGCAGCTTTAACATTGATGGGTTATGAAATAAATGAACTACGAGGACAGCAACTTTCTTCATTATTTACTTTGCAAAGCCGATTTTTGGTTGAAAAATATTTTAAACTAATCCGTATGAAGGGAACAAATCAAGTTTTAAATCGCAGCGAAACAGCTGATTTAATGACGAAAAGTCATAAAAATAGAACCGTTCTTGTTACGATTATATTTTTAGCACAGCAAGGCAATTATGCTGTTATGTTGCGTGATAGGATAAAAAAAGTTCCATCAGAAGAAGAAAAAGCAGAAGAGAATAAAATCGTTGGAGTTGTTCATGAAATACGAACACCTTTAAATGCTCTTATTGGTTTTGCCGAAATTATGAGAGAGGGCCGTTTTGGTTCGATAGAAAATGAGCGTTATCATGGATATTTACGCGATATTATCTCTTCTGGAAAACATATATTATCGCTCATTAATGAATTACTAGAATGTTCGAAAGCAAATTATTCTGGTTCCAATAACCAGAGTGATTCTTCCCTTATTTCTGAAACATTTGATGTGATATCTTGTTTACGTGCGACGATAGCTTTTCTTGAAACTCAAGCCAATCATAACGGCATTATCATGCGCATTGTTGCTCCACCGCATGTTCCATTTATTCCTGTATCACAACAAATATTTCGCCAGATTATATGGAATCTTCTTTCCAATGCTATTCGTTTTACACCCTTAGGTGGACAGATTATAGTTCACGTTTCTTATAGGAAAGAACGCGTAAAAATTTCAGTAAGTGATAATGGTATAGGGATGAGCGAAGAAGAAATTGCACAGGCTCTGCAACCTTATGGCCAAGTAGAGCGCAAAGATGGACGATCTGGTGACAGCGCTTTTATGGGAACAGGCTTAGGGCTCCCAATGTGTAAGGAAATGGTGGAAGAAAGTGGGGGAGAATTTTTATTGTTCTCCAAACCCAATCATGGAACGACTGTGGAAATGTTTTTTCCTCATATTCTATGATGTAAGTCGTACATAAATTTATTTTTTCTTAGCCAAGAGATCTCTAATTTCTGTTAAAAGTTGTTCTTCTGAAGGGATTTTTTTGGGGCTTTCTCCTTCTTCTTTTCTACGCATTTTATTCATAGCTTTAACGAAGAAAAAGAGAACCCAAGCAATAATGAGAAAATTGATAAGTAAAGTGATAAAGTGACCATAACTAATGGTTGCTCCAGCTGCTTTGGCAGCACTCAACGTTGCTTGTTTTTCTCCAGCAAGTTGAATAAACATATTAGAAAAATCAATTCCACCTGTAATAAGTCCAATGATTGGCATAAAAATATCATTGACAATTGAGTTGACTAAGCCACCAAAGGCGCTTCCGATAATCACACCAATAGCAAGATCAATCATATTACCTTTTAGGGCAAATTCTTTAAATTCCTTAAGCATTGCGGTTTCCCCTTTATGTAAGCGATATACGGTAATTTACTTACCGCTTTTGATGAAAAAGGAAAGGGCATAGATTTTATTTTTAGGATTATACTACAATATTAATATTATTTTCCAAGAACTTTATGAAGCTTAATAAAGAGCTTTATGGAGTCTATTTGGATGTACATATATTCCGTAGAAAAAAGCTTTTTTAATAAAAACTGTATCTACTTTTTGATAAAAGCGACTATATTTTCATTATCTGGAAGGTTATATCAGTCTATAGATAGTAGAACTATAGAATTTGGAAGTTTCTGCTATGATAGATTTATTCTATGATCAACAGTTATCACTAAACTGTATGTTTAGACAGAGCACCTATAAATGCAAAACGGTATTTAGTGCATTAGCAATGGTAACAACGCAGATTCTTAAAAATTTTATTAATACAGTCCAAAAATTAAGTACCATGCTCCTGATTTAAATGGTGTAACAACGGCATGAATGTCGATAATTTTACGAACCGTATATTCTATAACTTTATGAGGGAAAACAGCTTTATAGAGCAAGCTTTTCTTTTGTTGGACACAATATTTCACAAAAGAATTTGGGGAATAGAGATACTTTTTTCTATTCAGGAAACTTAAAGATCTATGCGAATGACGATGACGTGATGAACTATTCTTAATAGAAGAGGGATATTATTTGAATAATATACTCTTTTGGCGATCTTTTGTGTTAAAAGGTATATGTGAGGTGTGATGGATCATTTTTGTGTTGTGGAGAAGAATTGATGAGTTTTTTTCGTTGTATTGGCCGTTCTGCTTTATTTATGTTAGATCCAGAGCATGCGCACCGTTTAGCGATTGTCGGATTGAAAAGTGGCTTAAGCGGTTGTCAAAAGGTTGTCGATAAGCGATTGTGTGTAACTATTACAGGGCTTGAGTTTAAAAATTTTATTGGTCTTGCAGCGGGGTTTGATAAAAATGCAGAGGTTGTTGATGAAATTTTTCGTTTAGGATTTGGTTTTACTGAAATTGGAACGGTGACACCAAAGCCTCAGGTTGGAAATCCTAAACCACGGCTTTTTCGTTTAAAAGAAGATGAAGCAATTATTAATAGAATGGGTTTTAATAATGACGGGCATCAAGTTGTTTACGATAGATTGCAGATATGTAAAAGAGCTGGTGTTGTAGGGGTCAACATTGGAGCCAATAAGGATACAGTGAATAAAATTGACGATTATACTGTTGGTATTGCTCATTTTTATGATGTTGCTGATTATTTTACGGTTAATATTTCTTCTCCTAATACGCCAGGTTTGCGCGATTTACAGGCTCGTGATAGTTTGCATCTTTTGTTGAATGCTATTTCGCAAGCGCGAAAGGAGCAAGAGAAGAAACATGGTTTCTCCATTCCCATTTTTTTAAAAATTGCTCCAGATTTATCAGAGAAAGAATTGGATGATATTGCAGAAGAAATAAAACTTTCTGATTTTGATGGACTGATTGTTTCCAATACGACTCTTTCACGCCAAGGTCTTAACAATAGTCATTTCAGCAATGAAGAGGGGGGGCTTTCTGGACGTCCACTTTTTGAGCGTTCTACGATTGTGCTTGCAAAAATGCGTCAAAAGTTAGGGAAGGAGATTGCAATCATTGGCGTTGGCGGTGTAAAGGATGCTGAGACCGCTTTGGAAAAAGTAAAAGCAGGTGCAGATTTAATTCAATTATATAGTGGGATGGTTTATGAAGGTCCAAATCTTGTCATAACTATTTTAAAAGAGATTTTGCAGATGATGCAACAAGATGGTGTCGATAACATAAAAGACTATCGTGATCATAATCTTGAGCATTGGGCAAAATTTCCCTTGTAAAAATTTTCTTTGTAAAAAACATTTTTCTTCACAAAAAATTGCAAGATTTTTTTTAAGGGGCTTGCAAACTTTGTTGATCTTCCTTATGTCACATAAGCGAAAAATAAATGTTTACAAAATCGTGAACAGTTATGATACATTTACTTTTTATGCGGTTGTAGCTCAGTTGGTTAGAGCGCTGGTTTGTGGCACCAGAGGTCGTAGGTTCAAATCCCACCAACCGTACCATTTCTTCTTCCCTAACTTTTCTTATTCTTATGTTTGGCGTTTTGTGAGGCGGTTAAAAGCTGCGCTTGGCGGTCTTTTTGCGTGTGAGCTGTCACGGAGCAGAGACCTTGCGCGGATGATTTTTTTCAAATTTCGCCCAAAACGGAATGATACGATCAATAATCGCTTGAAATATAAATGGGTTAAATAAATCTATGATTCTGATTGCAATTGCAACAATAAATATCTCTATCAGTATATTTATATACTTTTAGTATATTTTGTAAACCAAGAGAATCTTATTTGACTTTCATTATTATTGCTCATAATATAAACTATTAAGCTTAAATACATAAAATAAGTAAGCATAAATTTACTAATATCTGCCATATTTTGGCACAATATCCTTGATTTTGTCAACTATATATTATAAATATGAACTTGCATGAGAGTGCATTCATATCTCTAGGGGGTGTTTCGGTGGTTGATTATGGGTAAGCCATTCTGGCGCGGGGACATAAGTAACCTTGGGGGAATTTATTTATACACTAAGAAAATAAATGGGAAGTTCAAGTGGTTCGCGCGATTATTGCAGTGCCGATAATTTTAGTAGCAAATATCACTCTGGTTTTGCGTTTGGTAGCAAGTATGGTGCTGTGATTGGCCTTGCGGGTGGTGTTGGCTTAGGATTAGCGATGCGTAATCCTTCTCTTGCTATGAACGCAGGAAGCTTTGGGCTAGGTGTAGGCGATAAGTTCGGAGGCACCATAGGCGGTTATGCTGGTTATGGTGTGGCTGCTGCCCAGTGTGGCACACAGTTTTTGGGTCAATCTATGGCTAATTCAGGTGGGATGTTGACGCACTTTTGATGGAGTTCTTTGGGTTATCCTAAAGCCTAGAACGGTGGTACTGTAAAGGTGCCACCTTTATGTTTGGAATATTGCACAGGAGGAGCTATGGGCGCGTTTGGTTTAGTGCTCGCTTATTTTGGTCTGTGGTTTGGCATGTATCTATTCTTCAAAACTATTGCTATTAATGGAAAAAGCGTGTTATACAAGGGGAGCGCGGTTGCATTCATAGTGGCGGCATTGGTTATCCCTCCCATCATATATGCCTTTGAGTATATAGTCGGTGTGCCGATAACATCTCCTCCTGTTATTATGATTATGTTCTTTCTTTCTTTTTGCATGGAATTTATACCCAATATAGTAAACAATATAAAATGCTTTAGTTTGGCCATTATCGCAAGTTGCCCCATTTTTTTCATCGCAGCTGGTTTTATTGTTATGAGTGATGACCTTCTGTTAGATTTTTTTGATCTGCAGCTTTCGAGCTATATTTGTCTGCTTTTCATTATTCCGTTGATGATAGCGGGGGCTCGCTATGTCCTAATTGCTAAAGCTTTGAAGGAAAAATCTATGTCAGTGCTAGATTTAAGCATTTGCATTGGCTGTGGGTTTGCCATAGGCGTCTTTTTTGTGTCATCACTGCTTTTATCAGACCTTCGAGAAATCTATCAACAGATAGGTTTTGCAAACAGGGAGGCAGTGAAAAAAATGTTCGATTATGCGGTGTTTGGTTTCGCTATTCTAACGGGCCAAGTTTTTTTGACATTTTTGATGGTTCTCTTTGTTACTACAAAGAAATATTATTGGTTGGTCCTTGATGTTCTTGCAGAGCTGTTTTTTAGCTTCTTTGTTTCTTATTATGTAGCGTTTGTTCATACAGATGATAGCTATGGAATGGTTAGAGATTGGATTTGTTTGCTGTATGTTGTTTATGTGTACGCGCGTTACATTAAATCAAAGAATGTGAAGCTTAGCGTGATTAACCCGTTCAAAAGGAAAACTGAATGAGAAGACAGGAGGCTGTAGTTCTTTGGGTTACCCTAAAGCCTAGAACGGTGGTACTGTAAAAGGTGCCACCTTTATGTTTGGAATATTGTACAGGAGGAGCTATGGGCGAGTTTGGTTTAGTGCTCGTTTGTTTTTATCTGTGGTTTGGCATGTTGTATCTATTCTGCAAAAGTATTGCTATTAATGGAAAAAGCATGTTAGGCAGGGAGAACACGGTTACATTCATAGTGGTGGCATTGGTTGCTCCTCTTCTCATTTATGCCTTTGAGTATTTTGAGTATATAGTCGGTATGCCGATAACATCTTCTCATGTTGCTATAATTATGTTCTTTCTTGCTTTTTGCATTGAATTTATACCCAATATAGTCAACAACATAAAGTGCTTTAGTTTGGCCATTATCGCAAGTTGCCCCATTTTTTTCATCGCAGCTGGTTTTATTGTTATGAGTGATGGCGTTCTGTTAGATTTTTTTGATCTGCAGCTTTCGAGCTATATTTATCTGCTTTTCATTATTCCGTTGATGATAGCGGGGGCTCGCTATGTCCTAATTGCTAAAGCTTTGAAGGAAAAATCTATGTCAGTGCTAGATTTAAGCATTTGCATTGGCTGTGGGTTTGCCATAGGCGTCTTTTTTGTGTCATCACTGCTTTTATCAGACCTTCGAGAAATCTACCAACAGATAGGTTTTGCAAACAGGGAGGCAGTGAAAAAAATGTTTGATTATGCGGTGTTTGGTTTCGCTATTCTAACGGGCCAGGTTTTTTTGACATTTTTGATGGTTCTCTTTGTTACTACAAAGAAATATTATTGGTTGGTCCTTGATGTTCTTGCAGAGCTGTTTTTTAGCCTCTTTGTTTCTTATTATGTAGCGTTTGTTCATACAGACGATGACTATGGAATGGTTAGAAGTTGGATTTGTTTGATGTTTGTTGTTGATGTGTACGCGCGTCACATTAAATCAAAGAATGTGAAGCTTAGCGTGATTAACCCGTTTAAAAAGAAAACTGAGTGAGAAGACAGGAGACTGTAGTTCTTTGGGTTATCCTAAAGTCTAGAGCAGCCACCCCAAGAGGGGCCGTTTCTGGAGCAATGGTAGGCGGGGTCCGTGGCGCAGCCGCGGGTATTGCTAAAGCTGGTTGGGATTGTTTTCGCTCTAAGTGGTGAAATTGTTGTTTGACCTAGCTTTTTTAACAAGGTAAAGGCCTTTAAGGGGTACGCTATCATCCTCTTAGCAGGGGGGGCTCTCCCGCAATAATATTTTGGTATACTTTGGAGGGCAAGGCGCCTTAGGGAAATTATATGTCTGACTTAATTTTTGGAATGCAGCTTAGTTTTGGGATAAGTTCCAGCCCTCGTGTCCTTAAAAACAATGGCTTGTTGGGCGAGCGCGTCATTTTTTGGGGGCTAGCTGGCCTTTCCTGCGCTATCATCTTCGCTTATCCACATAGTGAAAGTGGGCTTCCAGACTTATCTTTGCTTTTAGTATGTTATCTTGGCATGCTTTTAATTCTGCACGAGCGCTACTTATATAAATATTTAGTTCTTGGATTCTGTGGTGCAGTTGCTGCCTTGTGTATTGGGGCAGGTTTTGTATATTTGAGCTCTTTGTTGCCATTGCCTGCTTTGTCTGCTGCTCATAATAGCCAGCAGCAGAGGGGGTGCATTACATGAGTGGGGTTGCTGCAAACTATCCCTTTTTTATCCTTTTGATATCAGTTTTAACTGCGGAGCTTTTGCGTTTGTGGTTGCTTCGCGTATATAAGCCAGAATTAGCTGCGCGTGAGGTCCTTTATTTCGGGCTGGGCTGGGGTGTTCTAGACTTATGCTATAAGACCCTCCCAGCTCTTTTTCTTTACTTGAATTACCGTGTTGATAGGGAGCCACAAATGGCGGGCTATGTCGCATTTGAATCTTGTCCACAAGCGATCAGCTATCTTATTGCCGCGGGCATGATTGTATTGATGCATGTTGTAAATACGCGCTTTATGTATCTTGGTTTCGAAGATAAGCGAAAGGCCTATTTCTATCTGCCTTTTGTAATTCATTTTGCGGTTGGTCTTTTGTCTATGTTTGGCATTTCTTCAGACTACGCAATATTAATAAATTCTATTTCTAAAGTTTACTATAATGCTTGACAAATTGACATTATCTATTATCGGCGCCGTTTTTTGTCTGGTTCTGATTATTTTTCCTTTGATGAAGAAAAAAACATTGGTTGAACATTTGGTTTTCTTACTCGTTGTTTTGTGTCTTGTTTTTCTTTATGTTTATGGCGCTGTGAGTTATTTTCCTTATTATGTTTTGGCGCTTTCGCTTATATTGGGGTACCGCTGGTTACTCTCTTTGGTTAAAGCGTTTAAAGACACGAAGGCGATTATTGGGTCAAGCGCTGGTTGTTATGTGCTTTTGATTTTTTTTCTATACGGCTTTATGCGTATAATAGGCAGTTTAATTTTTGAATTTTCTGCTTATAGTACGCCTAATATTGTTTTTGCTGTTGGTCTATTCCCTATAAGCATGACGATTATGCAGTTTTTTTTGCTCTCTCATTGGGTGGCAGAAGATAATGGCAATGGTGTAGAGGCAGCACTGGGCGTGGGAATGGGGATTTGGGGGGCTACTATAGGGCTTGCACTGCTTACATCTCTACCAGAAGCTGTGATGATCCTAAAAGGGGCCTTTAGTCTTGATAGGGGCGCCTTACTTTCTTTACTTGAGACGGTAATATATTATGCGTTTATTATAGGTCTGAGTCTTTTATCAACTTTCTTAATGCTTGTGGTTTGCCTTGACAAGAAATGGCGTTTTTTTGTTCTTATCTTGCTTTTACAATGCTTGGCGGCTTGGGCGCGCTTTTCATGGCGGGCCGCTGAGCCAGAACTTCTTGCAATTGGGCATTATACAATCGCTACTATTCTTATGTTTGCTCTTATGCTGCAAATTTATGATTTTGTGCAAGACAGATTATCCATGAAGAAAAATAGCAGTTACGCTGTAGTAAATGAGGGGGCATAATAATGTTGGTTTTATTTATTACTTCGCTTCTCACAGGCCTTATTTATGGTGCTGTCATTTATAATTTTTTTCGCTCTACATTTAGTTGGATAAATGTGCTGTTGAGCGGCATAGTTTTGGGGGTGATTGTTCTGTTAGTATGGCGTTACTGGGAAACAGAACATAAACTTGATGCCTTACGTTTATTGCAAGTGCTTGGCGTTGTTTTTCTTCTATGTGTGTTTCACCATGTTCTGAAGTTCAAATTAGTTGTCGCTGGTGCTGTGGGATGGTTTGTTGCTAGCTGCATTGTTTTCGGGCTTATTGCTTTTTGGGAGCAGTCTGTAATAAAAACGCTTTATATGATGAATATTGTTGAAACTGGGAGTCGTGCAGAGCAGGGGCTGGCGCTTGTTTTTTTATTTTTAACATTTACGGTTTTTTTTGTTGTAGCAGAAGAAGCCATGCGTCGTTTGTTAGTTACTAAGTTTTATCGATGCTCGCCTAGTTTTTTGTGGCGTTTGCCGCTGAATATTGGCATAGGCTGGGGTTTATGCGAATTAGTTTACAAGGCGCTAGGGCCTTTCCTTGTTTATAATGGCTGGCCTATTCGATCTAGGTTATTAGCCAGTGAATATGTAATTTTTTATTCCTGGACGCAAGCGAGTATTTTTTTGTGTGCTTTAATGAGCGTCATACTCATGCATATTTTAAACACATGCTTGGCGTATCGTAGTGTTGTTACGCGCTCTAAATTTTATGCGTGTGCGCCTTTTTTTGTCCACGCTATTGTTAACTGTTTCGGTGCAACAGTGCTGGTTACAGACAAGGTTTGGTTTAATGTTGGGGGAAGCTTGTTTATTCTACTTTGTGTGATGTTGTTCGTATATTTTGAAAGCAAAAATCCTTTAATACAAAACATAAAATTGCGCGCTTAAGGTGTTGTAGAGTGATGAATAACTTTGCGTACTCTAAGTATGGCTAGAGAGCCTGATACGCGCTTTCTGTTCTGCAAAAAATAGAGAAGGTTAGCACTGACGTAACGCGTCCAGTACCAAGAGCGACATCATTTCTACACTAATTGGGGGGGAGGGTGTGCCACTGGCCCACGCGCATATGGGAGTTTGCAAATATGCGATCATGTAACTTTCTAGTGTCCTCCTTTCTATTATCCTCCATGAGATTGAAGATGGGAATCTTGAGGCGGCGATGACGCATTATTGCAAGGAGGATGCGCCATGTTTAACATAATAGTCTCTTTATTCCGTGGAGTATTTATGGGTTATCAATGGAAACGTTTTAACTCTGGTCGAACGCTCTCTCATCTTGATTTTGATTTTATTGTCCATTATTGCTGTGAATATTAAAATTGTCCGACGGGGGGAACTCATGATGATTACTAACATTCTGACAGTTATTGTCCTGTTTGTTAATTATTTCGCTGGATGGTCTACACTTTTACTGAACTACCCCATAGTTTTTTGCTATCTGTCACTTGCTCTGATTTCATTGATGAGCTCGCTGGTAAAGAAATCCTTTACCATTTTTTATGCCAGTGCTGGTGTTTCTGAAGAGAAACGCAAACATATCCTATTTTATCTCATCAATAAATATATTACATGGATTTGGGTAATCATCTTTTTTGCCAATGGTCTTCTAGTGGCTTTTTTTTCATGCTCCCCCCAGCTTTGGTGTGTCACTATGGGTTTAATTTGTGCTGGTATTCTTTTTTCTAAATATCTTCCTAACATCATGCAATATTTTTATCGCATCAAACATCATGGAGCATAATATGTCATTGTTTAACATTCTGACCGGAACCCCTTTATGGGCTTGGATTTTGCTTATTTTTCTCATTGCGAGGGGAATAATCGCATTGAAAGATAGGGAAACGAAGGTTTACCGCCTTTTTCTCTTGCCGTTAGTCTTTCTTTTTTTGGGCGCAAGCGATGTGATTAACCAGCTGGCCTTCCCGCGCTGGGGAGCAATTGCAATGTTGGCAGGGCTGATGATCGGCTTTGGTGTTGGCTGGTTGCTCTGGCGTGCTACTGCGCGTTTAAAAATCAAAGAGGGAACGGATTTCATTATTCTGCCTGGTACGCCGTTGACGCTGACATTTATTCTTATCGCTTTTGTCATCAAATTCATATTGATTGTTTTTCTCAAGGTTGTACCTGATTTGAAATATGCATTTGATTTTAACCTTCTTTTTGGTCTTTTAAGTGGGTTTACTGGTGGTGTGTTGTGGGGCGGCACATTAAATTTATATATAGCATTTCGAAAGAATCGAAATTAATCCTTATACCATTAGCTGTGGGTGCTTCCCATTAGAACTATCTCAATAGAAGCTTATACCTAACAACAACGCTGCATACAAATGCAGCGTTACCTCATAGTTTCAGATTTTTTTATCCCAGCGCGTGAATAGGTGAGGGAAGTGATATATCTGACTATGCTCCCTTGGGTGAAGAGCGAGCCTAAAAGTTTAGAATGCTATGAGTTTGAGTTAGCTGGACTTTGAGCAGATGGTTTATCGCTCATGGTAATCATTTTGTTTTACGATTCAAAAAAGAGGATAGTGATGGTCTCATTGGCGTAGGTGGGCAAGAAAACTCTTAGCTTGGCAATGTGTCAACAGTTTGTAGAACTATGTTGTGGACCCCATACGCAAAGCGGTTGCTATGATGGCATGATGCTTTTTTCAAGCATTATGATATGCTAGGAACCGGTGTTTAAGGGTGCAACTGCGGACACTGTACACCCCAGTAGCATTACGTTTGAGTATTTAGGAGCGGCAGAGTTTGTACAGTCTACGCCATAATATGTGGAGCACTCTTGCGGGAATGAGTGCATTATTATTGCGATATATATGTAACCCTCTAGCTAATATTATATTATAGTAAGGCTGCTTTTTGAAGCCGCTTGTAATTACAGTGTGTTTTTAAAAAGCAGCTGTTACCTCGTGGCAGGGGTGGCGGTGTCTATATGATCAGCTTGCCAAAGAAATGGAAGCGTTATCGCGATAGCCACCAAGAGTAGCCCAGCGATAAAGGTGGCAGCAAACTGCAATGATATAAAAGAACCAAGGACGCCAACCAAAAAGCTTCCGACCGGCATTCCAGCATAGCCTATCACCCGAAAAGCAGAATTAGCGCGCCCGAGAAGTTGCTTTGGTGTGAGGCGCTGCCTGAAGGCGGTAACACCAATAAACCATAAGCTTGCTCCAACGCCAGCAATAAAGGTGACGCCCCATACGACGACAGCACTTTTTGAAAAGGCTGGAATCAGCAGCAAGACAACCGTTCCTAAACCGTCAGTGAGAACAGCCAGGCGCACCGGTGCATAGCGTATACGTGGTGCAAAGAGGGCACCTGCCATTGTACCAAGCGCGTAGGCTGCAAACATCACGCCATATTGGCTGCTATGGAGGCCCAGATATCGACTGTCGGTAACGAAGAAGATGAATGAGGTTAGGAATGCTCCAAATACCACCGATATAAAGAATGTGAGTAATGTAAGGGAGGTGAGATGCCGATTTGAAAAGATGAAACGAAAGCCGGCAATGATATAACGGAAAGAGATGTTTTCTTTATCAAGTGCTGGCGATGTCGGAACAGCACGGCGAGCGGTAAAAATCAATGTGATAAAAAGCACGATTAACAGGCCGAGAAATAGCAGTGTGTTATGCGCTAAAATGCTGCTTGTTACGACAGGGGCAAGAAAATAGGAGACCCCGAAATCTAAAAACAAGACAATTGAGTAGAAGCTCATCAATCGCTTTCCCTCCATGATAAGTGGTGGAATCGTCATTATATAAGCTTCGGCAGAAACGACGATGAATCCAGCAATGGTTGCATAGAAGAAAATTTGTTCGGCTGGAGCAATCTGTATCATAAGCAGTATGAACAGGACAATATGCAGTAGCATGAAGATGAGGAGAGCCGAGGTGGCAAGTTTTATTTTGTCGCAGCGATCAAGTAAAGCGCCTGCAAGGATGCCGAAAATTGGCCACGCTAATGAGAAGAGACCTTGCGCCCAACTTACTCCAATTACGCCATATCCAGATTGTCTTGCTAATAGCGGGATGGCAGTGCGCAAAGCACCGCTGAGTAGGGCTAGCAGACTAACGGTTAGGCAAAAATAGCGTATGTTCTTGTTGGCAAAAAGCGTGAACATTCTGTTCTCCTTAAGATGCCACACAGATTTCCGCTGGTCCATCAAGTACGGCGGTTGTATTCAGCATGTTTGCGACATAGTCGTCCAAGATATTCCTATCTGCCTGAGGGAGAAGAAAATACAGAAGGTTGGAATACCATTGCCAACCACGCTGAGTCAGCTGGAGATCGTTATCACTTTCTGCAATGAGACCTGCACCTATGAGCTGCTGTAGATCATTATATACGAAAGAGGGGAGTGCGGTCCAGTCAATTCTTTCTTTTTTGGTGTAGCCGTTATAAGGTAGCCGCATACACAAAGCCTTGGAGGCTTGTTGCTCCGCTGATACCCAATTGTAGTACACTTTTGATTTGCCTTTAAGTTGTATGTCGGTAATATATTCGCTTCGACTGGGATTGGCTCGTGTGACGAGTGAGCCGAGAATCGACTGTGCTGACGCCCCAAAACCAACCACATAATCATCATGATAACCATGCAAATATTTGTGATAGCAGAAATAATTAGCTGAACTGGTTTTAGCAAGCTTTAGAGGAGTGTTATTGGAAATTTTGATATAGGAATGCCCATTACACGGCGCATAGCCGCAGCTGCGCATAACGATGTCGCTAAATAATCGAAGCATCTGTCGATGTTGTAGGCTGGACGGTTTCAGCCCTTTTTGTGCGTAAGACTTATGCAGTTGCGACGTGATAGCCAGATTGTTGATTGCATAGAGGTTGATGGTTTCAGGGTGAAGCTGGCTTGCTTGCTTCAAATCGTATAATAGTTCTTCGGCTTGCTGACTGTGCATGCCATATAGTAGGTCGAAACCGACGTGTCCAATTATCTCTTGTGACCAGGCCACGGTATTTTTGATTTGTTCACGTGTTGAGGTGAGGTTAAACAATGATCGGAAACGCTCAATGAAACTCTGTACACCGAAGCTTATCCGGTTAACGCCGATCTCACGGGCAGCATAAAGTTTATCACGTGTGACGCTCTTCGGTTCGCTTTCCAGTGTAAACTCGGCTAAGGAAGAGAGCTCAAATTCGGCATGCAATACTTTTCCGATGTGGCGGATATTGTCTGCGGACAAGAGAGACGGTGTGCCGCCCCCTATATAGATGCTGCGGATGGGACCTCTAAGCGAGCGAATGAAGTTTTCTTTGTTTCTGATCTCTGTGGTAAGCGCTGACATATAAGATTCGATTTGCTTAACGCGCTTGTAGGCTCCTTTTTGAAAGGGACAGAAGGAACAGATGGTTTCACAAAAGGGAATATGCAAATAAAGAGAAACGGTATGCGCTTGTGGAATCTGCAGAGTAAAAGTCACGGTTTCCTACATGGTGGGCTTGTTTCCTTTGCGATAAAAAAGGATGACTAAAATGGCGATGAAGGCTAGTACAGATTGAGCAAGATAAATGCTTTGCACAGGCAGATTGCCTTCGCCATAGGCCATAAGGAGGTATAAGCCCAAAATGAAAAGACCGGAAATTCCATTAAAGCTTGCTTGAAGGCGGCCTTGATATTCTATATCGCAATTGAGCTGTGCAAGTGAAATGGCAAGGCCCCAGCTTGATAGGCCGACGCCAATTAAAAAATAAATTGGGAAGCCGATAATAATATACGTATTGATAAAAAGTACCAATAGGCAAAGCGCCATAAGAGCAAGCAAAAGCGCAAGCGTGTTGCGGATATTGATTTTTTGCGAAACAAGTGGTGCAAAAAACGCCCCCACGACAACTCCTAGCGAATAGAGCATTTCATAGAAGGCAAAAGTTTGTGTATCCGCATGTAAGACTTCTCGCGTATAGGGTACGAGAATAATCGGAATGGTCATAAGCAAGACCATGATCAGCATTTGCGTCAAATAAGGCATGTAAAGTTCTGGTGTACGCCTGAAATAGCCAAGGGCACTGATATAGCTTTGCCACCAATTTTGTGCAGGCCTAGAACCCTCTTCATTGTCAGGCGTAAAAACTGGGGTAAGGGCAAAATTAAATAAGCCAGCGATAATAAAAAAGACTCCGCCTATAAGGAGTGTATTTTCCATACCTGCAAAGTAAAGGATAAGGCCGCTTATTCCCATGCCGATAATGGTGCCGAATTCATAAACCATATCAATAGTCGCATTGGCCTTTATGAGGTCTTCTTTGGGGATGATACTGCTGATAAAAGGAATAGCACAAGGCATATAAAAAGAAACAAAAATGCCAAGCAAAGTGCATAAAACCATAAGGTCGATTTTTATGTCTATTTGCCATAAAAGGACCCAGGTGATAATAGCAAAACCACGCACAAGATTGGAAAGGATAATTTGCACTTTACGATCATAGCGGTCGGCAAGGTAACCAAATAAAGGTGCAAATAGGATGCTTGGCATCCATATGCAAAACATCATTAAAGCAATGCCTTGAATCGAGTTGGTCCGATTATAAGCAAACCATGAAAGCACAATATAGCTTAGGCCATTTCCGAAAGTAGCGCAAAAACCACTTAAGGTAAAATATAAAAAGTTTTTATTTTTAAAAAGTTCTATACGCTTTTTAAATTCATCTAGGAACATTTTTTATTACCCCTCGAGGATACGAAAACCATTTGATATCCACTTTATTTTTCGACCAAAATAGTTTCTTTTTTTAGCATTTGACTGTAGTCTTTGTAGATAGGCTGGCATATATAAAATTGTATCATTTAAAAAACATTGAAGGTTAGTCTCATTCACTGTGCTATGAATAAAAGTGATTGAATTCTGAATGGTTTTCGCTTGATGCCACCAATTCATAGGAAAGTATAAAAAATCTCCGGGTTCTAGGATAACTTGTGTAAACTCAACTTGATTTTTTTCTAATTCAGAACGACTATAAAATTTCCCTTCTTCAAGGTTATGGGGTGGGGCGACCAAGGTAAATTCTTTCAAGCCTTCTAATTGCCCAACAATTCCATTAACGCTGAGCATATCTTTATGCATGGCAGTGACAGTTTCCGGCGCTGATATTAAAACCCAAGGAGTTAGAATAAGAGAGCCTATTAAAGATTGGTCTAGGGAGTGCAGCGTGATGAATTCGGGCAGTGTAAAACTATGCTCTAGTAAATCATTATAGACTAAATGTGGTTGCCAGGACCAATTGCCAATTGATTTTTCTCCAGATAATATTTTCTCAATGTACTCTTTGATAGTGACTTGTTCTCTTGTAGGGCAATTTATTCCTTTTTCAATGAAAATCTCATCGTTGCCAAATAGGCTAATAATATTTGAGAAGCTGAACATAGTATATAGTTGCCAATTTTTACAATAATTTTTTATCAAAAAACATTTATCGGTGAGTGGTTGTTGTCTTGCTACTTCGTTGAATTCATGCTCATTGGAAAAGTATATCATGTTAATATTTTCCTTGTACCTTTAGCAATAGATTTTGAATGTCATCCATAAGATTGCGCCCGTAGGGTGTCAGGCAGCTGCTGTCCTCAAATTGTTCAGCAGTTTCGGTTAATAATGAGATCAAGCGCGCCATGTGGTTTTGGTAAACGGCACATTCAATGTCATGCTGGTAGATTCCATCAAGATACAGGACTATACGAGCTAGCACAAACATGGCGTGAAATACTGCATTGGCTGGCCGTTTTTGGAGTCGAAAGGGGCTATGCAGTAACGCATCGGTTGCTACCAATGGATCAATTAGTTGCTTTATATATAGCTCTATGTGTGATAGCTCATGGACTAGATTCTCCATATAATCATAGAGTGTCCATTCATTTTTTGGAGAAATTACTATAAGTCCTAAGAAAGCAAGAGAACTTGTTGCAATCAACACCGTGCTGTCAACTATAAGTATTTGTTTAACAAATTTATTTAAGGCGTAACCAAGAATAGGGGTTGCTGTGTCCAATATGTTTAATGCTGTGCTAATTTTTTCTTTATATGAATTATTTTTTGAAAAACTTAACCCAGAAAAATTTTCATTTTGCTTCACAAAGGCTTCTGAAATAAATTTTACGATCGGATCGTAAATATCCTTATTTTCTATATCATAATAGACAATTTTTTCCGCGAGGTTTTATGGGTAAGGTATATTATATAGCTTTTTGTTTAACGAGGAGGTAGATGAGCGTTCACAGAAAATTTTCCATACGAATATTTCTTCATCTATGACCGCTTTATTCAAAATTAATGAAAAAAAACTTTTTTTAGTCACTGTCATAGCTTTTCTCCTCTAGGACTTGCATACTAATCGGAGCATAAATTCGCTTTCTGTTTAATAACATGTTGTTGGAAAACGGGTAAAAAAAGTTTATAATTTCATTTCCTAATATAGCGCAAACGAGTAAATTCGTCGATGACAAGGAGCCAGATACTATAGACGCTTTTTTGGCTAAATTCGCTTCTAAACTGGTTAAGTAATTGCAGCGTGCGGCATGCGATACTAGGAGAGGACCTACAGCTATCGTAGTGTATCCGGTTGAGCCAAATATAATGTTCATATTATTTTGTATAGTGTATTCAAGGCAATAGATAGAGGCGCAGATGGGTGGGGTATCAATGGCGCATACTATAAGCTTAACATCTGTGCTCAAAGGAGAAAGATCAGTTGCTTTAGAGACTTTTTTTTCATAGATGTTGATATCAAGCGTTGGATTAATATTAAAAAGTTTTTCTTGTAAACACTTTGTTTTGCTCTTCCCTATATCTGACAGATTATACGCAAATTGACAGTTTAGATTGCTGGGCTGGACTTGGTCAAAGTCAACTAAGCTTATTTTTCTAATACCAGCGGTTGCTAAGCACATAGCAACATTGCAGCCGATACCGCCACAACCGACAATCGCAACATGGATATCATCTAAAAATGAAAAAGAGGTGTCAAAATTCGCAAAATGAAAATTAAAAAAATCGTAGGATTTTTCTAGGCTTGTTCCCTGATAGCTATCGGTTGTACATATCAATAGATTTTTATCTTTTAATTTAAAGAAGATATCCGCAAATTGGTCATCCTTCAAAAGCGTTTGTATATCGCTATAAGCAATGCCTTTTTCAAGCTGTATGAGTATGTCGGATAAATGATCGCCTATGCTGCAGTTTATACCATAGTTATTGTTTGATAATAAAAATATACCTTTGCTTGTATATACCACAGGGCATTTAAGTTTTATTTTCATTATTGTTCCTATAGGTGATATAATTTCCTATTGAAAATAGAGTCTCATGTCGAAGTTTATCATTATACAGAAATCCAACAGGTAGCCTAAACAAGGGTATATATGTCGTATTTAATCGCAAGAAGTGATCTATCTTTTCGAATATAAACTGGTGTTTTCTAAGATAATTCTTATCAAATAGAGCTGAATAAATTTTTTTTATACAATCGTGATACTTATTGCTTTGTCTTATTTTACTTAATTCAGAACGTATAATTTGTATCGAGCTGCCATGGGGGAGTCTTCGAATTTCAAAACGTAAATGGCAGTGGGAGGTCCAGTGCCCGTATGCGTCTTCATGGAGTGTAACATTGATATTATACTTGGAGAGTTGTTTCGCAATCTGGGTTAGAATTTCGTAGTTAGGATAATAATTTTCATACGAAATATCTAGGTTAATACATTCCTGTATATTTTTCGGATGATTTATTATGCCCTCGCTTGTTTTGTCATAATAAAAATCAAGAAAGGAGCTAAAGCAAGAGAGTTGATTGTGGTAATTTTTTGAGATAGTATTGCGATCTATAGCCAGCGATATAAGTGATGTGATATCGGAGCTTAACTCATGGTGTTTATCCCCGGGCGATAATAGCATAACCAAAATATCTTCACCTGTAGAAAAGTTTGGCAATTGACTAAAATATGAAAACTTATTCAGATCTAACGCCGTATTGCATGTGACGTCAACTGTTCCATCAAAGAACTTTTTTGCATCTTTGTCTGATTTTATCAGTATGAATTGGATATTTTCTACACAATTTATCTTTTCTTTCAGCTTAAAAAATTCATTGGTCTGCAGTTTATAGCCATTTTCCGTATTTTCACTAAAAAAATACGGACCAGCATACAAATTGTCATTTGTTTTATGTTTAGGTGAAAAATTAATTAGTGATAAATAGTTTATGAGGAATGGATCATAATATTTTGTATGTAAAGTGAAACTGTATTTATCATTAATTTGCGTAGGCTTTTTTTCGTGGGTAACGATGATAGAATTTTTTGATATCTATTCCCTTCATCATGTTGAATGAAATCAATAGCCCGAACGTAATCCTCTGCATAGACTTGCTCGCCATTATTCCAAAACAAGTTTTCTTTTATAGATATAGTTAGCTCTTTTTCATTTTGTTCTACATCCCTCGCTCCGATACAAATCGGTGTACCATTTTTTACACAAAAGAGTGGCAGCGCGCATTTGTGGTATACCTGCTCTCCGCTATAATCACAAATAGACCAGATATTATGTTTGTAAGGCAGTACATCAATGGCTATATTTATTTTTTTCATAGCCTAACTAACTGACTTTACTTAACAAGTCTGCATAAATTTTTTCTTTTTGTTTTAACAGCTGTATTTTTTCCTGCGTATACGCCAATTCTTCATGAATGGAGTCTCTGACCTCCTCGGACAACGTGATCTCGCTACGATTTAATTGGTTAAGGTAGTCGACGAAGACAAGGTCGCTTTCGTATGAGTTCTTTGATATATAAGCATGGTAATTTTTATAGAAACGTATCGCATGTTGCTGGGCTGTAAATCCCCCAGTGATCATAATATTATTGCTGTCGTTTCGAATTTCATGAACCCAGCCCGTGGGGACGTAAAGTATAGTGCTTGGAGTTAAGACATATTCTAATATATCAATATGTTTGTTGGCTAAATCAGTAACAGTTTCTTCGTTAAATAAGGATGCAGTCATGCTTATTTCATGGCGCTGCAGGGGAGATATAGCTCTAAAGGTTTTTTGGCCGCGGATCATTATAAGCCAAGCGCTTGTGGAGAAGCAGTCTATGTGAAGGTCGCAGTTTATTCCCTTTTTTCCAAAAAATATCCATCGGCGGTGAAATTGCATATTTTKAGGAAGACGAGAGATAAAGTCGTTTGGGTGAAACGCTGGGAAATTAATATCTTGATCAAGTTCGGGGGCATGTTTTTGATAACTCCAGCCTATCATGTAAGGAGCAGCTAAGTCGTTTTGAACTAGATCAATATATTCGGCTATAGGAATTTTTCTGGTAATTTTAGAAGGATCGCTCAAATCATCACTTACCTGACAGTAGATACCTACGCAGCGCTCTTTAAAAAAATCAAAGCTCCACTTTGTGTACGCAGGCATACCCATATCTAAATTTTTGTATTGAACTGGCAAAGTTTTGTCAAAAAACCGGTCTGCAAAACTCTCTTTGCTTGCTTTTATGACGTCTTCAGGTGATATTCGTATAATGGCCATCTTACAATCCTCCTCAGGCACATGAGAATACATACCCAAGAAAAAAACTCGGGTATGTATCTAATGGTCTTAGCAACGATGAGCCGCAAGCAGGATATCGCTATCTAGATCAACTTCTGCTAACTTGACGCTAGTAATCTCTAAATTACCATCAATATCAGATGCTTGCATAGGTGATAAATAACAGCGATATTCTTTACTTTCAAAATCTTCCATATTCATTCTCCCCAATAATATGGTTTCACGAATCAAAAGTACATACTTTTGATTCTTAACAGGGTAAATGAAATTTTAAGTTTTTCAATATATCTTACTGATAGTGTATTAGTGATAATATAATGCGTGGTTTGGAAGCTCTTCTTCACATTTTTACTGATTTAATAGGGATGGACTTTGAAGTCTGCACATAGCTTGTTTTGCAGCTTCTCCTCGGCTGTTTTTGTTTCTAAGTTGCTTTAAGAGTCATGGGGCAATTATTTAATAGGAAGGTGGAGATAGAAGTGCGCATTAGGGATCTAGGATTCCGTGTGGGGCTTTGCCTCAAAAAAATGAGAAGGTTAGCACGCGATGTATCGCGTGCAGTACCATTTTCCTTTGTAAGACTATTCTATTTCTTGTTTTTTCTCTTAAGAAAACAGCATTTCTTAGATTTTTGCGTATGAGTGATAATAGAGCAAAGATTATTCTCTCGTGAGTTCCCTTTTTTACTCAAAATGGACAAACTGTCTCAATGAGCAGAGGCCTATCTAAAAAGATCTCTGCTTGATTTGTTATTTATTTTTTCAATGGGATAGAAAATCACCACTTTTGAGTTAGCAAATAGATTTTATAGTGGTCATGAATTTATGGGAGATGTCACCAATATAATGTTTACTTGTTCAACTATAACTCTAGAAGAATAGGCGCATCGTGACTACGCTTGGCTTCGAATGAATAATACTCTCTACAGAATCTTTGAAATGCCTCAGCGGCAATTGGCTAAGAAAAGTGTTAGAGAATGTCAAGATGACGTTGCTTTATCGTTAGAAGTTTGATCACGGCTGCGTAGGCAATTCTAAAAGCAGCGTTTTCAGAAAATTTGAAATGGGTTTTGAGTGTGGTGCACAGCCGGTGATAAATTGGCGTGAATATAAGCGTACTTTTCCTGAAGGGGTGCATGAGTTTCTAAGTGCTGCAGTGGTTGTTGTTGCATGATTGGTGCATGAAATACTTAATGTGGGTGTGGGGGGAAGAGCAGAGCTTTTTATATCAAAATAATAAATTGACAAAAGGTAGCTACAAAATAGCTACAATGTGTACTTCATTCCAAATTTAATTGTTTTCATTGAATATAGGAGGTAAAGTTATGAAAACTAAAAGTGTGTATAAGCCACTGAAAAAAATCAAATTAAGCGGATTGATGTTACTGTTCTCAAATCCCGATCAAGTGAGAAAATGGCTGTTCGAGGTTCCCTTTACGAATTGAGGTTTTAAAATATACAAAGCTGTCGGCAAAAAAGCCGCTAGCTTTATAGTTTTTGGATATGTTAATGACGATAGATTACGAAGTTAAAAAGTTGCTTTATAGCTGTGCGGCAATGAGTGGGGTGCGACTGATTACAGGTTCCTTCCATGCTTTCTTTTTGTTGTCTATGGGCGTTAGTATAGCACAGTTAGCTTTGTTGCAAATTGTGTTTAGCGTGGCTATTTGTATTTTCGAAGTGCCTTGTGGGATTTTAGGAGATAAAATCGGCGTTAAACAAAATGTTATCTTATCATGTTTCTTTTTTTCGCTCTTCTTCTTTTTATGTATTTACGCGCCTAATCTTTCTATTTTAATTCCGGCAGAAGTTATTTATGCTTTAGGCTTTGCTCTATGTTCTGGCGCTGATAGCACATGGATTAAAGGCTTAATCGACGGCGGTGGTTACAAGGGTAGTTTGATCTATCACCAAGTAAACGCTTATAAGCGGGAACTGACAGCATTCATGAATACGGTTGCTGGTGCGCTAGGTGTCCTTATTGTTTTGTGTATGGATAATTATCAGTCGGCATATCATTTTTGTTCTTTCGGGTTTCTCGTGCTTGTATTCTTTTTTGGTCGGGTGAGGGGGATAGGTATTGCATCCGTTTCGGGTAGTCCGTTAATAGGTTCGAGTTCTTTGTTGCATGCAACAGAAGCTTTTACTTATTTAGTTACTTCAAAAATCGGGTTATATTATATATTGATATGTGGTTTTATTGTTGCAGCATTGCAGCCAATATTTCATTTTTGGCAACCTTTTATTTTGGGACAAACAGGAGTATTAGACAACGCAACGGGAAAGACTAAAGTTCTTATTCTTGGCCTGTGCTTTGTGTCTTATACTCTCGTAAAATACTTATTTAATCGCTTTGTAATTAAATATCTTATGCACAAATACGCTCCTATGGCGATAACTTTGTGCTCTCTTGTCCTGAGTGCTGTTGTTATGCTTGCTTTGCTTCTCGTTGCAAACAGCTGGGCACCTATTGTTTTATTCACCGTATTTCACAGTTTTTTTTCTGTTCCTATGACGCAGTTTGAGGCAGAATTTTTTAAACATATTCAACAAAAGAATGCAAATACGGTTTTATCCATTGTTAGTTTTATTGCACGTATTTTTGGTATTTTAGCGCTTGTGCTGATTGGTTGGTTGGCGAAGAGTGTTTGTATAGAAGCGGCTTTTTGTTTCGCCTTGCTTTGTATATGTTTCGTTATCCCGCTTAATTTGGCTTGGCTTTATACGGATAAAAAGTGAATAAAAGATGAGAGGGGTTGAGGGTGAAGATACAGTTGAATAGGGCCTTGCCTATGACTTACATAAAGACACAGGAAAAAATAGTATGTGGGTCAACTTATATGGATTTAGTCGAAATTAATAGCTGTCCATCGTTTTTAGGAGAGATGCTTGTCGATTTGAATGCACCAAATGATTGTGCTGCTATTAGGCAGAAATATCGCGAACGAACATATCAAAGTGCCTGTGTTTTCTGACAATTCGGTCGGCTTTGTTGTTTTACGTACGTAAGCAGCGAGTGAGCAAAGGTTAGCACTGGTGTATGATTTGCAGTACCAAAAAATTTTATTAAAAATATAAAAATGGATGTGCAAGACGAACAAGCGCTTGCTGAGAATCTTTTATCAACGACTGTAGCTGCTTGAGGGCATAATATTGTATAAAAAAACGCATGGCATGAAGTCCAAAAAAACAATTAAAGGTGCATTGCGCTTCTCTTTTAAGAATTGTGCATCTCCTTTTAGTTTAATGAGTACTCATTATGCATCCTTTACGCAAGACTTGCGATGGAAGGACTTTACGGAAAAAATCAATGCGTTTTATTTAAAAGATTCAAGCTTAATACGTTCTTCAATGTGGAAGGATATTTCACAATGTTTGTTGTGATGAAGCAATTGCTCTCTCTTGGTATGCCTCTGGCTATTGGGTTTATCTCGCAGATGATGATTTCCTTTACAGATGCAGCGCTTGTGGCGCATTTAGGTGTTCAAGCCTTAAGTGGTACAATGTTAGCTCTGAGTCTGTTTAGTTTTGTGATGTTGTTGGGGCTAGGGATTATTACTGCGGTTGCACCAAAACTTGCGGAAAGTTTTCGCAGACAAGATAAATATGCATTGAAGGCATGGTTTGATCAAGGAATATGGCTTTCCCTTTTGATTGGAATGATGAGTACGATCATTTTATTCAATACGAGGAATATTTTGTGTCTTCTTGGCCAAGATGAGGCAATTGCTAATATTGCGCAGGAATATAATAGTGGCGCTGCTATAGGGGTTGTGTTTTTTTATCTTTATGTAAATAGCCGCGGATTACTTTCAGCAATTGGTCATCCAAAGCCCTTAACTTGGATTATGCTTGCAGCTATCCCTATGAATTTTCTTATCTCTTGGCCGCTTATTTTGGGTATAGGTCCTGTAGGCGGATTAGGTGTCTTTGGGTGCTGGAATTGCGAGTAGTTTGATCCGTATTTTGATTGTTATGGCAGTGGCAATCATTCTGGCTCGCAATTCTACTTTTCATTCCTTTCACTTTCATTATTTGCGACCAAAGTTTGAGATTTCACGAATCATAAAGTTGCTGCTCGTAGGGTTCCCCATTGGTATCCGTATTCTTATTGCAGAAGGTTTTCCTTCTGTCATTGCATTCCTGATTACGCCTTCAGGGATCCAAGCTTTGGCCGCACATACGATTGGAATGCGTCTCGATATGCTTATTTCTGTGGTGGCTTTGGGTATTTCTAGCGCAGCTGCGACAATAGCAGCGTGGTATAGAGCAGATGGGAATCATATGGCTCTAAAACAGTTGCGTATGAGTGTCACAGTTTTTGCTGTAGCTTATGTCTTGTTTTTATCAGGGATTGTTTATCTCTCTTATGAATTTATCCTTACAACCATCTTTGATATTGCTGAGGTCAGAGTTGTTGTTTTCTCTTGGGAGTTGCTTCCATTCGTCTTATTGTCTTTTGCTTTTGGCACTTTAGGAGCTATGCTCAATGGCATACTTGTGGGCTTGCTTGATACGTTTTGGTCAACTATTGTTGTAACAATAAGCTATTGGGGGATAGGCTTATTTGGGGGAGCGCTCATGGCGTATGTTTTTGAATATGGCTTTATCGGCTATTGGCTTGGCATGATTGGTGCCAGTTTAATCGTTTCTCTCTTTAATTATATGCGCGTGGGGTATTTAATAAAACGCAATCCTATGTTTGGGGCGGGATGAGATTGAGGCGGGAATTAGTTGTTGGTGGCTATGAATGCAGGATTTTTGGCTTGTGCTGGAAGTGTTGTCGCGTGCATAGACACATTTGTGGAAAGTGCTGCGATTCAACATTTTAGAAGCGTTGGTCAGTATACACTGCGCTTAAGAAAGCTTTATTCAAGCTTATTACGAGTTTAGTCATCACTTTTTTTACGCTGAGGTTTTTCAAGGGCTTTAATTGCTTTATCAAAATCAGATTCAAATAATTTATCTTGAACGATGCGGTATTTTTCAAATTCAGTTTCGGCATGGTCTTTGACAATCTTTGCTGTGATTGTGCCAGAATTTTGTAAAATATTTCGATCATCTAGCTCAAGGTGCTTATCTAATTGTTTTGCCCAATCCTCCATAGTCATTGGTATTTTTCGAGTTGCGCTGCTCTCTGCTAAATCAAGATAAGCATTAACAATTAAGCCAAGCTGCTTAAGTTCATCTTGTGTTAGGTTGTTTTTAGCAATTGTGACATCGGTTTTTACAATTTTGCCATGTGGAGAATTCTCCCACGTTGCTAAGCCCATATGTTCTTTTTTGCTGTCTGCTCGCTTAAACATCAGTTCAGCTACTGTGTGTCCGTGCACAGCGAAATGCATACTTATTCTGAACTTTTGCGAAAAACTCGTGTGTCGTTGGCGCATCTTTGTTATAATCTATACTGGTTGTATAAATATGTGTAATTTTTTGATACCGTTCACTAAGGCGAAATTCTCTTATTTCAGCGAGTAAATGTTCTAAATAATCTTCATTAAGAGTCAGGCCGTTCTCAAGGTGCTTTTTGTCTATGACATAGCTTCTAATTGCAAAATCACGTAATATTTGCGTTGCCCATTGTCGAAATTGTGTCGCGCGTTTGGAATTAACCCGATATCCAACAGCGATAATGGCATCGAGGTTATAAAATTGAGTATTATAGTTTTTACCATCAGAGGCAGTTATCCGGAAAATCCGGATAACTGAGTTTTCATCTAATTCTTGAGTTTCAAATATATTTTTTAAATGTTCACTGATTGTACGTACATCTACACTGAATAACTCTGCCATGAGCTTTTGACTAAGCTAGATTGTATCATTTTCATAGCGAACTTCTATGCCGTCTTCACCAGCTTGTTGAGGGAAAATCAGAAATTCAGCAGTGCTATTGCGGATGGTTAATTTTTAGGGGGTATCTGATAGCTTCTTAAGACGCGTCTTTTGCTGCTGAATGTTACGAATTTTCTGTTGGCTGTCAAACGATATTGGCAAAAGGCTAAGGACAATGATTCACGCTCGTTTGCACTGTTTATATAAGAAGAAGATTAGCACGCGATATATTGCGTGCAGTACCATTTCCCCATCATGTTTGATACAATCAGCAGCTTAGAATGATGATAAGAACGATTTTGCTTTGATAGACGTTATATATTCTATAAAAATTAAGTTGATTAAAATATTTTTTGTGACATTCATGCATGGGATGGTACCATAATAGCGGGGCTTGATTGTGTTTTAAGTTGGTGTGTTATGGCTGTGAAAAATGGTAAACAAATAAAAAGTAAGGGGTCTAAGCCTGTTTCTGGTTTTCTTAAAAATTTGCGTGGTGTAAGCAACTGGCAGCAAGTTTTACAATGGCTTTCTTTTCGTAATGTAGAAGATATTGAGTGTATTACACCTGATCAAGCGGGTGTACCGCGTGGCAAGATGATGCTTTCTAAAAAATTTACATCGGAAACATCATTAGCATTGCCTTCAGCGGTTTTTATGGCAACAATTTCAGGAGATTATCCTGAGGATGGTCATGGTTTTGAATATCCCAAAACCGATGGTGATTTGCGTCTTGAGCCTGATTTGTCTACGTTAAGTATTGTGCCATGGGAAGATGCCCCTACAGCTCAGGTGATTTGTGATCTTGTCTATCAAAATGGACAGGTGGTCGATTATACACCGAGAAATGTTTTGCGAAAAGTTATCAATTTTTATACGCAAATGGGTCTAAAACCAGTTGTTTCACCAGAAATTGAGTTTTATTTAGTAGAGAAAAATCCTGATCCTGATTATCCTTTAGTTCCCCCCGTTGGTCGTTCTGGACGTTCAATTGGTGGAGGACAGGGCTATTCAATTGCTGGTGTGAATGAGTTTGATGAGTTTATTGATGATATTTATCATTTTTCCGAAGCGCAAGGATTGGAGATTGATACGCTTATTCACGAGGAAGGGGCAGGTCAGTTTGAAATCAATTTACGCCATGGTGATCCGATAGAATTGGCTGATCAAGTTTTTATGTTCAAACGGACAATTCGTGAAGCAGCACTTAAACATAATATGTATGCAACTTTTATGGCTAAACCCATTCAAGGACAGCCGGGTTCTGCGATGCATATTCACCAATCAGTCGTTGATAAGAAGACAGGGATGAATATTTTTACGCAGGAAGATGGTGGAGAAAGTATTTGTTTTCGCCATTTTATTGGTGGATTACAAAGACATATGGCGGGGGGACTTGTCATGCTTGCGCCTTATGTAAATTCTTATCGACGTCTTATGCCGGATGTTTCAGCACCTGTTAATTTGCGATGGGGATATGATAATCGTACTACAGCATTTCGTGTCCCTCGTTCTGCTCCTCAAGCACGACGTGTCGAGAATAGGCTTCCTTCGTCAGATGCGAATCCTTATTTAGCCCTTGCTGCTTCTTTAGCGTGTGGTCTTATTGGTTTACAGCAAAAAATTGAACCGGATGAGCCAACAACAAATAATGTAAATGCTGATAATATTGAGTTACCCCGTGGTCTTATTGAAGCGGTTAATTTATTTGAACAAGATACAGAAATACGTGCTATTCTAGGAGATGTGTTTGTTAGTACTTATGCTGCAATCAAACGACAAGAGTTTGAAACTTTTATGGAAGTGATTAGCCCGTGGGAGCGCGAATATCTCTTGCTTAATGTTTGAGGTTTACCACGATGATTGGCTCTAATCCAATTTCTCCAGGAATATCTTGGTATGAAGATACTTTAGAAGAACGCCCCTCTTATCCTTCTTTTTGTGAAGATAGACAGTGTGATGTGGTCATTATTGGAGGTGGATTTACAGGACTTTCAGCTGCTTATCATTTAGCGAACGCTGGAGTAGATGTTGTTTTGTTTGAAGCATCACGTTTTGGTGATGGTGCTTCGGGACGCAATGGTGGACAACTGGGAACGGGGCAACGGCAATGGGTCGAAACATTAGAGAAAAAATATGGTTTTGAGCGTAGTAAAGTGCTCTTTGATTTAGCAGAAGAAGCTAAAAGAGATATTTTGTCTTTATGCACGATGTCTGATTTTCAGCACGATTTTATGGCAGGACAGCTTTCTGTAACCCATAAAAGGCGTGAGCTTCTCTCTTATCAACGGCATATTGAAGTGATGCAGCGTTATGGTTATCACGCGCTTACTTTTATGGATAGGGCTGAAACATTTGCGCGACTTGGATCGTCTTTTTATTGTGGTGGTATTTATGATGCGGATACCGGCCATATAAATCCCTTAAAATTGATTGTTGGGTTGGCAAAAAGAGCCAAAGATGCTGGTGCTAAGCTTTATGAGAAGACACAAGTAACAACTGTAAAGAGCAAGGGTGCTCATTGGAAAGTGATAACAGGAAAAGGGAGCATAACAGCAGAGCATGTTTTACTCGCAACGAATGGGTATAAACTTGGGCTTCAGCATTTTGTTCAGAAAAATATTGTTTCTATTCGCTCTTATATTGGAGCAACGGAACCATTACCAAAGAACAGTTCAATTCTCATGGGGGGTGAATCGGTGGATGATTCCCGTTTTATGGTTCGCTATTTTCGAAAAAGCATTGATAATCGTCTCTTATTTGGTGGTGTAGAAAGTTACAATAATAAGAATCCTGTAAATTTAGAAGCGCGTATAAAACAGCAAATTGCTGAAATTTATCCTCAATTACACTCGATCAATCTTAGCCATCGTTGGGGGGCAACGGTTGCCATTACGGTTGAACGTATGCCTTATGTTCGCCAACTTTTTTCAAGGATGACTTATTGTGGCGGTTATTCAGGGCATGGCGTTATGCTTGCTCCTTTTWTAGGAAAATTATATGCAGAGTGGTTGACTGGGCATCATGAACGTTTTGCTCATTTTCAGGATTTGAAGATTTCATCCTTTCCGGGAGGAAACATTTTGCGTTATCCGCTTATATTTTTAGCAATGCGTTGGTTTTCTTTAATGGATCGCCTTTAACAGAAACATTGATTGAAATGTAGAAAATTAATAGCTTATTTAGTCTCTGTCTGCTTTAATAATGGAAGCTTTTATAAGTGATATGGGATTGCATAATAGAATAGAAAAATAAATAAGTTCATGGTAAGTAAAATTATTCCAGTTTCTCCCTTTGATTGTATTGTTTTTGGTGGCAATGGTGATCTAGCCTCACGCAAACTTATGCCTGCTCTCTATCATTGTCAGTGTGTTGGGCAATTGAGTGAGCCAACGCGTATTATTGGGATTGGGCGTTCTGCATGGAGTAATGAAGAATATCAAACTTTTGTTTGTGCATCTTTAGAAAAACATGTTCATCCAAAAGATCTTAACCAAATTGAACTTCATCGTTTTCTTACACGTTTAACTTACATTTCTGTTGATATTACCTCACATCAAGGATGGCAAGATCTTGCGCTGGTGCTGTCACAAGATTCAGCCGATATTCGCGCTTTTTATTTGGCTGTTGGTTCGTCACTTTTTGCTGATATCGTGATGAAATTGGGGGAAAGCAATTTGGTCACACCACAAACACGAATTATCATTGAAAAACCTATTGGCCGTGATGGAGAAACAGCTGCTGAACTCAATGACATATTTGCAAAAGTATTTCATGAAGATCAAATCTTCCGCATTGATCATTATCTTGGGAAGGAAACTGTTCAGAATTTAATGGCATTGCGATTTGTGAATACACTTTATGAACCGCTATGGAACTCCAACTATATTGATCATGTTCAGATAACCGTTGCTGAATCTTTAGGTTTGGAAGGGCGTACAGAATATTATGAGAATACAGGTGCTCTACGCGATATGGTTCAAAACCATATGCTGCAACTGCTTTGTTTGGTTGCGATGGAAATACCATTTATCAACAGTGCCAATGCTGTGCGTGATGAAAAACTTAAAATTTTGCATTCTTTAACACCTCTTGATGTGCATAATGTAGGGCAGAACACTGTGCGTGGGCAGTATCTTGCGGGTCTATCAAATGGTATATCTGTAGAGTCTTATTTCGATGATTTGGGAAAAGAAAGTGAGAGCGAAACATTTGTTGCGCTTAAGGTTAAGATTGATAACTGGCGTTGGGCAAATACGCCTTTTTATTTACGAACTGGTAAGCGCATGTTCACGCGAATGTCTGAAATTGTTGTTGTATTTAAACCTATTCCTCATAATATTTTTAATGTAGATACGGATGAGATTTTTTCTAATCGGCTTGTTATTCGTCTCCAGCCTGATGAAGGTGTAAAACAATGGTTGATGATTAAAGATCCAGGTCCTGGTGGTATGCGGTTTTGTCATATCCCCTTGGATATGAGTTTTGCATCTGCATTTTCTCAGCGTAATCCTGATGCTTATGAACGCTTATTGATGGATGTTATTCGCGGAGATCAAACACTCTTTATGCGTCGTGACGAAGTTGAAGCGGCTTGGCGTTGGATTGATCCTATTCTTGAGGGATGGCAAGCTGCAAAGCAGCCTATTTATGAATATAGTGCGGGATCATGGGGACCATCTGCTTCCACAGTTTTGATGGAACGTGATAAGCGTATATGGAATAATTTAGTTTAGAGTAATAAGCAATAAGTATGCATGGAATGAATATTGACCGTTTAAATTTTGAAACACCCACGACTCTTGCTTTAGCGTTGGCTGATCGTGTTGCAGCAGAGCTTAGTATAGCTATTCTGGAGCGAAAGCGCGCGATTTTAGCCGTATCTGGTGGTAAAACGCCAGAATTGTTTTTTCATTATTTATCAAAAGCGGATATTGATTGGCAAAATATCATTATCACTTTGGTCGATGAACGTTTTGTTTCTCCACACGATGAACGTTCAAATGAACATATGGTACAGCGTTATTTGTTACAAAATTTTGCAACGAAAGCACGTTTTGTAGGACTTTATCATAAGGCACGCACCGTTGAACTTGCTGCTTTTTCAGCAGCAAGTCGTGTTAATACTTTGCCTAAACCCTTTGATGTTGTTGTTTTAGGAATGGGGATTGATGGACATACGGCTTCCTTTTTTCCTGATGCTGATCGCTTAAAGCAAGCACTTGATCTTCGAACACAAGCACTTGTTTTACCACTTCATGCCAAGAGTGCTGTTGAGCCAAGACTCTCACTCACTTTGCCCGTTATTATACAATCTCGTTGCATTATTCTCCATTTCGAAGGTTTTCAGAAACACGATTGTTTTGAAGAAGCGTGTCAAGATGGGGCTGAAATAGAAATGCCGGTTCGGGCGATTTTGCGAAATTCTCCTCATCTTGTTCAGGTTTATTGGTCGCCAGCAGAAAATGAAATGAGTGAATTAGAAGATGAGAAACAAGGTGAATAGAAACGCAATCTCTCTTTAATGAATGAGGGGGAAGCATCAAATGAAGGGGGGAAGTAAATATGGCACTTTCCAAGACAATTGCCACAGTTACACGAAGGATTTATGAACGCTCTCTACCAACACGAGAGATTTATTTAGATCGTATCGCGAATGCACAGGCTGATCGTCCCAAGCGGAGTTTTTTGGGATGCGCCAATCAGGCTCATGGTTTTGCTGCTTGTGGTGCAATAGACAAAGAGCGTTTGAAGGAAAATATCGTTGGGAATATTGGCATTATCACGGCATATAACGATATACTTTCAGCCCATCAACCTTTTGAAAAATTTCCTCGCTTAATTAAAGAGGCGGCCCGTATGGTTGGTGGTGTTGCACAGGTAGCAGGGGGAGTTCCTGCGATGTGCGATGGTGTTACGCAAGGGAATGCGGGGATGGAGCTTTCCCTTTTTTCGCGCGAAGTGATTGCAATGGCGACAGTTATAAGCCTATCACATGATGTTTTTGATGCAGCATTGTATCTTGGGGTATGCGATAAAATCGTCCCCGGTTTATTGATCGGTGCATTAACATTTGGCCACTTACCAGGAATTTTTATACCTGCTGGTCCTATGACAACGGGTCAAGGGAATGATGAAAAAGCAAAAATACGCCAACTTTACGCGGAAAATAAAATAGATCGCCAAACCTTGCTGGAATCAGAAGCTCGTTCTTATCATGGGCCAGGGACATGTACATTTTATGGGACGGCTAACTCAAATCAGGTGATACTGGAGATGATGGGGCTGCATATGCCGGGAGCTTCTTTTGTCAATGCGAATACACCGTTGCGTGATGCTTTAACAAAAGAAGCCACAAAGCGTGTACTTGAAATGACCGATCTTGGTGATCATTATAGACCACTTGGTATGATCATTGATGAGCGTTCTTTTGTGAATGCCATTGTAGGATTAAATGCAACAGGAGGCTCTACCAATCATACGATCCATTTGATAGCTATAGCTGCAGCTTGCGGTATTCAATTGACATGGCATGATATTGCAGAAATTTCATCCGTTGTACCTCTTTTAGCGCGAATTTATCCAAATGGTTTGGCTGATATCAATCATTTTTATGCAGCAGGGGGGATAGGATTTATTATTCGCGAGCTTATTGAGGCCGGTTTAGTGCATGAAGATGTTTCTACAGTTTTTGGTAAAGATCTCAATACTTATGCAATTGAAGCAAAGCTTTCTGCGGATGGCTGTGTGGTGCGTGAAGCTGCTCTTAAGGAAAGTGGTGATCATAAGGTGTTAGCAGGGTGGAAAAAACCATTTCAACCTGACGGTGGTCTTCGTGTTTTGTCGGGAGATTTAGGAACCGCTATTATAAAAGTTTCATCCGTTAAACCAGAATATTGGCAAATTAAAGCACCAGTCCTTGTCTTTAATGATCAAGAAGAGCTTCAAAAATCTTTTCAATCTGGAGCATTACATGATAAAGATTTTATCGCTGTTATTCGCTATCAAGGACCAAAAGCCAATGGTATGCCAGAGCTCCATAAATTAACCACCATTTTAGGGGTTTTACAAGATCGCGGTCAAAGGATAGCATTGATAACCGATGGACGTATGTCCGGAGCATCAGGAAAAGTTCCTGCTGCCATCCATGTGACACCAGAAGCTTTGGATCATGGCCCTATTGCGCGTTTACAAGATGGTGACATTGTTTTCCTTGATGTTTATGGGGGGAAATTAACTCTTTTAGAGGATTTAGCAAAATTTAACGCGCGAACAATTACACCTCCTGATCTTACAAAAAACGAACAGGGTGTTGGACGCGAACTCTTTCGTGTTTTTCGTCAATCGGTTAATCGTGCAGATCAGGGAGCATCTGTTTTTATGACATGAGGAATGCAAAAAGAAACAAGATGAACCACCTGCAATCAAACCATATACAATGAATTGTTACAGTTCTTAGAATTTTGGTATAGGAAGATTGTGTAATCGGGCGGCGGCTTTGAGTGTATTAACCATAAGCATGGCAATTGTCATGGGCCCAACGCCTCCTGGAACAGGGGTGATTGCAGCAGCTTTTTCTTTTACGTTTTCAAAATCGACATCTCCAACAAGACGGGTTTTTCCTACACCTTTTTCTGGAGCTGGAATGCGATTAATGCCTACATCAATAACGATAGCATCCTTTTTAATCCAGTCTTTTTTAATCATTTGTGGGCGTCCTACAGCTGCAACGAGAATATCGGCGCTCCGACAGACATCATCAAGGTCACGGGTACGACTATGGGCAATTGTCACAGTAGCATTGGCTGCTGTTAAAAGGGCTGCCATAGGTTTTCCAACAATATTAGAGCGTCCAACAACGACAGCATCAAGTCCAGATAAATCTCTCCCACAATGTTGTTCAATCATCATCATAGCACCAGCTGGTGTGCAGGGAATAATAGCATCTTCAAGTGCATTTGCTGCGAGTTTTCCTACATTGACATAATGGAAACCATCAACATCTTTTTGGAAAGCAACGGCCTGTGTTATGCGGTTTGTATTGATATGGGCAGGGAGAGGCAATTGTACCAAAATACCATGAATTTTGGGATCAGAATTTAATGTTGCAATAAGTTGAAGGAGCTCTTTTTCTTGTGTTTCTTTAGAAACAACATGTTTGATTGAAAGAAATCCACATTCTTCAGCTTTTTTATTTTTTGAGGCGACATAGACTTGGCTTGCGGGATCATCTCCAACGATAATAACAGCGATACTAGGCTGTATATTATAGTTATTGCGGAGTTTTGTGGTTTCAGCCTTAACTTTCACAATAATCTCTTCAGCAAGTTTTTTTCCGTCGATAATATTATTCATGAGAGAGATCCTTTCGGTAAGGCTGTTTGTTTTTTTGTAAAGCATTTTCTAAGAATACGATAGAGTTTTATAGCAATATTCATATGAGAACAGTAAGAATGGTTTGATAATGTTGTGGATTTATAGTTTTAGCGGACCTTTAAATAATTGCTTTATAAAAAAGCAGCAATATTGCTGTTTGAATAAACTTTGGATAAAGAACAAAAATAATGAAAATACAAAATAGATAGGGTGAATTGTAAGGTTATAAGAAGCATTTTAACGATTATTTAAGCTTATTTTAAATCTGTTATAGGGGGGTACCTGTAGAGGGATATCGTGTATATAAGAATAATAAAATTTTTGAGCGGAATTTTTATTACAATTATCTTTTTATTTGGAGTGGGGATTCTCGTTTTACCTTATCTTGTCTCTACGGATGCGATTCGTGTTCGTTTAGCGCAAGAGTTGAGTGCATGGACCGGTTATAATGTGCAATTGCGTGATCCACCACGGTTAAATCTTTTTCCTTATCCTAAAGCATTCCTTTCCGGTGTTACTTTATCATCAAAAATGGATGATGTTGCGCCATTAATGGAAGCAGAATCAATAGAAGTTGATCTTTCTGTCGTCGATCTTCTTTGGGGACGTATTTCTTTTTCAGAGACGCGGATTGTGCGTCCTCAATTTGTTATGGAAAAGCCCGTTAAAACAATGGCAGATTTTTTTGATCGGTTTTCTCGTTCACAAGGTGCTTTAGGATTAGCCATACGCAAGGCGCGTGAAATATTAAAACATGATCCTGAACATCCAGAGATAGAACACCTTTTAAAACAACCTTTTGGGCGGGTTTTTATTGAAAATGGTGCGCTTGTGTATCATGATAGCTTTTCAGGAGTAGCAGAAAAAATAACAGGATTAAATGCGACTTTAGATTGGCCAGAATCGACTCAGGAAGTACGGTTGCGTGCAGATGCTCGTTGGCGCGGAGAATTTACAAAATTATCAATTGATGCTTCCCAAGCACTATTGCTTTTGGCAGGAGGAAAAAGCCAGATTAAGGCAAGTCTTAATTCTGTGCGTGGAGGAATAACTTTTACAGGACAGGCACGGTTATCTGAATATTATATTTTTGACGGAAAGGTATCGATGCGTTCTCCGAGCTGGAATCAGACTTTGTCTTGGCTTGGAGGAAGTCAGTTTTGGGGACATAGATTAAAAATACCCATTGTATGGGAATCTCATTTTTTAGCGCGGCCAATGCATATCCAAATGAACAATGTTACATTTACGATGGGGGAAGCCAATGCACGTGGGGCTTTGGAATTTGATTTTCAAGATCATGTACCAAATGTCATGGGCTCTTTAGCATTTGATAAGCTAGACCTTAAGCTCTTGGGCTCAATTTTTTCCGTTAAAAAGAAAAATTCATTCTTTGATATGGCGCTTTTTGATCGTATTGGGGTGGATATACGACTTTCTGCGCCACAAGCCAAAATAGAAAATATTTCACTCACAAATTTAGCTGCTGCAATACAAATAAGAAATGGGCATGGGATTTTTGATCTTGGACATGTCAATATTTGGGGTGGGTCTGTTCAAAGTAATATTGAAGTTACACCATCTGGACAGAAGATACGTATTGGGGGAACGATGTCAGGGTCTTCTATTGATACGCAGGAGGTTTTAGAAGCCTTAGGATTTATTCCATTTGTGCAGAGTAAAACAAATTTTACCACAACGATACAAACACTTGCGGATTCTTGGATGGAAGTTTTTACAAAGATGCAAGGTGGATTAACATTGAAGATGTCCTCTGGTCGGCTCTTAGGGTATGATTTGAATGAATTACAAAGAAAACTCTCAAGCGAACAACAATTTCTTTTAACGAGAAAAGATTCTCTTTCTACAAATTTTGATCACTGGGATATTCAGGCAAGCTTTTCAGAAGGTATGATGAAGGTGACAGAGTCATTGATGCGTACAGCAGATTTGAGTTTATCTATACAGGGGGCTGCCAGAACGGCTCTTGCTCGAGGGCAACAGAATGAATTGATATTACAGGCACAATTGCGCAAAAATCATAGGTCAGAAACTTTATGTAAAGACGTTGAGTGCCTTGCTAACAGCCTTGCATGGCCTTTTACATTTTCTCTGAACTCTAAAGGACAAGATCATGGTAATTTTTTGATTACAAAAGACATTGATACAAATTAAGCATTGTTTTTCATCTGTATAACATTCTATTCTATCATAATAATTCGTCTATTTGCAATTTAAAGTCATTTTTAAATTTAAAGAAGAGGTTTCAATATCGTAAGCTTCTCTCATTTTAAATCTATTCATGATGAAACCAAAAATATTCCTCTCCATTATTAAGTGCAATTGGTATATAGATAAAAGATTGAAGAGAGAAATAAAAACGCTTCTCTATGAAATCTTTCTCATAAGATGAGTGCAAATCTTAGAAAATTGCTAACAAACATTTTGTTGCATTAAAACTTTAGGGCATATCGGCCAGTTCTTATTGAATTTGAGAAGAAATACCATAGCCATCTTTAGTAACTGTATGCTTTTCATCTGCTCCAACAGAACCAATCCCCACCGTAATCAAAATAAAGGCTAAGAGGGTTGTAACCGTAATAATGGTAGCTTTTTTAGCAGACATATCTTTCCTCCACTGATGCATCAGTCACTGAATGCAAAGATGAATGGTGTATTATTAAAACTTTTATGAAAGCAGAATCACTTAACGATCTATTGGTTCCCACCATTATCTCATAAAGCTAAAAAACTCTATAATTCTTTAATATATTATAGCTCTATAGATATAATTTTTTCTTTTTGTTATATATTTTTTTCTTTTCTTGATGACGATAATGAGCATTGGCAAGATTTTATGCGTATAAATTATAAACTTAAAAGATTATTTATCCGACAAACATTAGCTTTGAATGAAGAAATAAAGATAGAGGGGGCACAAGCTTCTTATCTTGTACATGTTTTGCGGATGAAAGAAGGAGCGGAAATTCTACTTTTTAATGGACAGGATGGTGAGTGGCTTGCTAAACTTATCATTGTTAAGAAAAAATTTGTTGTGGTTCAGCTTATTCATCAAGAAAGATTACAAACGACGCATTCCAATCTTATTTATTGCTTTGCTCCACTCAAAAACGCGCGGCTGGATTATATGGTGCAGAAAGCTGTTGAAATGGGGGTATCGGTTTTGCAGCCTGTTATGACGCATCACACACAGGTTACACGTATCAATATGGCGCGTATGGAAGCCAATGTTATTGAAGCTTCTGAACAATGTGGCATTTTATCTCTCCCTGAATGCGTATCAGCTCTATCATTAGCAGAACTTTTAGCACGCTGGGATGAGACACAGCCTCTATTTTTTTGTGATGAAGAGCATAAATCGCACAATCCATTATCTTCTTTTAAAAAGCATAACGTTACAACGCCTGGTGTTCTTATTGGACCAGAAGGTGGGTTTAGTGAAGAAGAGCGGAGTTGTTTAAAAAAGCATCCTTTTGTCGTTTCAATATCATTAGGTCCACGCATTTTACGCGCTGACACTGCCGCTGTTGCGGCTTTGGCACTTCTTAATGCTACCGTGGGGGATTGGTCAATGGATTGAGATGTTTGTAAAATCATTCTAAACAATTCATTTAAGATGATAACACCATTGATAGGATACGATAAGTTATGGCGCTTGATATAACGGATGAAAGTGAAGTTTATAACTTAGATTCCTTGGTTAGTTATTTCCAAGGAGGATATAAAGCAGAAGATGATTGGCGTATTGGTACAGAACATGAAAAATTTCCGTTTTATAGAGAGGGGTTTCGTCCTGTTCCTTATGACGGAGAGAGGGGAATCCGAACGCTGTTAGAGGGGATGCAAAGCGCTTTAGGATGGAAGCCTATTTTAGATGAAGGGAATATTATTGGGCTCGTGGGATCAGTTGATCAGGGGGCTATTTCTTTGGAACCTGGAGGACAGCTTGAATTATCTGGGGCTCCATTAAAAACAGTGAGCGATACATACCATGAGTTGATGGAACATTTAGCTCTTCTCAAGAAAATTGCAGAACCATTGGGTATTGGTTTTTTGGGGATAGGTGCTAGCCCAAAGTGGACGTTAGCTGAAACGCCGAAAATGCCTAAATCACGTTATCAAATCATGACTGATTATATGCCGAAAGTCGGGCATAATGGTCTTAATATGATGTATCGCACATCAACAGTTCAGGTTAATCTTGATTTTTCATCTGAGGGCGATATGCGGCGAAAAATGCAAGTATCCATGAAGTTACAGTCTATTGCGACCGCATTATTTGCAAGTTCACCTTTTACAGAGGGACGTCCAAATGGCTTTTTGTCATGGCGTTCTGAAGTTTGGCGTGATACAGATAATCAGAGGACAGGCATTCTTCCCTTTATATTTTCTGAGCGTTTTGGTTTTGCTGATTACGTTGAATGGGCCCTTGATGTTCCCATGTACTTTGTTGTACGTGATGGTCGTTATTATGATTGTACACATATAACGTTTCGTCAGTTTATGAATGGAGCATTAAGAGGACAAGTTGCAAATTCAATTCCAAACATGGGAGATTGGATTAATCATTTATCAACGTTATTTCCTGAAGTCCGCTTAAAAAGATTTTTAGAAATGAGGGGAGCTGATTGCGGTTCTTGGGGGCGCATCTGTGCATTGTCGGCTTTTTGGGTTGGGCTTCTTTATGATAGAGAAGCGCTTAACGAGGCAGAGGCTTTGACCAAAGATTGGTGTTTTGAAGAAGTTTTAGAGATGCGCCAACGTGTTCCCAAAGAAGGGTTAAAAACACCTTTTCGTCAAACCATTCTTTTAGAATTAGCGCGTCAAACTATCGCTATTGCTCGCAAGGGCTTAAAAAATCGCAAACACTATGATGCAAATGGTTTTGATGAAACAAATTTCCTTAATCCTTTAGAAAAAATTGTGGCAACGCGGCAAACAGATGCTGAAAAATTTTTATCCCATTATTCTTCTATTTGGGATGAGTCTGTTGAACCTATATTTTCAGAATGTGCCTATTAATTAAACGCGAAAATACTTTGTACTTTTTTAAAAAATGCATATCATTGTAGTGGTCCATTCACTCATTTATCTTAGAGAGAATATCCACCCTTACTTTCAACATTTCTCATAAGGGATACAATACAAAGATCTCTAGGAAACGGTGATGTTTATCCCAATACTATCACGATATTTCCGTAACCTCCACGTTATATCTTTATGCTAAAGATGATTTGATCTATTTAGTTTTTTATCAAACACTTTTTATCCGCTTGGCTCATTCTTTTTATGAATAGGGTAGAAAATGATTTTTTCACTTTTAAATAAGGGATAAAAAATATTATTTATATTCAATAGCCTTAATGCTATGCCTATGAAAATATGAAGTGTTTTTTCTGTAGAATAAAAATACAAAACCTTAGTTTATTGTGCTGGTAAGCCACAAACACACCTCTTTTATTATTTAAAAATGCAGAGTACGTTTCTTAACTGTTTGTTGTTTTCATTTTTAAGAGCAAGATTGTATGGGGTACTTATACCTTTTTATACCATTATATGATATAGTTATACAGTCATCATGAAGGGCAATCCCTGCATTTTTAAAACGGGTAGGAAAATTACAGGGTATCACTTTCTCTACACGGGTAATTTGTTCTTTTCGGTTAATGCTTGTTGGAGAATCTAAAAATTTTTCTACGTATTCAAACATTGAATCACTAAACTCTGCTTCAAGTTTTATGAGGAAAACGTTTTTTTTATAAATCAAAGAATAACTTGTTTGACTGCTTAGCAAACTTCCATATAGGGATTTTTTTACCTAAAAAGATTGAAGCATTCACAAAAGACAAGTATTTTTTGGTAACACTTTAAAATAGCTAATTATGCAGATTCAATTTTTCATTCCATTAAATATTTCAAAACGATCCCTTATCCTATTCTGCCGATGTAACGGGTTTTATCTTACTCTAAAACATTTTTATATATTCTTTTGATATTTCCTCTTTTTCGCGATATTCTAAGTCTCCAGAGTTTTTATTGAGGTATGACTGATAAAGTTCATCGTACAGATTCAGATCGTTCACTTTTGTATATCCAAATGATATTAATACAGCAAAAAAAAGTATCAATAGAGAAGATAAAACAATAAATATTATGATACGTTTCATGAGTGATTTAACTCCTTATCTTCGCTAAATAGACCGATATTGAATACGGCTATTATGACGGTTGATATCACTTAATTTAGTTATATCGACAGGATATAGGGTATTTTTGTTGGCATTGTGTTTTAGGTTGTATTGATCAATATTATGTATTTTTAATTGTATTTCATTTTATAGGCATTATGGCTTTTAAAGCCGTTATATTTGCGATTTTTTGTTATTAAGAGGGCACATTTTTATGCCTATAAAGGGGATTTAAGAAAACAAACAGGCTTCCACAAAAAGCTTTCATTGAAAGTGCTGTCCATAAAATTGGAAAGAGGAGCTTAAAGGTTTATTTTTCAAAAAATTCATGAATATTTGTTTGTTAATGAATCATTTTTCAAGAAAGCTTTTTTCAATTCAAAGTGCAAAAGAGAGTGATAAGGATATTAATAAAATAGGTTAGAATTATTCAGTATTAAGATGCAATAAATGGCGTTTATATTTCTCTTATTAAACAATTTTATAAGATCGTAAATTTTAAATAATAGGAAAATAAATTTATTTGTTTTCTTTAGGCAATTATTCGTAGATAAAAATTCTCTTTTAATCTATAAATTAAAAAAATAATAACTTTTTAAAAGCCTTGTAAGCTTTATACCTTAAATATTATGCATTGATTTTAATTATGCATATTATTCATCATAAATCATGACCATAGTGGGTGTAGGCTGGGCGTAGACAATGACATTTAATTTTTTCATCAATTTATTTCTATTTATTATTTTTTTATTGTGGGTTGCCCAAAGTAAGAGAATGCAATGGAGTCTTTCACTCCGTGTTATGCTAGGGCTTATCCTTGGCTTGATTTTTGGAAGTATTTTACAGTTTTTTTATGGAGAGGGTGAAGCCACTTTATTGAAGTCCATTGAATGGTTTAACATTGTTGGTGAAGGCTATATCTTATTATTACAAATGATTGTTATGCCATTGGTTTTTGTCTCTATTGTCTCAGCAGTTGCTCATTTACATTCTGTTTATGCTATTGGCAAAATGAGTATAATGACCATTTCAATATTGCTCTTTACCACGGCTCTTTCAGCGTTGGTTGGTGTTTTGGTTGTTAATGCTTTTGGATTAACAGCAAGTAGTTTGGTACATGAAGGGCAAACTGTTTCTGCTGTTCTTGGGGATCGTATTTCTCAACTTGGAGATATGAATATACCAAAAATGATTTTGTCCTTTATTCCTAAAAATCCCTTTGCTGAGTTAAGTGGAGCCAAGCGTACATCAATTATCAGTGTTGTCATTTTTGCATCATTTTTAGGGGCAGCAGTTCTTCTTTTAAAGAAAGATGAGCCAGAAAAAGGAGAAAAAGCGCTTTTATTTATTCAAGTGGCACAAGCCTGGATTATGCGGTTAGTTCGTATTGTGATTGCTTTGACGCCTTATGGTATTTTTGCACTTATGACGAAAGTAGGAGCAACTTCGCATATTGCAGATATTTTAAATTTACTCGTTTTTATCATTGCTTCTTATGTCGGTATTATCCTTATGTTTGGAATTCATGGTGTATTGCTTGGCATTTCTGGGGTTAATCCTTTTCATTTTTTCAAAAAAGTTTTACCAGTTTTAACATTTGCTTTTAGCAGTCGTTCAAGTGCTGCAAGTATTCCTTTGAATATTGAAGCGCAAACACAGTGGATAGGCGTACCGCAATCCATTGCGAGTTTTGCAGCTTCTTTTGGGGCAACAATTGGACAAAATGGGTGTGCTGGTCTTTATCCAGCGATGCTTGCGACCATGATTGCACCATCTGTAGGGATTAATCCTCTTGATCCTACTTGGATTGCTACGCTTGTTGGGATTGTAACGTTGAGTTCTATTGGTGTTGCTGGTGTGGGCGGTGGGGCTATTTTTGCTGCATTAATTGTTTTACCAATGATGGGACTTCCTGTTACTCTGGTCGCTGTACTTATCTCTATTGAGCCGCTGATTGATATGGGACGTACCGCCCTAAACGTGAGTGATTCAATGATAGCTGGAACGATTACCAGTCAAATGTTACGGACAACGGATAAAAGCATTTTTAAGAAATGATTTTGGACTATGTTTTTTGGGGTTGTAAAACATCCATCAGAGATATTTGTGCAGAACCAGGTTGTAGGGGTTTTTGTTGATTGGGATGTGGAGCCCAACCAGAGAGCCAGATGAAAGAAAAATGTGCACGAATACGTCCATCTGGATCGCTAAATTTTTGTGCATAAATTTCAGCAGCACGGAGAAAAAAGCGTTTAGATACAGGACGTCGTGAGCGCTTGATAAGCGCATTTTGCATTCCCATCGCTTTAAGATCATGCATAAGGTCAAACATTGTATTATAACGAATTGTAATCTCTTCAACGTCTGCTACGGGTAGAGCAAAGCCAACGCGCTGTAAAAGAGCTCCTGCATCACGGATGTCGGCAAAAGGGTAGATCCTAGGGCTTGCTCCACCATAGATTTCAATTTCAGCTTGTAGAAGACATTCACGTAATTCTTTGAGTGTACCTGCTCCGGCCATAACAGCCAGAAATAAGCCATCTGGTTTAAGGATGTTTTTTATTTGGCTTAGAACACCAGGGGTATCATTGGTCAAGTGTAATGAAAGAAGTGAAACAATAAGATCGCAGTAATTTTGAGGCAAATCAAGAAATTCTCGATGACGTAAATGAAACTTTTTATCATGGCTTTGATAAAGTGTATCAGTCTCAATACGTTCTATAGAACAAACCTTTCCAGATTTCATGAGAGCTTGCGTGGCAAGATCTGTATGGCTGTGTAAATCGAGCGCTAATGTGAAGAGGCGATCAACGGTGCTAAGACGTTTATAAAGATCTTCTGCCATGAGAGAGAGTAAAAAGTCGTATCCTTTTTTTGCTTTTTCAAAGGCGCGTTTGCGGAATTGTTCAATGCGGTTATGATCAAAAATTAAAGGATGCGGCATATTGTTGAATACTTTCGATTTATGAAAGAATGCATTTTGAAAAGGTTCATGTTTGTACGAGTTCTGTCAAGTTTATAATGTGAAAGAAAAACAAGTTTATAGGAAGTTAAGAGTTTTTAAAGAAATTAAATTTATAAATTGAGGAAATACAAAGGAACTTTTGTTCTACGGGGAACTTGTAAAAGCCTAAATTTATAATGTTTTACTTTCGAGAAGCGGCTTTAAATAGCGGGGATATACTTAGTCAATTCATTGAGCGCTTTAAAGCGATGCTTTATCCACCAATTTGTCCTGGATGTAAGCAAAACGTTTCTACTTATGGCACGATTTGCTCTGAATGTTGGAAAGACCTTCAATTTATCACGAAACCTTATTGTCCTGTTATGGGGACTCCTTTTGTTTGTGATATGGGGGATGGTTTTCTCAGTGGTGAAGCATTGCGTAATTCTTATCCTTTTTCACGTGTTCGCTCAGTCATTGTTCATAAAGGACTAGCACGCACTTTAGTAACGCGCTTAAAATACGGTGATCATATAGAATTGGCATCTTTTATGGCCAATTGGATGGTGTCTGCTGGACGTGAGGTTATTGATGAGTGTGATGTTATTATTCCCATTCCATTGCATTTCCGTCGTTTTTGGGAGAGACGTTATAATCAATCTGCTGAGCTTGCACGTTATATTGCAGCATCACAAAAAAAACTTTTAAAACCGGGGTGGCTTGTTCGTTGTCGGCATACGCGTCCGCAGGTTAGTCTTTCTTCGAGAGAAAGAACACTTAACGTAAAAAATGCTTTTAAGGTTTCGCATAAAGTTAAAAAATATCTTAAAGGATCTTCTGTTTTACTGATTGATGATGTATTTACAACGGGTGCAACAGTTACAGCAGCGGCTGCTGCATTAAAATATGCAGGTGCGCGACAGGTTGATGTGCTAACATTTTCGCGTGTCCTTAAAGAAGATTCTATTTTTCCTTCTTCTTAATGGGAACTTAAAGCAGATATTATTAAAAAAATACTTGGAGGATAATACTTATGAAAGAGATCATCATTTATACACGCCCTAGTTGTCCTTATTGCACAAAAGCACGTGATTTGCTGGACAAAAAGGGTGTAAAATATAAAGATATTGATGCTTCCACATCCCTTCGTCAAGAAATGGTACAGCGCGCAAATGGACGTAATACGTTTCCACAGATTTTTATAGGTGATTATCACGTTGGTGGGTGTGATGATCTTTATGCTTTAGAAGCTGATGGAAAACTCGATTCTTTATTGCAAGACCTATAATCGTTGTAAACGATATACCCTTAAGACCGTTTTGCGAGAAGGAGATAGTTAACATCCATGTCTTTTGAGCGATTCCAGCTGTCGTTTAATGGATTATAAGTAATACCTATCTCATCAATGACAGTCAGAGCGTTTTTTGATAAGAAGTCTTTAAGTTCTCGAGGTTTTAGGAATTTTTTATAATCATGGGTTCCTTTAGGGAGCCAGCGAAGGATATATTCAGCGCCCACGATAGCAAGTCCCCATGCTTTCCACGTGCGGTTGAGTGTTGCGACAAACATCAACCCTTGTGGTTTCAGCATTTTTGCTGTCGCTTTTATGAAGAGATTAACGTCAGCGACATGTTCAACAACTTCCATATTCAAGATGATATCAAATTTTTCTCCTTCATCGGCGAGTGCTTCCGCCGTCGTCGTGCGATAATCAATTGAAAGATTACTTTGGGCAGCATGGACTTTTGCGACTTCAATATTCGTTTGTGCGGCATCAACGCCCACAACCATAGCGCCAAGACGTGCCATTGGTTCACATAACAAGCCTCCCCCACAGCCAATATCAAGAATTTTCAAATTGTCAAAAGGCATCAGTGAAGCAGGATCACGATTAAATTCTAAACAGATTTTTTCTCTGATGTAAGCAAGACGCGTTGGATTAAATTGGTGAAGGGGTCGAAATTTCCCTTGTGGATTCCACCATTCTGTAGCGATACGTGAAAAGTGATCAATTTCATTTTGGTCAACAGTTGTTCGTGTTTCATCGATCATGTTGCCTTCCTTTTATTTTTAATGATCAAGTTCAAGAGATTTTATACAAAGTCAAGAGAAATTAATATAATCATAATGAAACTTGCACAAATGATAGATATTCGCTATGTCGAGAAAATGGTTAATTGATAGAGCATGTTATTCTCATTATCGTTTGAGATAAGAGATGTAAAGGTAGATGTAAAGGTAAGAGTGTTATTAATGGCGCGCATTGTCATGAAATTTGGTGGAACGTCTGTAGCAAACATTGAATGTATTCATAATGTTGCAAGGCATGTCAAAAGAGAGGTTGATGCAGGCAATGAGGTTGCTGTTGTTGTCTCTGCGATGGCGGGTAAAACCAATGAGCTTGTTCAGTGGACGTGTGATGCTTCGCCCATCCATAGAGATGCTCGTGAATATGATGTTGTGGTTGCTTCTGGTGAACAGGTTACTTCAGGTTTGCTGGCTTTAACACTTCAGGCAATGGGGATCAATGCACGTTCATGGCTTGGTTGGCAGATTCCTATTCATACAGACAATGCGCATGGTCGTGCGCGCATTACTGATATTGATGGATCTTTTTTAATAAAGTGTTTTAAGGAAGGACAGGTTGCCGTTATTTCTGGTTTTCAGGGGTTAGCTCCAGATAGTCGGATTTCTACCTTAGGGCGTGGAGGGTCCGATACAAGTGCTGTTGCTATAGCAGCAGCTGTACAAGCTGATCGCTGTGATATTTATACGGATGTGGATGGTGTTTATACAACGGATCCACGTATAGAACCGAAAGCGCGCCGTTTACCAAAGGTAGCTTTTGAAGAAATGCTAGAGATGGCTTCTCTTGGGGCAAAAGTTTTACAGGTTCGTTCTGTTGAATTAGCAATGGTTCATAAGGTTCGTACCTTTGTGCGTTCAAGTTTTGAGGATCCCGATGCCTTAGGTATGGGGGATCCAATGAACTCTTCTGGAACACTTATTTGCGATGAGGATGAAATTGTGGAACAACAAAATGTTACTGGTATTGCTTTTGCTAAGGATGAAGCACAAATTTCGCTGCGTCGACTTGCTGATCGTCCAGGGATTTCAGCAGCAATTTTTGGTCCGTTGGCTGAAGAGTGCATTAATGTTGATATGATTGTACAAAATATTTCTGAAGATGGCTCAAAAACGGATATGACTTTTACTGTACCATCAGCAGATGTAGAAAAAGCCGTTGCTCTTCTTGAAAAAAATCGCAAAGAAATTGGATTTGATGTGCTCCAATTTGAAAGTGATCTTGCCAAAATATCTGTGATTGGCATTGGAATGCGTAGCCATGCAGGTGTTGCGGCGACAGCTTTTAAGGCTTTGGCTGAAAAGGGGATTAATATTCAAGCAATCACCACTTCCGAGATAAAGATTTCTGTTTTGATTGATAGCGCTTATACTGAACTTGCGGTGAGAACATTACATGCTGTTTATGGATTGGATAAGAGTTAAGTATTTTTAAATGCTCAATTTCAAGAACATAAAGTTTTAATATGTATGAGTGATTTGCTTTATAAGCATAACGCGCACTTATTAATGTAAATAAGAATAGTTAATACAGTGAAATTTTTTCATTGAAGATTTTCTTATGATGAAGCAAAAGACTGTTTTCTTGCATATAAAAATACGATTGGCATTAGGAATGAAAACTATTTAAGAAACAACATAAAATTGTTTAGTGATAAGATAAAGAGGAAGGAGAATTGTTTACAACAGGTGTTTTGGAAGAGTAGAAGAACGCACCATGTATCTGTTATGAAAGGGGGATTTATACTTCAGAGTCAACATCATAGAGCTTACAGAATTTGCTTTTTAGTTGGCTAAAAATTAAAAATGTTATCCTAGCAGTAAATAATTTATAAAAATTTCAAGCTCTCACGCTGAAGGGGAGAATGTTCTTGATATCATACCTCTGATTTCAAGAGATAAAGTGCCTTATTTCTAGACAAGAAGATTTTAGATGTAAAATGACGTAAATTATATGAATGGAGAGAAAGTGTATCTTAAGAAAGATATTTATAATTCCATGTGGTCTTCGAAGCAATATGCTGGTTCTTTTGTTGCTCTATGCAGATTTGATGGGAGTGGAAAGACCACTCAAGTACAAGAGATTTCTCGCCATTATTCACAAGAAAAACATATCATACAAACTTTTCAACCCAGTCATTGGTATAGAAATAATCAAGAGGTTAGAGATTATTTAGAGAGTGGAAAATCAATTGATCCATTGCTTTTAGCGCTTTTTGCCGCGACAGATAGACGAAAACATACGCTTGAAATTATCGAGCCCTCTTTAACTTCATCGCAAAATTTATTAATTAGCGATCGATATGTTTATTCTAGTCTTGCCTATTTCTACGCTCGAGGACTCTCTCTTGAAAGTGTGATTAAATTGAATCAATCTATTCCAAGACCTCATATCACATTTTATCTTCATTTGCCGCCTGCTGCTATTATCGAACGATTGCAAAAAAGGGATGGTCCAGTTTTAAAATACGAAGAAAAACTCTCATTTATTGAAAAAGTTTATGAAGTCTATCAACTTTTATCAGAAATAGACGAACGATTTATTGTCATTGATGRAACCGCCTCTATTTCTTCAATTCATAATCAAATACGATACTATATCGACAAGGCTTGTTTTGACTATGAATAAAATACACCCATTTATGAATATTATTGAAAAATTTATCTATGCTCTATTCTCTTTTATGACTTAGTTTAGATTTTACATCGAGAGTTTTAAAGGTCTGATCACAATAATTTAAGAATTTTGGAAAAATATTATATATCTTAGTATTTTAATAAAACGACAGGTGATCATTAAACTGCAACGGATTGTTTTGAAAAGTTTGGAAGAAGAGAGCTCTTCAAAAAGATTATCAATTGTCTTTTGTGATAATGATATTTTCATTCTCTTGAGATACTCATATGACGAATAAGAACGACCCGTAGAGATATGCACAAATATATTTGAGTAGAGGAATAAGCTAAAGACGGAGGCAATAATAGCAACTCTTTTTGAGGTTTAATATTCTTATCTCTGATAAATGAGGAAAAAAACAGTTCTTAACGTCTTTATGGGGATTTTCAAATTGTTTCTTTAACCAGAAAGAACATAAGATAAAAATACCTTAATAAACAGTATTCCCATTTCAAGGACTGTCGGTAAAATCTTGGTTATGTTAAAAGATCAGCCCAACAAAGCAAATGATTGTTTGGTTTTATTTGGAACTATGAGAAATTTCTTTGTTGCGCTTAATATAAATAAATCCATATCCAAGACCGATAAGAGCAGATAAACCAGAACCACAAAGCACCCCAATTTTGGCAGCATCAAGAAGGATAATATCCTTAAAAGCAAGCATTGAAACAAAGATAGACATTGTAAAGCCAATTCCTGCTAAGAATCCAATGAGTAAAATGCCGGCCCATGTCATTTGAGGAGGAAGGCGGCATAGTCCTGATTTCACGGCTAAATAACTGGCAGTGATAATGCCAAGGGGCTTACCAACGAAAAGACCAATGACAACACCAAGAACAATTAAGAATGATTTGCCAGAAGAAAGGTCAAAGTTTGCAAAACTAACACCAGCATTTGCAAAGGCAAAAATGGGCATGATACCGTACGCAACCCACGGATGTAATGCTTTTTGAACACGTGTTACGGGAGCAATCATGGCCCTTTGCCCTTTACGCATTTTTTTCAATGCAGTTGAAATATGATGGAGATCTGTTTTTGTGTTTTTTTCTTGGAGAATTTGCATAGCGTTGCTAAGCATGGTGAGTGGCGCTACAAGAGTGCGTGTAGGAAAAACGGGCGTCATCATACCTAAGATTACACCAGCAAGTGAGGGATGAACGCCTGTTACCATCAACCCCCACCAGATGATTGCACCAGGTAAAATGTAAAGCCATGCTGATGCAAACCCGATCCATTGAAAAAAGAGTACCAGAGCAATACCTCCCCCTGCAATCAATAGACCACTAGGATCAATGTTTGTTGAGTAGAAAAAAGCAATAATAAGAACAGCGATAATATCATCAATAATCGCTAATGAGAGAAGAATGACATGAAGATTAGAAGGAATTTTTTTTCCAAGAAGCGCCAGAATACCAAGAGCAAAGGCAATATCTGTTGCTGTTGGCACAGCCCAACCATGGATATGTCCCTCGTTAAAGTTGAAGATGAAATAAATAATCGCAGGGGCACAAACGCCCCCTATTGCAGCAACAATTGGTAAAATTGCTTGTTTAAAATCAGCAAGAGCACCTTCATGAATTTCACGTCGAATTTCCATTCCTGCGACGAGAAAGAAAATAGTCATCAGAGCATCATTAACCCAGAAATGTAAATCCCATGAAAGCGTAAAATGACCCAAATTAAAACCAAGAGGTGTATGCCAAAAAGATTCATAGACAGCAGAATATTGAGAATTGGCAAAAATGAGTGCAGAAGCAGCAGCTAATAAAAGGATAATGCCACTAAGAGCTTCAATATGGAGAAAACGCTCGATAGCAGAAAGCGCTTGATTGGTGAGACGAGAAGCGCGATTAGGCAAGCGATTTGAAGATAAATCAGACATGAACAACTCCAACTATCGACAATTTTATGATTCTATATTTTCTGTGTAAGTGACACTATAATGATGTTTTCTGTATCATATAAAAGCAAAAAGAGGAATAAAGTTCTTGATTTATAGACAAGATCATCATGTTGAAAGCCCAAAATGTTTAAGGTAATGCTTCATTTTTAATAGCGAGGTCTACTTTGCTTAACACCTTGGATAGATCATTTTGTAGAGCGGATTCGAGATCAACCATTGTGAGCCCTTTATTATCTTTTGCTTTAATTTTAACGATCAATGTTTTGGGATTTTTAGCAAATTCACCTAGAGATTTTGAAATTTTTTCTGCTTCGTCATGATTTTTGAGCAGTATTTTGGGGGTTTGCGTCATCATTAAATAGAAATCGTCATAGAGCTCTTTTTTAAGATCATGTTGGTTGTCATTAAGGTTTTTCGCAAGATAAGAAAAAAGCTTATCAATGAAACCTGCATCTCCATATCGTATATCAATTTCATTGATGCCAAGATTTTGAGAAGCAACAATCATGACATTTTGTTGACCAGAAAAAAGCTTTTCATCAACATCAATAACCTTAGCCGATATATTCCCAGATCCAACATCTTTCATATTGAAAGACATTGTATCAAGAAAGAGCATGCGTTTTTTTTCATCGTAAGAAATATCAAGCTTTCCTGAAAAATCGATTTGTTCAAACCCCATCTGTTTAAAGAGTTCTAAGTCTTTTTCATTCATTTTTTTGGGTAAAACCGAAAGGTTATTGAAAGAAAGAAAAAGTTTTTTGGGGATAGGGTATTTCCACAAGCTTGGTTTAAATTGGAATGATTCGAGAGTTGCTTTCAATGATGGAATATCAACGGTGACATTATCAATTTTGGCATCTGCTGAGGTAATGGCGAGCAGTATGTTGAGAAGGAGACCATTTTGTGCTATTTTTTCTGCGGCTTTATTCTTCTCTTTTCTTGCATTAAGATAAGCTTTGACCAATTTTTCAGGCGTTTGTTCAAGCGGTTTCATCTTTAGACCGGATGTTTTAAATTGGGCGAGAGAGAAAGAGCTATTTTTTTCTGCTTCTTCAAAGATATCGATACTTATATTGTTCAGAGAAATAGGGCCAGTAACGGTTTTTCCTTGACTGAGAGCATTATTTTTTCCGAAAATTATAGAATAGGCATAATTGATGTCGATATCTTGAGCTTTTATTGTATCACTTTTAGCCATCAGCTGCATCTGTTTATCACCATTGACAGCAACCGTTTTGAGATCCATATTTTTGATACTAACGGAACGAATATGCCCTTTTTTAAAATCAAAAAGCTGAAAATTCTTGACTTCAACTGTTTCTGCTTGTTTATTTTTATTTTCTATAGAAAGTTGTATATTGGGAGCACTCATTGAAGCAAGTTCAATACGCATCATTGATTGTAAAAGACGTGATGTAATTGTTCTATCTTTGTCTTTTAAGGATACACTTTTAAGAGAAATTTGGGGGATTCTTACATGAATGTTGTTATGCTTTAAATCCACATTATAAAATGTAAAAGCTCCAGGAATAAAAGAAAGAGGAGGACGGGCAGAAATGGCACCAATTTTAAGTGATGTACCAGCTGACACGGGGAGTGTAACATTCTTCAAATTAACTTTACCTAGAATACTGACTTCAGCTGTTTCTGCTTTTATGGCACGACGGGCTATCTCTTGTTTGACAAAACTGTCAAGATAGGGTTTTGCGATATAAAATCCACCAACAGCTATAATTGCTAGGATAGCAATAAATCCAATAATGCAAGTGAGCCAATATTTTAGGTGACTTTGATACCCACTATTAAGCTTGACCATTCTTTTTTCTTCCATTTTTATCACTCTTTGAATTGAGAGTGAAGATAAACTCTTTTAAGCAACGACAAAGGTTAAAATATAGCGTGTACCAGTTTCAACAGTCATTTCCCCTTTATATTAGAGTTATTCTCATCTTTTTTGCAATATCGCTTTATCAACTTTTATTGATTTTCTTTGGATACAACACATTATAGAAAAACATGCATAATGAAGGAAAGGTAAATTTATGCGCATCACATTTTTTATCACTTTAAATTATCATAAAATATTCTTATGTCTGCTTTTATCTTGCTGCTGTTTATAGGAATATTTAAAACATATAAAGATATGTTTTTGTTCGTGATAATTTGATGGGGAGAGGTGAGTGTTATGACAGAAAATCAAATAATGGCCTTTTCGATCATTGGTCTCATGATGGTTATTTTTATTTGGGATCGATTTCGTTATGATCTTGTCGCTATTTGTACATTATTAATAGCGTGTGTTCTTGGTCTTGTCAGTCCAAAGGAGGCTTTTAGCGGTTTTAGTAATGATATTGTTATTATCGTGGGAAGTGTATTTGTTGTCAGTACAGCTGTATCACGCTCTGGTATAATGGAATTCATTATTCAGCGGATATGGCCAGATGTGAAATCTGTACGCCTTCAATTAGCTTTTTTGGTTCTTTCTGTTGTCGTGTTATCAATGTTTGTTAAAAATATTGGTGCTTTGGCAATTATGCTTCCGATCGCTTTTCAATTTGCTCGTCGTTCTCAGGTTTCTCCTTCTGTCTTTTTGATGCCCATGGCTTTTGGTTCTTTGTTGGGGGGGCTTATGACACAGATAGGAACATCTCCCAATGTTGTTATTTCAGCGATGCAAGAGCGTTTAGCAGGAACACCTTTTACCATGTTTGATTTTACACCAGTTGGTGCGGTTATTGCGACAGTTGGTGTTTTATATTTGGTCTTTTTTTATTGGCTTTTGCCTGTGCGTGTGCGTTCGGGTGGATCATTTGATGATGCCATTGATATTCGTAATTATGTTGCAGAAGTACATATTCCCATAAATTCACCGATTGTGGGGAAAAGTATCGTTGATTTAGTTAAGCCATCAAGCGGTGATGTTATGGTGATTCAAATCATTAGAAACAAAGTATCTATTTCGCCACTACCAGATTTTGTTTTGTCTGAAAACGATATTGTTTTGCTAGAAGGATCGCATACAGGAATAGATAGTGTGATGAATTCTGCTCGTTTAGAGTTTTCTAAGGAGAAAACGCTTGCTACAGGGGACAAGGACAGTGACATTGATATTATTGAAGCAGTCATTACGCATAACTCGCCTCTTATTGGCATTAGTGCGAAAGAGTTTTCCCTATTTGATCACTATAACGTTAATTTGCTTGCGTTAAGTCGTCAACATGAAAGGGTACGGGGAAGACTTAAAGATATTATTTTTCATCTTGGAGATGTGATTGTTTTACAAGGACAGGATGCGGTTATTCCAAATTTACTAAGGGAATTGAAATGTTTGCCTCTAGCAAAACGAAATATTGTGTTTGGAAATTTACGACATGGTTTTGTATCTTTAGCCATTTTATTTGTAGCCATTATTTTTACAGCTTTTCATATTGTTCCAGTGGCTTTTTCTTTCTTTTCTGCTGCCGCTGCAATGGTTATCTTTCGTGTTTTGCCCGCGCGTGATTTGTATCAGGCATTAGATGGCCCGATATTAGTCCTCTTAGCCGCTCTTATTCCAGTGAGTGAAGCGTTAGAGAGAACGGGATGTACGGATCTCATTGGTCAATGGCTGAGCCAACTGGCAATATTTTTCCCGCCATCTGGTGCTTTAGCACTGATGTTGGTGACAGCCATGTTGGTCACGCCATTTTTGAATAATGCAGCAACGGTTATGATGGTTGCACCCATCGCGTCAAGTTTTGCTCATTCTCTTCATTATAAGCCTGAAGCTTTTTTGATGGCCGTTGCAATTGGTGCGGGTTGTGAATTCCTTACACCTATTGGACATCAAAGCAATATGCTTGTGATGGCGCCGGGAGGATATCGTTTTAGTGATTATCCACGTTTGGGGGCTCCATTGGCGGTATTGATCGTTATTGTTGCTGTTCCCATGCTTATGTGGGTTTGGCCATTACAATAGGATATTTTTAGAAGCTTTAAGTATTGATTACAAAAGGTTGTTAATCTTATGAAGATTAAGTTGAAGGGATATACTTTGTCTAAAAAAATTTACTTAAAGCCTGTGGGGAAAGAGAAGTTTAGCTGTCGTTTTTTGTAAAGAGTTTGCATGTTTAATGCCATTCTACAACTGAAGATAAGGACCCTGTTGTTTTTAAGGGCTTTAAAAGATTGTCTTTGGTATACATTCATGAGGAAAGAATGGTTTTAACAAGCATACATGATATTAAGATCGTGATCTTTTTTATAAATTCAAGTTATATAAAAATTGTTATGTCAAGAAAAAGGATATTTGCATCGTTTTTAATCGTTCCAGTTGCAAAAGCCACATCGATTAGGATACATGTTGCTTTGAAATGAATAAACAGAGAGGCTTAAAGATTTTTCGTAAATGAGGGCTACCATCTTTGTTCATTTATGCGTAAAAGTGTAGAAAGTAAATTTTTTTACAAGGTATGTTATATGTCGTATGATAGTTTTATTGCTGAAGTTAATGCAGAGTTTCGTCAGGAAAAGGCGCTTGCTTTTTGGAGACGTTATGGCTTTTCAATGATTGGGGCCGCTCTTCTTTTCATTCTTATGATAATTATTTATCAAATTTATCATCATGCGCAAATAAAGAAAGCCAGCTATGTTGGTGATGCATTTGTAAAGAGTCTTGATCTTGCGGATACACGTCATTTTGATAAGGCGATAAAGCAATTGGGGAATGTTAAAGACTCTCATTTTGGAGGATATCCTTTTCTCGCCCGTTTGCGGGAGGCGTCTCTACTCATGGAGCAAGGTGATCTTATCAAGTCGGTGGAGATCTTTGATTCTGTTGCAGCGGATGAGAAAGCGCCCCAAATTTTGCGGAAAGTTGCAAAAATTCGAGCAGCCTATATTTTAGTTGATACAGGAACCTTGGATGATGTCAAAAAGCGCGTCAAAGACATGGCAAGTGATATTGATCCTATGCGTATGTCTGCACGAGAGGCTTTGGGCTTAGCTGCCTATAAAGCGGAGAAGATTGATGAGGCCGTTGACTATTTTCAGAAAATTTCTGCAGAAGGTGCGCTAGGATCAAACGTAACAGGTAGGGCTCGAATGATGCTTGAGCTTATGCAAGCTGAAGGCAAGGCAAATAAGGAATAAATCGATGAGCCTCACCATTGCTATCGTTGGTCGTCCCAATGTTGGGAAATCAACACTTTTTAATCGTTTGGTTGGGAAAAAGTTGGCTTTGGTTGATGATAAACCCGGTGTAACACGTGATCGGCGTATTCATGCGGCAAAACTTCAAGATCTACGTTTTGATGTGATTGATACGGCTGGGTTGGAAGAAGCAGGAGATCATACCCTTGAGGGGCGTATGCGTTCTCAGACAAAAGCTGCGATTGATGAGGCAGATCTTATTTTATTCGTATTTGATGCAAAGAGTGGAATAACACCCAGTGATTTAAATTTTGCTTCACTGGTTCGCAAATCAGGAAAACCAATTGTACTCGTTGCTAATAAGTCTGAGTCAAAAGTGGCAACAGGGGGAGAGTATGAGGCGTGGTCATTAGGTTTGGGAGAGCCGTGCCCAATATCGGCTGAACATGGTTTGGGACTTAGTGATCTTCGGGATGCCATTATAGACGCTGTTGGGGCAGAGCGCGCTTTTAGTAACAACAAAGAAGAAGATATAGCGATACAACCTGCAACCGCTGGTGATGATGTAAACAATTTGGAAGAAGAGGGGCTTATTTACGATGAAAGTAAGCCTATTCGGATTGCCATTGCGGGGCGTCCCAATACAGGGAAATCCACTCTTATCAATAGTATGTTGAAGCAAGACCGGTTGTTAACAGGACCAGAAGCAGGATTAACACGCGATTCTATTTCTGTCGATTGGGAATGGCGTGGTCGCCATATTAAACTTTTTGATACAGCAGGTTTACGTCGAAAATCAAAAATTCAAGAAAAATTAGAAAAGCTATCTGTTGCAGATACTTTGCGTGCCATTCGTTTTGCAGAAGTGGTGGTCATTGTTTTTGATGCAACGATGCCTTTTGAAAAGCAGGATTTACAAATTGCTGATCTTGTGATTCGTGAAGGGCGTGTTCCAGTTATTGCTTTCAATAAATGGGACCTTATTGAAAATAGTCAGGTCACATTGATTGATTTGCATGAAAAATGTGCACGATTTCTTCCACAAGTGCGTGGTTTGAGAGCTATTCCTTTATCGGGACAATATGGTCAAGGAATTGATAAACTCATGGAAAATATCACGACTATGCACCGTGTATGGAATCGTCGCGTTTCTACGTCTAAATTGAACCAATGGCTTGAAACTGTTGTGGCACATCATCCACCACCTGCGGTTTCAGGGCGTCGCCTTAAGGTTAAATATATCACACAGGTGAAAACACGTCCTCCTGGATTTATGATTTCTTGCTCGCGTCCTAAAGTCATGCCTCAGTCGTATTTGCGTTATCTTGTCAATGGATTACGTGAATCATTTGATATGTCTGGTGTACCAGTGCGTCTATCGTTACGAGCTTCTGATAATCCTTTTGCAACACGCTCTCAAAAGAAATGATACCTTTTTAGTTTAAAGTGAATGAAATCTACAGAACCTTAAAAATAAACCTTTTCATGATTTATAGCGTTCTAAATATTGGAAATGAAATGATAACTTGAACAAGCAAATTTCTTCTTTTTCATAAAAAGCAATTTTTTCAATCATCTTTAAGCACATAGCACCCCTTTTTGTGATATACAAAAACAGTTTTGATTACTTCACTATAAATATACAAGAGTATCTTATCAGAGTTCTTATTTTAAGACGAAAAATTATACATTATCTTTTTTTATATTGAATCAAGAACATCGAAAATCGTAAGATTCTTTAATATTTCAAACATGTTCATATTGAATTAATTAAAATAATGTCCTTGCCATCATAAGCAGGTTTAATGTGTGAGTAAAAACGCTTGAAGAAAGGAGATACCTTTTATGCTTTTTTCAAGACGAGAGCTGTTACAATATTGGAGTTAATAAAGTGTATAATGGTGCCAGCTTATCTCTTCATAAGCATAAAGATGGTGAACTTAAGAGTTTTATATTATTCACGGAAGTTTTTATGTATTTGGGGGTGATGTTGTGAAATCGGTTTAGGGATTTTAAGAAATATCTTTTTAACACAGCATGCGAATTGAAAAATACGTTATTTGAGCGATAAAATTTATACGATAATTTGTGATAGATTTCTTTTAGTGTCTTGACGAATAAATTCCGGAACAATATGATGCACACGGTTTTATGAGATGTATTTTTACTTTGCTTTTTGATGAAGGAGCCAATGATGGCGATGGGCGAAGAACCCGTTGTAAGCCGCAAAGAGTCTGAAGAGAAAAAGCAAAGGGAATGTTTTCATTCAGAGGATTTGGAATGTCGTAGTAAGAACTTAAGCGTAGCTTTAGGGCGCAAACAAGCGTTAAGAAGGCAGGAGCATAAGGATAGGCGGAAAAAGTCACAAGGAAGGATGGCGGATGCAATTAAGCTTTCCAGTGAGTTTCTAGCAAGTGTTATCGTTGGTATTATTTTGGGAGTGGGGTTTGATAAGTTAGCAGGTTCATGGCCGTGGGGATTGGTGTTCTTTCTCTTTCTTGGATTTGCTGCTGGTGTATTGAGTATTCTTCGGTCTGTGGGATATGTTTCCTCCAGTCAATTAGGGCAAAAAGGCGTATTGCGCCAAGATGAACAAAATAAAGGGGACCATGAGAGGTCCGATAAATGAGGTTAAAGTGACAGGGCACGCTCCAGATCCTATTCATCAGTTTGAGGTTTCACGGCTGATTAAGATTTCCATAGGAAATATGGATTTATCATTTACAAATGTATCATTATTTACAGTCGTTACGGTTGTTATAACCTCCGTTTTTCTCTTTATTTCATCATCAAGTCGTGGATTAGTTCCAACGCGGATGCAGTCTCTTTCAGAAATGGCCTATGAATTTGTAGCGTCGACTCTGCGGGAATCGTCTGGTGTGCAGGGAATGCAGTTTTTCCCTTTAGTTTTTTCTCTGTTTACTTTTATTTTGGTTGCTAACTTTATTGGTCTTTTCCCCTATTTTTATACGGTGACCTCTCAGATCATGATCACGTTTTCGTTGGCAATGGTGGTTATTTTAACGGTGGTTGGTTATGGCTTTTATAAGCATGGGGTCCGTTTTTTGAAACTGTTCGTTCCCAGTGGGGTTCCTGTCGTAGTTTTGCCTCTCGTGACAATGATTGAGATTATTTCTTTTCTCTCCCGCCCCATCAGTCTTTCTCTTCGTCTTTTTGCGAATATGCTTGCTGGTCATATTACGCTCAAAGTGTTTGCAGGATTTGTTGTTTCGATGATTGGGGCAGGAATCGTAGGCATTGGTGGTTCGGTTTTGCCTCTTATGATGACTGTGGCAATTACAGCTCTTGAGTTTTTGGTTGCATTTCTTCAGGCTTACGTCTTTACAGTTTTAACGTGTATGTATCTTAATGATGCAATTCATCCAGGACATTAATAGAATTGGCGGTTTCCCGTCGAATAGTGCAATTTCGCTTTAAAGGAGAATAATATGGAAATAGTGCTTGCAGCAAAATATATTGGTGCTGGTCTTGCTTGCTTTGGTATGGCTGGAACAGCTTTAGGGCTTGGTAATATTTTTGGGAGCTATCTTTCTGGTGCATTACGTAATCCATCAGCAGCAGATAGCCAGTTTGGACGTCTCGTCTTTGGTTTTGCTGTGACAGAAGCTTTGGGTATTTTTTCATTGCTCATTGCTTTATTACTTCTTTTTGGGGTTTAATCATCATCAAAAGGGTATGTTTGTTCTCGCTATGAGGAAAGATTTACCCTTTTAGCTCTCAATTAAGAAATTCGTTGATAAATTTGAGGGCGATGACTTTATCGTTATTTGGCAGGAAAATCCGAGTGTATAAAAGGTATAAGCGGGTATAAATGTTCGTTAGTTATCATCGCTTATAGAGGGCTTAAGCTATTTAAAGGATGAAAGAAGATGTTTGTTTCCAGCGCTTATGCACAGAACACTGAAACGTCGATAGAACATATCAAGAAAGTGGCAGAGCATGTAAATCGTGTGTTTCCACCTTTTGATTTTGTTCATTTTAGTTCGCATTTTTTCTGGTTGGCAATTTCTTTCGGACTTTTTTATCTGTTTATCTCTCGTGTGATTGCGCCGCGTATTGGTGGTGTTATTGAAACACGTCGAGATCGAATTGCATCTGATTTAGATCAAGCAATGCGCATGAAGCAGGAAGCAGACGCTGTTGTTGAAACTTATGAGCGGGAATTAGCAGAAGCACGTTTGAAAGCGCATACGATAGCACAAGCAGCGGGTGAAAAATTAAAAGAAAAGGCTGAGCTTGAACGGAAGGAAATTGAAGAGCGTTTAGAGAAAAAACTTGCAGATGCTGAAAAACAGATAGCAAAAATTCGGGATAAAGCGATGCAAAGTGTTGGCTCTATCGCTGAAGAAGTCGCTCTTGAGGTTGTGAAAAAATTGATTGATGTTGATATCAGCAGAGAGGTTGTTCGTTCAGTTGTTAAGACTGCGGATTATTGAGGAAGACAAAGATGAGTGATACCTTTTGGGCTTTTGTTGGATTAGTTCTTTTTTTGGCTCTTTTAGTCTATTTCCAAATTCCACAGAAGATTATACACCATCTTGATGCACGCGCAAAGCGTATCAAGGATGAGTTGGATGAGGCTCTGCGTCTCCGTGAAGAGGCACAGGAGATATTAGCTGAATATCAACGCAAACACGCGGAAGCGGAAAAAGATGCGCAAGAAATTATTGCAGCAGCAAAGCATGAGGTTGAATCTGTGATTGCTGAGGCGCGTACAAAAGCAGAAGAATATGTAAAAAATCGCAATAAATTGGCAGAGCAAAAAATCGCTCAGGCAGAAGCGGATGCAATACGCATGGTTTCTTCATCGGCGATCGATTTGGCAATTTCTACGGCACGTATTCTTATTGCAAAGGAATTAGATTCTAATGGGGCAGATGAACTCGTTAAAGAAGCTCTTTCGAGAGAATCATTGAGCAAAATGAAAACACATCTTAATTAATGGCATTTTAGAGATAAAAAACTGCTTCTTTAGGTGCATAATTTTTTTCAATATTGAAGGTTTTAATCTATTACGTTGTGATGCTAATTGGTTATGCATTGAGTTTAGAGAGCCGTATTATCTGGCTTAGATTCGTTTTTTGATTTTATTCATGAAGATTGTAATGAGGCGTGTCATTGTCTTTATTTTATGAAGAAATAGGTGGGCACTGTTACTGGGGTCTCAGTTAAGATATTGTGACGATTTTTGTATTGAGCAACTGCTTTTATGTTTAGCGGTTTTATAGAAAACACAGTGCTCATTTTTCAAGAAATCTTTTTATCTGTATGTTAATTTCTCTTATCTATCGCCATCATCTGAAGACGGTTATTATTCATGATAAGAGAATTTAAAGTCAGAGATTTTTATTCTATATTCTCATTGAATACGGGAAAGCGATAAGTTGGTCATTATAAATCAATAATTTTTCATTTTACGACGACATCTGTGAAAAATAGCACTTCCCTGTAAAGTATATAAAATCTACAGAGCGTGACCATCTTTCTGTCTAATAAAAGTTCAGATCGATAGAGCCTATATTACTTGGCCAATTCTTCTAATTTTACAATAGCACTTGGCACCGTTCATGAGGAGCGCCTTTACTCTTTTCCTCAATATGTTCACTCACTAACTCGATTTGTGGTATTCAGAGGACTGCTTTTAATTGTTGTAATAAGAGAGAGGAGAGTTGTGGTGAGAAAAACTTACGATATTAAAGTGTCATTGACGACATTTAAAGTTAGATCAAATCTCACGGTAGAGCTCCTTATAATGTCTTGAAATATTCATCAATAAAAGCCATAAAAAAGTTATCTTTATTATTTTTATCAGTTAATAGGACATTTTAATTTTAAAGGACAAGTTTTGAAAAGTCTGCAACTGTTTGTGTAATCGTGTGAGTGCGTTTGAGAAGAGCAAGGCGGTTAGCACGAACATCGAGATTTTTATCGTTCACCAATACCTTTTCAAAAAATAGATCAATCAATTTTCCAAGTGGCGCTAGAATACCGAATGAAAATGATAAATTTGTTGCATTAATGGGCGCAAGAACCTTTTTTTCTACTTCACAGATTGCATGATAGAGCTGCTGTTCTTCTTTCTCAATAAAGAGCTCAGGATTAATTTCATTCGCTATTGTTGGATTTTTTTGACATTCGTTTTCAAGAATATTGGCCGTACGTTTCACCGAGGCTACAAAGCTCATTCCATCACAGGTATTGATAAAAGCGATAAGAGATTCGACATGACGTGCAACCAATAAAAAATCATCAGAATCTTTGTTTAAAACGGCTTCAAGGGCATCGTAGCGAGCTCCTTCCTCTTTTAGATGAATTTTTAAACGGTCATGAAAAAAGAATAACAGATCTGATAAAATAACCTCTGTGTTTTCTAGAAGAGGATTCTGCAATTGTGGATTTTCTCTTTGAGAGGTTTCATATTTATTTTTTTGTTCTACGAAAAGATTTGTTGCCAACTGAAACAGTGGCATAAGATTGATTTTCCAGTCTCGCGAAAGCACAAGTCTAATAATTCCTAAGGCTGCTCGTCTTAACGCATAGGGATCTTTCGATCCGGTTGGTTTTTCATTAATGAGCCAAAAGCCAACCAGCATGTCAATTTTGTCAGCAAGCATAATGGTTATAGCAAGTGGTTCTTGCGGAAGGCGATCCGTTGGACCTTGAGGTTTATAATGCTCTTCAATTGCTACAGCTACGCGAGGATCTTCCCCTTGAAGAAGGGCGTATTTTTGCCCCATAACCCCTTGTAGTTCAGGAAACTCTCCGACAATTTCTGTTTGCAAATCAGCTTTTGCAAGGATTGCTGCACGTTTTGCTAAGAAAGGATCTGCTTGCATTAAAGGTGCAATTTTTTGTGCGAGTGTAGCGATGCGTTCTACTCTTGCACCTTGCGTGCCTAATTTAGCGTGAAAAGTTACATTCAAATGATCAAGTCGCGCCATTCTTTGATCGAGAGGTTTCTTTATATCAAGATCAAATTTTTTTATAGAAGCTTCCAATTGCTGAATATCGGGCAAATCACGCTGATCTGTTTGCCAAAAATAGAGTGCATCAGAAAGACGGGCACGGACAACCTTACTATTTCCTTTCGAAATTTCTTTGCCTTCATCATTTGCAAGAATATTAGAAACAAGAATAAAATGATGAGAAAGTTTTACTTTTTCTCCTTGTTTGCGAGTGACAAAACATTTTTGATTGGCTCGAATGGTCAAGCGAATAATTTCTGGAGGAATATCAAGGAATGATTTTTCAAAATCACCCATAAGGGTAACAGGCCATTCAACAAGACCAGCGACCTCTTCTAGGAGTGCATCATCTTGAACAAGTTCTAAACCGTTTGCAAAGCAAAGATTTTGGGCATCCGCTAAAATAATATTCTTTCGTCTTTCAGCATCCAGAATGACTTTATGGGTTTCAAGTTGCGTTACATAATCATCAAAGCGGCGCACTTGAAATGGTTTTCCGTCACTTAAGAAACGATGACCATAAGTGAGATTGTTACTTTCAAGAGAACCAATTGTAAACGGAACAACATGTGTTTCACCAATTTCTGGTCCGAAGATGCAAAGAATATTTTGTAAAGGTCGAATCCACTTTAGAGCACCACTTTTTGCTGAATCTTTTCCCCAACGCATAGATTTTGTCCACGGAAAGTTGCGGATAATATCTGGTAAAATATCGGCAATAATTTCTTCTGCAGCACGGCCTTTTTTTACAATTTTAGCAATATAAAAATCACCTTTTTTATCATCATGTCTAATATGTGCTTCAGAAATATCGTTGAGACCCGTTGCACGTAGAAAACCATCAATGGCATGCTGTGGAGATTTTGTACTGGGTCCTTTTCGTTCCTCATGGATATCTTTTGAGCGGATAGAAAGTCCGCGTATATCCAATGTTAGTCGACGTGGTGTCCAATATTCACGAGCAGCTTTATAGGTCAATCCAGCATTCACAAGTTGATCTGTAACAGCTTTTTTAAGGTCAGCAGCAGCTTTTCGTTGCATACGTGCAGGGATTTCTTCACTGAAAAGTTCAAGAAGAAGATCAGACATTAGGCTTCTCCAGTATATATTTGTCCAGCTTCTGTGAGTAAGAAGGCTTCCCCACAACGGCGCGCGAGATCACGAACGCGAAGAATATAATTTTGTCGTTCAGTTACAGAAATAACGCCACGTGCTTGCAAAAGATTAAAGATATGGCTCGCTTTAATACATTGGTCATAGGCAGGAAAAACACAGTGATGGAATGTTTTTTCTTTATTGGGTTTTCCAGCATCAAGAAGTGCGTTGCATTCGCGTTCGGCATCAATAAAATGCTGGTGGAGCAATTTTGTATCAGCAAATTCGAAATTATAATACGAATATTCCTGTTCTGCCTGTAGAAAAATATCTCTATAACTTATCTTGTTTTCATCCTCCAAGCCATTAAAGTTAAGATCATAGACATTATCAACCCCTTGGATATACATCGCTAGACGCTCAAGACCATATGTGAGCTCTCCTGAAACAGGAGCACACTCAATGCCGCAAACTTGTTGAAAATAAGTGAATTGAGAGATTTCCATTCCATCGCACCAACATTCCCATCCAAGTCCCCAAGCGCCAAGGGTTGGGCTTTCCCAGTCATCTTCAACAAAACGAATATCATGCAGTCTTGTATCAAGCCCGATAGCTTGTAGCGACTTTATATAAAGTTCTTGTAGATTGGGCGGAGAAGGTTTGAGAAGCACTTGAAATTGATAATAATGTTGTAAACGATTTGGATTCTTACCATATCGGCCATCTGTTGGACGCCGAGAGGGTTGGACATAGGCAACTTTCCAAGGCCGTGGACCTAGAGAGCGTAGCGTTGTTGCTGGATGAAAAGTTCCAGCTCCGACTTCCATATCGTAAGGTTGCAAAATCGCACATCCATAGTGGGCCCAATAATTTTGCAAAGTTAAGATTAGTCCTTGAAAAGAACGTTTGGGGTTAAGATACTCAGGTAGTTTCACGCTTTATACTCTTTAAATATCGAAAAATATCGAACGACACAGACAGCGACCAAAGAAATTTTAGTCCCTTTGTTTATTATTTTATGTGGTTTACGGTTAAGCATTGTTTATTGCAAACCAAATTTCAATTTTTTTTGAATTTGTTTAGAATTTTCTGGTTTTCCGTCAATTGCGTGGTTCCATTGAAATATTGCTTCACGTTTACGTCCAACTTTCCAATAGGCATCCCCTAAATGATCATTCAGTGTTGGGTCTTCAGGTTGTAATCTGACAGCATTTTCCAATATTTGGACTGCTTTGTTGTATTCTTTTAGTTTATAATAAGCCCATCCTAAAGAATCGAGAATATGACTGTTGTGAGCTTGCAAAGCAGAAGCTTTTTGCAGCATATGGAGCGATTCTTCAAGCTTCTCACCTCGTTCTACAAGGGAATAGGCTAAATAATTCAGAACCTGCGGTTGGTTTGGGAAAAATTCAAGCGATTTTCGCAAGTCAATTTCTGCTTTTGTCCACTGTTTTAGACGTTCAAAAGCAATACCACGTTGATAAAAAAGTTTCCAATCGTCCTGCTGAAAGTTTTTTATCTGGGCAATAGCATGGTCTAAAGTTTTAGTCGCTTCAAGAAATTGATGATCCTGCATATAAAAGGCAACAAGCGTTATCAAAATGTTACGATCATTGGGAAATTTTTTATTTAATAATGTGAGTAATTTTATTGCTTCTTTGTAATTGTTGTTATTGGCAAGAAGGAATGCAAGATGAAGTTGTCCATCTTTATAATAAGGAGATTGAGGGGATAAAGCGCGATAAAGTTTCATTGCTTGATGGGGATCGTCCAATTTAGCAGAAATGTGTGCTAGCTGAAACAGTGTTGCGTCATTTTGGGGATATAAGGCGAAAGATAATTGCTTGAAAATACGTGCAATGCGCCCTGAGTTTTTGTGGTTGAGGGTTGTTCCAAAATTATACAACACCTCAGCTGCTCCTTGTTGAGGTGTTTTAATCAACCTCTCTAAGAAAGAATTTTTTTCAATTTTTTCTCGAAAGTTTTTAAGCACTTCTCGACCTGACAACATTTGTTCGCCATGCTGGATTGTCTGAAGAGCTTGGTTGCGCATATTATGGCGTAATTGGAATGAGGCATAGGCTGTAATAATACGTTCATAGGTATTAGGGGCGATAAGAGTTCCTTGTTTATTACTCAGTGCTTTAATAAAATATTTTTTTGCATCCTGTGGTCGTTCTGCAAGGTCGCTCATAAGCGCTAGATGATAAGATATAAAAAGCTCATACCAGACAGGACCTTTGAGCTTCTTAAGTTCAGAAATTGCTTGAGATTTTTGTCCAGATCCAAATGTAATCCAAGCTCCGATGAGTTCAGGTATTGGGTTATTGGCTGCCGGAGGTTCTTTTAATTGCAGAAGAAGCTTGGCATTTTTATAATCTCTTTTGATGAGACTTTCTATTGACAATGTTAAGGAAACAAAGGGAGTTATAACATTTTTCTCTTTAAGCTTTTTGGCTTGTTGCACAGCTTCTTTAAAGTCTCCAACCAAGAGCATAGCTTCAAGGAGCTCTTTTTGTGTTTCAATGTTATCAGGTTGATAAATGAGTGCCTGTTTAAAATAATTGATAGCAAGATCTGTTTTATTTTCGTGATTTGCAACCCTTCCAGCTAAATAGGCACCTGTAAATGAGCTTGTATGAGTCGCTGTACTTATTATTTTACTGTAGGTAGGAGATGGCATCAGCATGATACCCACGATAAAGAGGGTAAAAAGTCGGGATATCGTTGCAGAGCACATGGAGCTAATCCTTTTCAATATAATCAATCAATTGTGTCTTTTATAAATCATATATCATTACTTTTTGGAAAAATACTGCGATTCTTGCAAAGGATCAGTTTACGCGTGCAATGCAAAATTCAACAGTCTCAACCAGAGCATTATAAGCAGGATTTTCATTCATGGGAATAAGAGCATCAATTGCATGTTTTCCATAGATGCGTGCTTGTTCTATGGTATCTGTGATACTATTATATCTCTCCATTAAGTGTTGTGCGTGTACGAAAGCTTCATTATTGTTATTGCCCTCTTCAAGTGCTTGTTTCCAGAAAGCTTTTTCCCCCATATTCCCCCGCTCATATGCGAGAATAACAGGCATTGTGATCTTTCCTTCCCTAAAATCGTCCCCTATATTTTTCCCCAAATTTTGAGCATTACCACTATAGTCAAGCGCATCATCGATCAATTGGAAAGCTAATCCTAAAGATGTTCCATATTCACGTAATGCAGAACGCTCTTTATTTCCACAACCAGCAACAATGGGGCCTACTTCAGCCGCTGCTGAAAAAAGTGCTGCTGTTTTTGCATTGATGATTTTGAGATAGTCTGAAGGGCTGGTTTTGATATTTTTTGCGGCAGAAAGTTGCATAACTTCTCCTTCAGCAATAATTGCAGCAGCGTTTGCTAGGACAGAGAGTGCTTCTATAGAGCCAACATCAACCATCATTTTAAAAGCTTGTCCTAACAGGAAATCTCCAACAAGGACGCTTGCTTGATTTCCCCAAATCATTCGTGCCGTAGATTTTCCGCGTCGTAAATCACTTTCATCAATCACATCATCGTGTAACAAGGTTGCCGTGTGCATAAATTCAACGGCTGTTGCGAGTTTTATATGCCCGTCACTTTGATAACCAAACATATGAGCCGCAGCTAATGTGATCATTGGGCGTAACCGTTTTCCTCCTGATGAAATAAGATAATTGGAAATTTCAGGAATCATCTCAACTTCTGATTTTGCCATAGAGAGGATAAATTGATTGACGCGCTCCATGTCTTGTTGCGTAAGATCGAAAAGAGATTGAAGAGAAATTTGATTATTTCTTATTTGTTGTGGTTTGATAACGGCACTCAATATGTTGACTCCTAGAATATTGCAATGGACACATATAAATTTTATTTTATTGACTAGCATAAAGGGGGTTTTGTTTTGACTCAAGCTTTTGATGGCGCTTTGAAGTATAAGCTTGGAATGATATGTACAAGAGTATATTTTAAAAGCTTGTATAATATTGTTTCTATGGGGGATAAAGGAACAATTGGCAACAGCTTTATTTAAGTAGTCATTAATAAAAAAGTTCAGTTTATAGTGAACATTAGGCTTTTAAATGGATAAAATATCGAATCATAAAGATGAAACAATAGACAGTTTTCATCGCGGGAAATTTTATTTGGTTCAACCCCATAAACATGGTCATCGTTCTGGAATGGATGCTATGTTATTAGCCAGTTTGGTTCCCACTAATTTAAAAGGCAAGATTGTTGATTTAGGGGCAGGGGCTGGAGCAGCAGGGTTGGCTGTCGCTTCGCGTTGTCCGCAAGTTCATGTTACATTGGTTGAACGCTCATCTTTTATGGTATCTTATGCACAAAAAACACTTATGCTAAAGCAAAATAAACAATTTACTGGCCGGATTTGTTTGCTAGAAGCAGATGTTACCCTCAAAGGGAATGCTCGTATAACAGCGGGTTTGATCGATAATAGCTTTGATTTTGCCATTATGAATCCACCTTTTAATAATTCTACTGATCGTAAGACACCTGATAAACAAAAATCTGAAGCACACGTTATGCCTGAAGCGATGTTTGATAACTGGTTACGCAGTGCGGCAGCCATCGTTAAGCCAGGAGGGTATTTAGGGCTCATTGCGCGTCCACAATCACTAACGGATATCTTGCATGCTTTAAAAGGCCGTTTTGGTGGTATCTGTATCATTCCCATTCATGCACGTGCAACAACTCCGGCAATTCGTCTTTTATTTTATGCAAAACGGGGGAGTAGAGCAGCTTTATCTATTTTACCGGGATTGGTTATACATGAAGGGAATAACCATATTTTTTCACCACGGATTGATGCAATCAATAATGGATATATAAGCTTGTGGGAACTTTTGTAATGATCTCTTGTGTTTTTCAGTTTATTATTTAAAGTCTAGACTTTATTATTAGGAGGCTTAGCTTTGGGTGAAATTATATTTCTGGTTGTCATGTGGGGATTGATTGGCGTTTTTGGATGCTATCGCGTTTTTCCTATTTTTTGTCCTTACTTATTTAATTGTTCTTAAATTAAGGAGATTTTATTTTGATGGATGTTGTAAAAAATTTTATTTCACGCCGTTTTTCTTCCAATAAACTTGAAATTCCTGTTGTTCGGCTTAAAGGGGCAATTATGGATTCATCGTCTCTATCGCGTACGCTTTCCCTCAGTAGATGTGCCAATCTTTTGGAGAAGGCTTTTGCGCACAAAAAAGCACCGGCTGTTGCAATTGTTCTTAATTCTCCTGGGGGGTCACCTGTACAATCGCGTTTTATTTTCAAGCGTATCCGCGATTTAGCAGAAGAAAAAAATAAAAAGGTTCTTGTATTTATTGAAGATATCGCAGCATCTGGTGGTTATATGATTGCTTGTGCAGGGGATGAAATTTTTGCGGATCCTTCTTCGATTGTTGGTTCCATAGGGGTGGTTTCAGCTTCTTTTGGTTTTCCTGAACTTTTGAAGAAAATTGGTGTAGAGCGGCGCGTTTACACAGCAGGAAAGAACAAGGTTACACTCGATCCATTTCAGCCTGAAAAAAAGGCGGATATTGACCATTTGAAATCTCTCCAACTTGAAGTGCATCAAACTTTTATTGATTTGGTTAAAGAACGGCGTGCGACAAAATTATCAAATGATTCGAATCTCTTTACAGGAATGTTTTGGAGTGGAAAAAAAAGCGTTGAACTTGGTCTGATTGACGGGTTGAATGATATCCGTTCTGTTATTAAGGAGCGCTTTGGTAGTGATGCAAAACTTCGACTTATTGCACCTCCAAAAAGTTTTTTAGGATTTAAAACGCCTTCAGGAGTGACTGCTCATACAGTTTATACAGCTGTTGATAGTGCATTGATGGCAGCAGAAGAGCGGGCACTTTGGCAACGTTACGGTTTGTGATAGACGGGGATCATTCAAGCAAGAGGGGATTTTATCTAAAAAATAGATGTTAGAAGAAAAAAGGCTTGAAATGATACGAATGAGAACGTGTCATCTATTTTTTATATGAGAGTTCTTCGTAAGATTTATGTTTGTTTAGAACAAAATGAAGAATATTTCGAGTTATTATAGGGTTGGTTCTAAAAGTATGGATAAAAGGGGGATTATTGTAAAAGAACCCTATGAAAGTGAATATTACGTCATATGATAGCGGATGTACAAATTTCATTCCAAAGACATGTTTTATGTGTTTACACCCATTAAATTGAATTTAGCTCTGCATGTTGTAGGACAACGTGCTGATGGTTATCATTTGATAGAAAGTTTGGTTTATTTTAGTCTTAGCGGTGATTGTCTACACTATGCGTTTTGTGAAAGTGACCAGTTTGTTTTAACGGGACCATTTGCAAAAGAACTTATATCTCATTCAGATAATTTGGTTCTTCGGGCACGAGATTTTATGCATAAGACTTTCCCTGAAAGTGCTCAACCTGCTTTTTTTCGACTTGTAAAAACACTCCCTATTGCTTCAGGCATTGGGGGGGGCTCAGGTGATGCTGCAGGGGTTATCAGCATATTGCGTCAACAATGGAATCTTAATTGTTCTTGCGAAAAATTAGCAAAAATGAGTTTAGCTCTTGGTGCTGATGTTCCCATGTGTCTTTTTGCATTAGAATATCAGCAGCCACTTTTGGTTAAAGGAATTGGCCAAGAAATTACACGACTAAAAGAGGCTTGTTCTCTTGCGATAGTATTGGTTAATCATGGACAAGAGATTTCAACACAAGCTGTTTTTAAAGCGTTAGACAAGCGCCATCATCCTTCTTTAAAAATTGATCCCATCGCTTTAAAGAGCGTTGATTCATTGGTTGAAGCTTTACAAGAAACGAGAAATGATCTTTTTTCCCCAGCATTAAAAATGGCACCTCAATTATTACAAGTGTTATCTATATTGGATGAATGTGGCTCTCTTTTTTCTCGTATGTCTGGAACGGGGGCAACTTGTTTTGGCATTTTCAAAAATCAACAAGCAGCGCAACAGGCTGCGCTTTTTATCAAATCAATGCACCCAAATTGGTTTGTAAAATCGATCATGACTTTAGGAACTATTTGAGAAATAAATAGCTTTCATTTTATCATGATTCCATTATACGTAATGAAGAGGAAAACTAAAGAAATCTTTTTTTGTTTTTTAGATAAAATAAATAATGCTAAAACAAGTTTTTAGAAAAGAAAATGGACGCTAGGATAGTCTTTAATTTCACATTTTATTTCTATCTTTCGTGCAAGAATTCACGCAATGTTTGAAGAGTTATTTAAAACTGTAACATTTGCAAAAAATAAGCAGGTTGCAGAAATGGATGGATGTTTGTTGTATTTGTGATTGTTCAAAGAGGTTTAATTTGCCACTTCAACCAGATTTTTCGTGCGAATTAGATTTGCAGAAACAGGGTTTTTTTCATGTAGCAGGGGTTGATGAAGTAGGACGAGGACCTCTGGCTGGACCTGTGGTAACGGCAGCGGTTATCTTGGATAAAGATCATATTCCTGATGGGGTAAATGATTCCAAAAAGCTTTCTTTTCCTCAACGGACTAAACTTTATCATGAAATCTTGCAAAGTGCATTAGCGGTTTCAGTCGCTAGTCTTTGCGCCCGTACAATTGATCAATCTAATATTAGAAAAGCAACTTTGGAGGCAATGCGTCGCTGTGTTATAGGATTAGCTGTTCCAGCGCACTATGTACTTGTTGATGGACGTGATATCCCCTCTGAGTTGTCTTGTCCGGCAATGGCATTGATTAAGGGTGATCAGCGTTCTGTTTCAATTGCAGCCGCTTCTATTATTGCGAAAGTAACGCGTGACCGGATGATGGAGTGTGCTGGACAAGTTTATAAAGGGTATGGTTTAGAGAAGCATGTAGGGTATGCAACGCTTGCCCATCGTAGGGCTCTTGATAAATATGGTCCAATTGTAAGAGTACATCGTTATAGTTTTGCGCCACTCAAAGGGCGTTATAGGAATGATGTGTTATGACGGTTCGATCACTCAATAGCGTTTCGATAAAAGAAGCAATAGCGCTTCTTAAACAAGGCAGGTTGGTAGCGTTACCAACGGAAACTGTTTATGGATTAGCGGGTGATGCAACCAATGGAAGGGCGATCTCTTCTATTTTTTCTACAAAAAAGCGTCCGCAATTTAATCCTCTTATTGCGCATGTCAACGGTATCGAAATGGCGGAGCGCTATGTTGAAATTGATTTTCTTTCGCGTCAATTAATGGAAGTATTTTGGCCTGGTCCTTTGACATTGGTTTTACCTTTAAAGGAAAAGCATCATATCCATCCTTTAACAACGGCCGGTTTGAATACATTGGCTATTCGTTTTCCAGACAGTCGTTTTGCGGAAATTGTACAATGTTTGGGTCGTCCACTTGCTGCGCCTAGTGCAAATCTATCGGGGTGTCTTAGTCCTACTTCGGCTGAGGCTGTTTTTGCATCTTTGGGGGAATCTGTTCCTTTGATATTGGACGGAGGACCAGCTAAAATAGGGCTTGAATCAACGATTATTAAGATTTGTGGTGAAAATATTTATCTTTTGCGTCCAGGAGGGCTTGCTGCTGATAAAATTGAAGAAGTTGTGGGGAAGCCTTTAAAACGGATAGATCAAAGGGCGGCGATTGAAGCTCCAGGAATGTTAAAGTCACATTATGCGCCCAATGCTGCGATTCGTTTGAATGTAGAAAAGGTGGAAAATGGTGAAGCGCTTTTAGCATTTGGTCCAGAGCGCGTTATGGGGGCTGAAAATGCCGTTTTTATTTTAAACCTTAGCAAGGAAGGAAAGTTGGAAGAGGCCGCTTCTCATTTATTTCAATATATGAAAGAATTGGATTCATTTAAAGTGAGATGTATTGCCGTGGAACCTATTCCATCATATGGATTAGGGGAGGCTATCAATGATCGTCTTATAAGGGCAGCAGCTCCAAGGGAGAAATGAACATGGAGCAGGAATTAATTGAGAGGTTTAGAGAAATTGTTGGTGCCAAACATGCTATCACAGATCAGGCGTTGATTGCACCGTATTTGATTGAAGAGCGAGGGCTTTTTCACGGTAAAACACCCTTACTTTTACGTCCATCTTCACCGCAAGAAATCTCATTGATTATGCAGTTAGCAAGCCAAACACGCACACCAATTGTACCTCAGGGTGGAAATACAGGGCTCGTGGGGGGGCAACAACCAGATGAAAGAGGAGAGAGCGTTCTTTTATCCATGGAGCGATTAAATAAGATTAGAGCGATGAATCTTGAGGGGAATTTTGTTGTTGTAGAAGCTGGTGTTATTTTACAGAATTTACAAAAAAAAGTGGATGAATCAGGCCGTTTTTTCCCTCTTTCTTTGGCATCTGAAGGTTCTTGTCAAATAGGGGGAAATCTTTCATCAAATGCTGGAGGGACTGCTGTTTTAGCCTATGGCAATATGCGTGATCTTTGTCTTGGTTTGGAAGTTGTTTTGCCAGATGGCCGTATTTTGGATGATTTGCGCTTTGTTAAAAAAGACAATAGCGGTTACGATTTGAAAAATCTTTTTATTGGTGCAGAAGGCACATTAGGCATTATAACTGCAGCCGTTTTGAAGATTTTTCCCAAAATAAAAGCAAAAGCAATTGCTTTGGTAGGGTTACATAGTCCAGCAAAGGCTCTTGAGTTTTTATCTCTGGCTCAAGAATATGGAGGAGGAATGGTGACGGGTTTTGAACTCATGGGAAATCTCAGTTTTCAAATGGCTTTGGATTATAAAATGTGTGAGAAGCTCCCCCTCCAACAGAAACATGAATGGTACGTATTAATGAACATTTCATCATTGCAAGACAATGATGAGGCGTCATCCGTGTTGAATATTATTTTAGAAAAAGCCTTAGAGAGTTCAGTGATAGAAGATGCAATTGTTGCGCAATCTTTAAAACAGCAAGATTTTTTTTGGCAATTGCGAGAAAGTATATCAGCGGCCCAAAAGGTGGTAGGAGGATCTATTAAGCACGATATTGCAGTACCACTTGCCTCCATTCCTGATTTTATTGCTGAGGCAGCACTTATTGTTGAAGATATTGCTCCAGGGGCACGAGTGGTTTGTTTTGGACATATGGGGGATGGAAATTTGCATTATAATGTTACACAACCGATAGGCGCTGATACGACGGCATTCTTGCAGTTATGGTCAAAAATGAATCATCGCATTCATAGGTTAGTGATGGACTATCAAGGTACATTTTCTGCTGAGCATGGAATTGGTCAACTGAAGCGGGAAGAACTTCGCTCTCTTAAATCACCTGTCGCATTAGATATTATGCGAGGAATTAAAAAGACACTCGATCCTTTAGGAATCATGAATCCTAGAAAAGTATTATAATTCAAGAATGTTGCTCTATTTTTGTTTAGGTTTTAATAACCAAAAAAGAAACCAGTTGTTTTTTATTCAAACTTTTAATAATCCAATGAGGAAAAGCTGCTAAAAGGTGTATGTTACTTAAGATAAATTGGGACGCTGTATATGGCTAATCAATGCTTTAATCAGGCAAAAGCGGTGCTTGAATTTCGGTTAGATCCGTGCCATTTGCCACAAACGACGACATATTTTTCATCCAAAACGGGCAATAAGATCATTTGTTCGTTAAATGAGCGCGGTGTTTTTTTTAAAACGGATAAGCCTTCAAGCTTATCGCATTTAGTACCCCCTTATCATTTTAAAGGAATTGCGGCACGTACCGTAAAAACACGCTCAGGTGAAAGAGCTGTTGCATTAGAGTTACTTCATGCAAATGAGGAATCTTGTATTCCGCTTTTGGTTTCCAGAGATTTGAATAATGTTCTTCTAGATTGGCGGTTATGGGCGGATACTTATGACCTTCCCATGCTTATGATTAATGAAGATAATCGCATTGTCGTTGTAAAGGATCGTTCTGATTTACATCGATTTTTTTATACAACGTCGCATTCTAAACAAAAACGTTTTTTACTTCGTTATAGAAGTCCGTTAGGTTTGCGTTTGGTAATTGCGAATCGAATTACACTTCAGTAACATTCATGGGCATTAATCTTGCTTGGCCGTCAAGCACCGTTATTTAGAGCGATGGTGTGAGGCGTGCAAGATTCATACATGAAGTGTTTTTAGAGGACGTGGTGAATATTCTTCAGTTTGTTTTTCGAGCTTTACACCAGTGAAGCACGTGAGGTAAACCCAAGCGAAAACTCAAGAGGAAGCCATCCAATGATAAAGCTAACTATTTAAACCTGATCTAGCAGAATTCTTCATTCTTTAAGGAAAAGAGGAAGTCAAGGATTGTAAATAGGAGTTTTTTGACAGCACATATTGGCAGCAGGAATCGACTATATTAAATGCTTTTTTGTTGATGATATAATTTTGTGTTTTCTACATTGTTAAAATACGCGCAGATGGCAGGGAGTATTTTTTCACCTTCTTTTATACAAAGAGAGTTATTGATTTATAAAGATAATGAATCATTTTCTTGCATGTTACAAAGAGGGGATGCTCGTGCGGATGAAGAGTACTCAAAAAGAGCAAAAATTCTCTGATAAGTTTTCTAGATAACAAGGGTTATCGGTAACATTGAGCGTTGGATACAACGATTTTGTTTTTTCCCAAAGTTATAGTCAACACAAAATAATAAGAAAATTCACGCATTATGCCTTTAGGTAAAAGAATCAAATCGTAAAAAAATACCAAAAAATTTAGTTTTCTCGCGCGATAGCTCGCCATCCGATATCACGACGAACAAAGCCTTCTGGCCAATCAATACAATCAACAGCTTCATAAGCACGTTTTTGTGCGCTCGTAATCGTTTTTCCTGTTGCTGTTATATTGAGAACACGTCCACCATTTGCAATAAGTTCTCCATTGCGCAATGCGGTACCAGCTTGAAAAACTTTCACATCGGGAAGTGTATTTACTTTATCAACGTTACGAATAACAGTTCCTTTTTGGGGAGAACCTGGATAACCATTAGCAGCCATAACAACGGTGAGAGCAGTTTTTTCAGACCACTGAAGAGGTTTATTTTCAAGCTTTCCTTGAGCTGCAGCAAGAAATATCGGCAGAATATCATCTTTGAGGCGCGTCATCAAAACTTGGCATTCAGGATCACCGAATCGTACGTTAAATTCAATGAGTTCGGGCCCTTTTTGCGTTATCATCAATCCGACGAAGAGAATGCCTTTAAAGGGTGCACCCATTTCGTGCATACTTCTTAAAGTGGGTTCAACAATTTCTTTAAGGGTACGATTCACCATTTCTTCGGTCATGATGGGCGCTGGTGAATAAGCCCCCATACCACCGGTGTTTGCTCCCGTATCCCCATCCCCCACACGCTTATGATCTTGAGCAGATCCAAAGGGAAGGGCAATTTTACCATCACAAAGACAGAAGAAGCTTGCTTCTTCACCTTCAAGAAAAGATTCTACAACAATTTTGTTTCCTGCATCTCCAAAGGCACTTTTGAAGCAGGCATCGACTGCGTTAAATGCTTCTTCTATCGTTGTTGCAACCACGACACCTTTACCAGCTGCTAAGCCATCTGCTTTAATGACAATGGGAACACCTTGTTGATGAATGTAAGCTTTTGCTTTAGCCGCATCATTAAAGCATTGGTAACTTCCTGTAGGAATGTTATTCTTACGACATAGATCTTTTGTAAAAGCTTTTGAACCTTCTAGTTGAGCAGCTTTTTGAGTAGGACCAAATACACAGATATTGGCGCTATTAAGAGAGTCAGTTATACCAGCAACCAATGGTGCTTCTGGCCCTACAATCACAAGATCAATAGAATGTGCTTTACAAAAAGCAATAACAAGGGGGTGGTCATTAATGTCTAAATTAATATTTTCACCAAATTCTGTTGTTGCAGGATTTCCAGGAGCGCAATATAACTTTTTAAGCAGTGGTGATGCTGCTATTTTCCACGCTAAAGCATGTTCTCGTCCACCTGAGCCAATAAGAAGAATATTCATTGCTTGCTCCTCTCATAAAAGATGATTAATTTCATCTTCTTCTCATAAGAATGAAACGTCTCTATCGCAAGACTAAAGGTAAATCATTTGATGAAAAAAAATAAGAATATTCCTCATGTTCAGTCTCATGATAGCCAAGGACGGGTTATGGATGCATCTTCCAAACAATGGGTCTATAATTTCCTTCCCTGTTCTTTATGGTTTTATGCGCAATTAGCGCGTTGGGATCGGCCTATCGGATGGCAATTGTTGATGTGGCCTTGTTTTTGGTCAACAACAATGGCTTTTCTCTCTTATGACATGCATTATGAATCTCTTTTATCAATGCTTCTTCATTGGAGCTGGTATCTTTTTCTTTTTTTTCTGGGATCTATCGCTATGCGAGGGGCAGGATGTACTTGGAATGATCTTATTGACCATAAAATCGATTCTCAGGTAGAGAGGACACGTTCTCGCCCATTACCAACAGGTCATGTGAGTCGGTTTCAAGCAAAAATTTTTATACTTGTGCAATGTTTGGTTGGTTTAGCCGTTTTATCACAATTTAATAGGTTTAGTTTTTTTCTAGGCATTTCGTCATTGATAGCCGTTGCGCTTTATCCTTTTATGAAACGTGTAACCTATTGGCCGCAGTTTTTTTTAGGCATTGCATTTAATTGGGGAGCTTTAATGGGGTGGGCTGTTGTGTTTGGAAGTTTAAGCTGGGCACCAATTTTACTTTATGTAGGATCAATTTTGTGGACCATAGGATACGATACAATTTACGCACATCAAGATAAAGAGGATGATGTTACTGTTGGTATTGGTTCTACAGCGCTTCTCTTTGGTAAAGGAACTAAGCGTGCTTTAGTATTTCTGTATGGTGGTTTTATCGTATTTGTTAGTTTAGCATTTTATTTGGCTAAAGTTCCTCCATTGAGTTTTTTGGGAATTTTTGTGGCAAGCATCCATATGTTTATTCAAATTAAAGTCATTGATATAGATGACAGTGCACAATGCCTCAGGCTTTTCAAATCTAATTCGTTTATTGGTTTTGTTATTTTTGCTGGTTTAGTTTGTGGTGGTCTATGGATGATATTTTATCCTACAGTTTAACAACACGTTAGATAAAGTTATATGTTTTGTGATGATGGGCAGAGGAATAAAAACTCAAAGATATTTTCATTGATTTTAAAGTTTATGATTCTTTTCAATTTTTTTGTATTTCATGATTAGTTTTGTTCCAGATCTTTCTGATTGGAAAGAACGATTTTTTCAAATTTTATTGAAATAAAAATAGACTTTAAGAGAAATGAACAACTTTTTAATTGAAAGTGCTCTTTACCTTTATTCATCAGAATCAAAATATATACGACGATCTTATTATTCTAGAATTTATTTGAATATCCCTGTTTCTTTTATCAGAAAAGTAGAATCATAATTTTTGCTGAATACAGTATTTTTTCTTCAATAAGCTTGTCGCGAACCAATCTTCCAGCGATAGAGAATATTATCAACCAACTTTTATCGTAAAAATAAAATCTTTCTTTAAGTGAAATAAATCATCTCTTTTTAGAATTTTTCAAATAGAAAATAATCGTTTGGTCGTTAGAAAAAACTTTATAACGATGAAATGTGAAAAATTAGGGGTAGAGTTTTTGTCTTTTCCAATTGTTATTTTCAACGCAATCGCGTGTAAAAAGCAGACGATCATGTAAACGAAATGGGCGATCACACCAGAATTCGATAGAAAGGGGGTTAACACGAAAACCAGACCAATAAGGTGGTCGTGGAATATTGCCTAGAGCATAACGCGCAGTATATTGCGCAATTGCTTTTTCGAGTACAAAACGATTTTCTAATGGTTGAGATTGTTTAGATGCCCATGCACCAATTCGACTCCCACGGGGGCGTGATTGGAAATAGGCATCGGCTTCTTGGGGACTGACTTTTTCAACAATTCCTCTTATTCTGACCTGACGACGGAGCGATTTCCAATGAAACCCTAAGGATGCTTTCATTGATTTTAAAATTTCTTGCCCTTTACAACTTTCATAATTGGTATAGAAGACGAAGCCTTGAGGACTATAGTCTTTGAGGAGAACCATACGAACATTAGGAAGGCCTGTTTCGTCAACTGTTGCAAGTGCCATGGCATTCGGATCATTGATTTCACTTATCGTTGCCTCTTCAAGCCACTTTGCAAAAAGTTCAAAAGGTTTTTGCATTTGCATAAAATGATCGTCTGTTGGTATTTTATCGCTCATAGTGTTTCCAAATGTCAGAGAGTATGGACATTTTTCCATTTACTTTTTCATCAAGAGGTAAAGTACCATTTTTTCTTATTTTCAAAAAGCCAATGCTTTCATATATTTTAAAATGAGTATTCTGTAGTTTCACTATTTTTGTCTTTAGCATAGACGACAATGAGCTATATTAAATAAATATCTTATTTTATCTGGTATTTTAATTTCTTGATAGACATATAAAGATAAAAAGAAATTATTCATTTAGAATGGACTGATAAAGTTATGAGGAATATTGAACAACGTATCCGTTGATATTTTGAAAACGCAAAAATTGAAAAGAGGGTAATATGCGTGATCCCTACACGATTTTGGGTGTGGCACGTACCGCAAAATCGCAAGAGATTAAATCAGCATTTAGAAGATTAGCAAAGAAGTATCATCCAGATCACAATAAAGATGATGCAAAGGCTAAAGAAAAGTTTGCTGAAATTAATCAAGCTTATGAGATTATAGGTGATAAAGATAAAAAAGCACAATTTGACCGCGGTGAAATTGATATGGAAGGCAAACCGCTTTATCAAGCCTATGGTGCTGGTGAAAATTTTGGCAATAAACAAAATCCCTTTTCAGGAAGAGCGAAAGGATTTGATTTTTCCTCTTCAGGGGGGCCAAGTTTTGATGCGAGTGATATTTTTCGTGATCTATTTGGGCGAGGCAGTAGCTTTTCAAATTCCACGCATTATAATCGCCCTCAACAAGGAGCCCATATTCGCGCTAACCTTACCATAACGTTAGAGCAGATGGTTGGCGCAGAAAAGGTGGAAGCTGTTTTCCCTCATGGAAAAAAGTTAAAAATTAAACTTCCTGATTATATTGAAGATGGGCAAACTATTCGTTTAAAAGGTCAGGGAGAAGAAGTTTCTCATGGGCAAGCAGGTGATGCGTTGATCACCATTCAGATTCAAAAACATCCTCGTTTTCGGGTTGAAGGAAGGGCGCTTCATCTTGATTTGCCCGTTTCTCTTAAAGATGCTGTTTTGGGTGCAAAAGAAGAGGTTGAGACGTTGGAAGGACATGTGGTTTTAACGATTCCTGCTTGGTCAAGTTCTGATCGCGTTTTGCGGTTGAAAGGAAAAGGGCTTCGTTTAAAAAATGGTACAAGAGATGATCTTTATGTGCATGTTCGTGTTATGTTACCGGAAGGAAACAACGCTGCGCTAGAACAGTTTTTGCAAACGCAAAAAGATTAATTTTTAAAATTTTTTATACATACAAAGCGTAGTTTTTGTTTGATTTTAAACCAATTACTTGAAGAAAAAGTTGACCTGTGTCATAGGCAGATGAATAATATTAATTTTAAGTAACAATGGGGCAGTGCTGATGGCTAAGGGTAATGGTTTATTGTATGGTAAGCGTGGTTTAATTTTAGGGTTGGCTAATAATCGCTCCATCGCTTGGGGAATTGCTAAAGCAGCAAGTGCTGCAGGAGCAGAGCTTGCTTTTACCTATCAGGGTGAAGCAATGAAAAAGCGTGTTGAGCCTTTGGCTGAAGAATTAAAGGGTTTTGTTTGTGGACATTGTGATGTTTCTGACAGTTCCTCTATTGATTCAGTTTTTCGAGCCATAGAGAAGAAATGGGGCAAACTTGATTTTTTAGTTCATGCTATTGGTTTTTCTGATAAAGATGAATTAAGCGGTCGTTATATTGATATCAGCGAATCAAATTTTATGATGACCATGAATATTTCGGTTTATTCCCTAACAGCGCTAACAAAGCGCGCAGAAAAGTTGATGTTAGACGGTGGTTCAATCTTAACACTAACCTATTATGGTGCGGAAAAGGTTGTTCCTAACTATAATGTAATGGGGGTTGCCAAAGCAGCTCTTGAGGCGAGCGTGAAATATTTAGCGGTAGATTTAGGCCCCCAAAATATTCGTGTTAATGCGATATCGGCTGGACCAATTAAAACGTTAGCGGCTTCAGGTATTGGTGATTTCCGTTATATTCTAAAATGGAATGAATATAATGCTCCCTTACGTCGTACGGTATCAATTGAAGAGGTAGGTGATTCTGCTCTTTATTTTCTTTCGGATTTGTCTCGTTCTGTTACCGGTGAAGTTCATCATGTCGATTCAGGTTATAATATCATCGGTATGAAAGCCGTTGATGCACCAGATATTTCCGTTGTTAAAGAATAAGTTTGGTTTATAGAGATCGTATTGGACAGCGGTGATTTGACCAAACTTAAAGCGGTCAAGAATATTTTGGAATAAAGAGCTGTTTTGTGTAGAGCTCAACATGCGTTGTCATTGCATATATTTGACAGAGAAATGGATCTTTTTTCATGTCGCATAATACATTTGGTCACTTGTTTCGTGTAACAACATGGGGTGAAAGTCATGGTGCTGCTCTTGGTTGTGTCATTGATGGTTGTCCACCTGGAATTATTTTTACTCTTGCAGAAATTCAAGCTTATCTTGATAAGCGTAGACCCGGACAATCTAAATATACAACACAACGCCGAGAACAAGATCAAGTAGAAATCCTTTCAGGAACGATTGCTCAGGCAGATGGGACAACATTCGTTACAACAGGCACACCAATTTCTCTGTTGATTCGAAATACAGATCAACGCTCTCAAGATTATGGAGAAATTACTCATCAATATCGTCCTGGTCATGCAGATTATACTTATGATGTTAAATATGGCATTCGTGATTTTCGAGGGGGAGGGCGTGCTTCAGCGCGCGAGACAGCAGCGCGTGTTGCGGCAGGGGCTCTTGCGCGTAAAGTTGTTCCTAATTTGATTGTACGAGGAGCCGTGGTAGCGATTGGGCCCCATCATATTAATCGTGATCGTTGGGATTGGTCAGAGGTTGAGAATAATCCTTTTTTTACAGCTGATGCAGAGATGGTGCAGATTTTTAGTGATTATATCAGTAAAATCCGTAAAGATGGTACATCTGTTGGTGCGGTTGTTGAGATCGTTGCAGAAAATGTTCCGGCAGGTTTAGGGGCCCCTATTTACGCAAAACTTGATCAAGATATTGCATCATTCCTTATGTCAATTAATGCGGTAAAAGGGGTTGAAATTGGTGATGGTTTTGCGGCAGCCTGCCTGAGGGGAGAAGAAAATGCCGATGAAATGCGGATGGGAAACGATGGAAAACCAACTTTTTTATCCAATCATGCGGGTGGTATTTTAGGGGGAATATCGAGTGGACAGCCAATTGTTGCACGTTTTGCTGTAAAGCCTACTTCATCCATTTTAACGCCTCGTCGCTCCATTGATGTTGATGGTCATGATGTAGACGTGATAACGAAGGGACGCCATGATCCATGTGTTGGGATTCGCGCCGTTCCTGTTGGTGAAGCGATGGTTGCTTGTGCTATTGCTGACCATTATTTAAGACATCGCGGTCAAGTTGGGTGATTGAGAAGGTGAATAATGGCGTATAATGAAGAAAAAATTGTTTCTGCGCTTAAAGCTTTTGAATGCGGTGAAATTGTTGTGGTGACAGATGATAATGACCGTGAAAATGAAGGTGATTTAACGGTTGCTGCAGCGCATTGTACAGAAGAAAAGATGGCATTTATTCTTCGTCACACAACAGGTATTGTGTGTACACCTATGCCCAAAAAAGAAGCACAACGATTTAATCTTGCTCCTATGGTACGAGATAATAATTCTGCACATGGGACGCAATTTACTATTACTGTTGATTTTAAACACGGCATAACAACAGGGATTTCAGCGCATGATCGTACATTAGCAGTGCGTAATCTTGCGAATTCAAATGCGAGTGCGGATGATTTTGTTCGTCCAGGGCATGTGTTCCCTCTGATTGCGCATGAAGGGGGGGTTCTCATGCGTTCAGGTCACACGGAAGCCGCTGTTGATTTATGTAAATTAGCTGGTTTACCACCGGTTGGTGTTATCGGTGAGTTAGTCAATGATGATGGAAGCGTTAAACATGGCGATCAGATTACAAAATTTGCACAAGAACATCGGTTGCATATCATAACGGTTGCGGATTTAATTGCTTACCGCCAGCGTAAAGAAATATTGATCAAGCATGTTGGAGAAATGCCGATTGAAACACCTGTAGGTCCGGCTATTATTCAAAGTTATCAACTCCCCTGGGAAGCTGTTCAGCATATTGCGATTATTTTTGGTGATATCCGTGAGGGTGAGGATATTCCTGTGTATTTCCATCATGAAAACATTATAAATGACGTTTTTTGTCAATCTTCAGATATCATGGTGATGATGCAGCGTATGATGGAAAAAGAAAAACGGGGCGTATTTGTTTATTTGCGTGAAGGATCTGTTATACAATCAACTATGGACATTCAAGACATGGCAAAAGATGTTTTAGAAAACCACGTGCAGGCGATTGAGCGTGAAGAAGAATGGCGAAAAATTGGTTTAGGATCGCAAATTTTAAAATATTTAGGAATAGGTTCTGTTATTGTTTATGCTTCTAAAGAGCATCATTCTGTCGGTTTAGAAAGTTTTGGAATTCGTATATCTAGAACAGATATTTTTTGAGGTTCATATGAAAAAAGAGATGCAAGAGGGGGATATTACGACTTTAAGCTTTGAGCAAGCACTTAAGCAGCTTGAAGTTATTGTTGAAAACTTGGAACGTGGCGATGTGCCTTTGGAACAATCCATTGATATTTATGAACGTGGTGAAGCGCTTAAAAAACACTGTGAAAAACTCTTGAAGGTTGCTGAAGCCAAAGTTGAAAAAATTCAGCTCTCACAGGAAGGTTCTCCAGAAGGCGTAGAACCACTTGATGCTCAATAATATTAAATATTTTGGGATATTTATTGTAGGACTCTAAGAAATGCAATAATCTTAGTTTATAAAAAGCAAATTTTATTGATTTCTTTTTTATAAAATAAGTTAGAAATGGGAAAGATATCAATCATCTCAAAGAGAGAAAAGCATTTTTCAGTAAAAAAGGTGTAAAACTCTCAATAAACGAGGAGAGAAGATATATTTTTTATCGTTGTTTTCTCTTGAGTTAAGATAATAGGAAGGAAATTTTTTGTCTCAGGTCTTAACACCATTGCTTGACCGTGTTTGTTTTCCGCAAGATTTGCGGGCATTACCTGAGTCTGATCTGGTACAGTTGGCTGATGAGTTGCGGACCGAAACAATTGATGCGGTTTCTGTAACAGGGGGGCACCTTGGTGCGGGACTTGGTGTTGTAGAGCTTACAGTTGCATTACATTATATTTTTAATACACCAGAGGATAGGATTATCTGGGACGTTGGTCATCAAACCTATCCGCACAAAATTTTAACGGGGCGTAGAGAAAAAATTCGCACATTACGTCAAGAGGGAGGGCTATCAGGTTTTACGAAACGTTTAGAAAGTGTGTATGATCCATTTGGAGCGGGTCATTCATCGACTTCTATTTCTGCGGGGCTTGGCATGGCGGTGGCAAGTGCTTTGAAAGCAGAGACAAGACGCAATATTATTGCTGTCATTGGTGATGGTGCAATGTCTGCGGGCATGGCTTATGAAGCAATGAATAATGCTGGTGCGTTAGATGCACGCTTGATTGTTGTTCTGAATGATAATGATATGTCTATCGCACCGCCTACAGGTGCTATGAGTGCGCATCTTGCACGATTAGTGTCTCGTCCTTCTTATCGTCATTTGCGTGAACGCGTAAAGATGTTGAGCGAAAAATTGCCAAAGTTTTTTTTGGATAAGGCACGTCGTTCAGAGGAATTTGCGCGTGGCCTTTTGGTTGGGGGAACGTTATTTGATGAGCTTGGCTTTTATTACGTTGGACCCATAGATGGGCACAATTTTGGGCATTTATTGCCTGTTTTAAAAAATGTTCGAGAATACCCTAATGGTCCTGTTTTGGTGCATGTTGTAACCCATAAGGGAAAGGGATATCCACCTGCAGAAGCCTCATCTGATAAATATCATGGTGTTAATCGTTTTGATGTCATGACAGGAAGACAGGTTAAGGCATCAAGTAATATTTTACCCTATACTAAGGTATTTTCTAAATCTTTAATAGAAGAAGCCTGCCATGATGATAAGATTGTTGGCATAACGGCAGCGATGCCAACAGGGACAGGACTTGATGCTTTTGCAGAAAAATTTCCTGAAAAGATGTTTGATGTTGGGATTGCTGAGCAACATGCCGTAACTTTTGCGGCAGGACTTGCTTGTGAAGGGTATAAGCCTTTTGTTGCAATTTATTCTACTTTTTTACAGCGTGCTTATGATCAAATTATTCATGATGTATCAATTCAAAAATTACCGGTCCGTTTTGCCATTGATCGCGCAGGTTTTGTGGGGGCAGATGGTGCAACGCACGCTGGTAGTTTTGATATTGTTTTTTTGGCCACGCTTCCTGAGTTTGTTGTTATGGCGCCTTCAGATGAACTTGAGCTAATGCATATGGTTCGTACCGCTGCAGCTTATGATCAGGGCCCCATTTCTTTTCGTTATCCACGTGGTGAAGGTATTGGTATAGATTTACCGCAACGTGGTGAGATATTAGAAATTGGAAAAGGACGTATTCTGCGTGAAGGAAATAGGGTCGCTCTGGTTTGTTTTGGAACACGGATGTCAGAAGTGTTGCGAGCTGCTGATATGTTGGGAGCTGAAGGATTATCGACGACGGTTGCAGATGCACGGTTTGCAAAACCTTTGGATAAGGATTTAATGTGTCGTTTAGCACGTGAGCATGAAGTATTGGTAACAATTGAAGAAGGTGCAATCGGTGGATTTGGAGCGCATTTATTACAATTTTTAGCACAAGAAGGGCTCTTAGAGCATGGTTTGAAAGTTCGTACACTAAAACTTCCTGATGAATATTTGAATCATGGTCCGCCAGAAAAAGTTCTCTCAACGATTGGGCTTGATGCTATAGGTATTGTCAATACGGTGTTAATGGTTTTGGGACGCAAGATTCGAATGGAATAGAAAATTCGAGTATGAGATGGCTTCCAGAAAAAGGCTCGATATTCTTTTAGTTGAAAAAAACTTTTTTACGACACGTTCTCGTGCACGTGATGCTGTCATGCGCCAAACTGTCAAAGTTAATGGTGAAATCGTTTGTAAAGCGGGGCAAATCATTTCTGATAATGCAGAGATTGTTGTTTGTGATCCAGCGCAGAATTATGTTTCACGGGCAGCATTAAAATTGATTGCTGCCCTTGATGCATTTCCGATTATAACGGATAAAGTGACAGCTATTGATGTGGGGGCATCAACAGGTGGTTTCACACAAGTTCTTTTAGAGCGCGGAGCAACGCATGTCATTGCTGTTGATGTTGGGCATCATCAATTTGATAAACGTTTATTGGGCAACCGTGCTATAACCTTATTAGAAGGCTTGAATGTTAGAGACTTTCAACAGGAACATTTAGGCGGGCGGGAAATTGATCTTATTGTTTCAGATGTTAGCTTTATTTCTCTCAAACTTGCATTGCCTCAGATTTTGTCTTTAGCCAAAAAGGGCACCCAAGCTGTTTTACTGGTAAAGCCTCAGTTTGAGGTTGGCCGTAAACACCTTGGTAAGGGAGGAATATTAGATTTATCAAGAGCTAAAGAAACCGCTGAAGGACTTTTTGACTGGCTCAATACGCAAACAGGATGGCGTGCAAAAGGTTTACTTCCTTCCCCTATTACAGGAGGTGATGGCAATGTGGAATATTTACTATTCGGAGAAAAACAACAGTGAGTGATACTGTCATCATCGAGCATATTGGAGAAAATGGTTATGGCACGGCTAAGACGAGGCACGGCTTTGTTTATGTTCCTTTTACTTTGCCAGGAGAATGTGTTGAAATTATTGTTCATGGAAAATATGCAACATATATAGCATTAAAAGAAAAATCATCAGAACGCGTTGATGCGCTTTGTCAGCATTTTGGAGAATGTGGAGGCTGTACGCTTCAACATTGGCGTGCTGATGCTTATCGCGTATGGAAACGACAATTGGTTATTGATGCACTGAAAAAGTATGGACTGAATAGTGTTGTTGCACCTTTAATAGAATGTCAACCCTATAGCCGACGGCGGGTGACACTAACAGCATCCATGACTCCACAAGGTCAAAAAGTTGGTTTTAACCGTTATCTTTCGCATGAAATTGTCGCTCTTGAGGAATGTCCCGTAAGCCATCCAGAACTTATTTCTCAGTTGCATAATATCAGAGAGCTCTGTGCTTTTCTAAGTGGCTCTGTCAAACGGTTTCATGTTACGATAACACGCATTGAAAATGGTTTAGATGTTGCTTTAAGTGGTTGTACAGTGCACCATGAATCACTTCGTCAGAAAATGATCAGTGCAGCTCTTTCATATGGGATTACACGTTTATCGGTTGACGGTGAAATTTTGATTGAACGAGAAAAACCAATGATTTACTTTGGTGATGTCGGCGTTGAATTCCTTTCTGGTGGTTTTCTTCAAGCAACCTGCGAAGCTGAAAATATAATGGGCAATATTATTTTGACTCATTTAAAAAAAGCAAAGAATGCTCTTGACTTGTTTTCAGGGGTAGGGACATTTACCTTGCGTATGGCAAAAAAGATGAATGTTCATGCGGTAGAAAATGATGAGGGTGCAATAAGAAATCTAAATTCAGCAGCACGTTTTGCAACTGGTTTAAAAACAGTTACTTGTGAAAAACGCGATCTTTTCCGTCATCCACTTTCTGTAAAGGAACTTGAGTGTTTTGAGAGTATTGTTTTTGATCCTCCTCGTGCTGGTGCAGAGGAACAAGTCCGTGAACTAGCGAAGGCAACAGTATCACGTGTTGTGGCAATTTCGTGTAATCCTGTCACATTTGCACGTGATTTATCTCTTCTTGTTGCAGGGGGGTATACAATAGAAGAAATCACACCCATTGATCAATTTTTATGGTCACCCCATGTTGAAGTTGTTGCTGTTTTGAGCAAAAATAAAAAGAAGAAGGGCTGGAAGCTTTAGCCTGAAAATTTTTTAATGCCATGAAGATTTTTTAAAAAAATTTACTTAAGTATTATTATAAAAATCTTTCCAAAATTTATCGACAATAATAACCTTTTTCTCATTGAATTAAGAGTACTGAATGTAGACAGTGTTTTTATTTTAAACTTTTTATGAAACATAAAAAGACAGCGTTACCCCACACAAAAGACTTAACGTATTACGAAAACGGTATGTTTGAGGGCATAATTGAACAAACCGGCATTACCGTTATTTGCCATCTCCCAATGTCGTGACAGCTTTTGGCATTTGAGACGGTTGATGAGAGGCATGCCTTTTTTGTACAGTTTCACTCCAATGGCTCTTCTCCGCTTGTAGTGTATAAACCAATGCTTTTTATTGCTTCAACATACACAGATTTAAAATAAGGAAATCTTACGGTATTCAGAGTTCTCATTCAAGTTGAATAACGCTTAGGTTATCTTTGTAAACCAATGCATTCATTCCATCAAAAGATTCTTCCTCATAAATTGTTTTAATAGACGGTAGGGGCAATATTGAGAAGAAATGAGCAAGCTTACTCTTTTATAAGCGCAGTTCCGCCGATTGTCATATTATTGATTCGCAGATGAGGTTGCCCAACACCAACAGGAACATTTTGTCCTGCTTTTCCGCACATACCAATACCATTATCCAGTTTGCTATCATTTCCAATCATTGTGATACGTTTCATAGCATCAGGCCCATTTCCAATAAGAGTTGCACCTTTTATTGGGGCCGCAATTTTACCATTTTCTACGCGGTATGCTTCAGTGCATTCAAAGACAAATTTTCCAGAAGTAATATCAACTTGCCCTCCACCAAATGAAACAGCATAAATACCACTTTTAAGGGAAGAAAGGATTTCTTCAGGTGTTTTATCTCCTCCTAGCATGATGGTATTGGTCATTCTTGGCATTGGGGCACAAGCATAAGACTCACGTCGTCCATTTCCAGTTGATTTACTCCCCATAAGCCGTCCATTAAGCCTATCTTGCATAAAACCAACGAGTTTTCCATCTTCAATGAGAACGTTATATCCTGAAGGGGTTCCCTCATCATCGATAGTCAGAGAGCCGCGGCAATGAGGAATTGTTCCATCATCAACAACTGTAACACCTTTTGCCGCAACTTGTTGTCCTAAAAGTCCAGAAAAAGCAGATGTCTTTTTGCGGTTGAAGTCACCTTCTAAACCATGACCTACGGCTTCATGGAGCATAACGCCAGGCCATCCATTGGCTAAGACAACATCAAATGTCCCTGCAGGTGCTGCTTCTGCTTCTAAATTTGTTAAAGCCATACGTAAGGCTTCATCCGCAGCTTGTTTCCAATTGTCTTCACAAATAAATTGGTCAAATACTTGCCGCCCCCCACATCCATAAAAACCATTTTCACGTCGATTTCCTTCAGCTGCAACCACAGATATAGAAAGCCGTACAAGGGGGCGAATATCACGAACCAAATATCCATCTGCACGTAAAATTTCGACATGCTGTAGTGAGCCAGAAAGAGAAACGGTCACTTGATGTAATTTATCATTTTTTTCCCGTAAATAAGCATCAATTTTTTGCAAAAGAGCACTTTTCTCTTCAAATGACGGAGCATAAAGGGGGTTATGCGGTTGATAAAGTCTCTTATTTGTTTGTTGAGGGGCTATGCTATAAGGTCCGGCATGATTGTTGTTATAGGTAACAGCTTTAGCTGCTTCACAAGCACGTTTGAGTGCAGCCGCTGATAATTCACTAGAATGTGCATATCCAGTCGCTTCTCCAGCAACAACACGCAGACCAAACCCCATATCTTGATGGAAAGAGCCGTTTTTAAGTTGTCCATTATCAAATAAAAGCGTTTCGCTTTCTGTATACTCGAGGTAAAGCTCTCCATCATCAGCATGATGCAACGTTTCCTGTACAAGTGATTGCACTTGAGAGGAAGCAATATCAAAATGATCAATCAGCGATTTCATAAGAATTATCCTATTTTTATTGGGGGCTTAGAATATTTTTATCGATCTAACTTAAGGAGCTCTTAAAATATACGATGAGATTTTAATCGTCCAATGTATGTTGATTTCATTCATGTGGGTAAAGTTGCATAGGCATCGCTAAGGCCATGCAGGTCAACGAGACCTCCAATTCCTTGCTCAGGGGTTGTAAAGATAAAATATGTTGCTATTTTTCCCTTTAAAAAAAGTTGTAATATATCTTCTTTAAGAAAAGCTTCAGCAACACAATTATCCCCAAGACAACGACGATATTCCATTCTGCCCATATTTTTACCGTCAATTTTAATTCCAACGCCAGGACGTAATTCAACGCGAATCGGAACAAAAACACGCATTAAAGCACCTTGCTTTTGAGGAAGTTTATAAAATGTAACGCGCAAGGTAATATCATGACGCCCTTGTGTATGAACGTTTTGTACAACTTCACACTGCATATTAGGTGTTCCTGGTGGTAGAGCACAAACTTTTGTCCATGCGCCATAGGCTTGTGGAGCAGGAACATTTTGCGCATAGGGTGTTTGTGCAAAAGCGCAACTGATAAAGCTACTATGAAGTGTGTGAAGAACAGCACCAATAAAAAAAGCTTTTTTGAGTAATTTATAAAGTACCACAGAAAATCCTATCCGATTCAATACACACACAACCTTGCATAGATTTGCATAAAAAACGAATTCCCCCATATAAAAACTATAACACAAAACCAATAATTACCAAATATATTCGCCCCTGTGCAAGAAATAAAGGAAAATGAGAAGAAAGAGCATTTTATAGGAGATAAATTTTCAGCATGGCTTTATGATGTTTGGTAGGATACATTTTTATGATAAATTTGTACTGTAAGAGAAAATGTTGATTGAAAAAATGTATTTTTGTTGCAAATATTTATACCTATTTTTACGGAATGCGTACAAGAAAGGTAAAGCCATATTTTCTCAAAAATATGAGTGGTCTTAATGGGGCATTCTCATACGCTAGATAATATTTGCCCAATAATATTTGCAATATTTGCCAAAAAATATTTGTTTTTGAATAACAGAAATGGAAAAGGGTTTTGAGTGGAATGTCTGTTTCAGAAGAGTTATCGGTTGCGAATGGTAAATCAACGCCACCAAAATCCAGTATCGGTGATTATATCACATTATTGAAGCCGCGTGTTATGTCACTTGTGGTTTTTACGGCACTGGTTGGTTTAATGGTGTCTCCTGTTCCCATCAATCCGTGGTATGGTTTTTTAGCAATTATATGTATTGCTGTTGGTGGTGGCGGTGCGGGAGCATTGAATATGTGGTATGATGCTGACATTGATGCTGTGATGGAACGGACCAAAAAGCGCCCCATTCCTATGGGTAAAATTAGCACCCAAAAGGCATTTGTTTTTGGCATGGCTCTTTCTATACTTTCAGTTTTGGTTATGGGGTGCTTCATTAATTGGTTTGCGGCATTTTTTCTTGCATTTACAATTTTCTTTTATGTCGTTATCTATACAATTTGGTTAAAGCGTATCACACCACAAAATATTGTTATTGGTGGTGCTTCTGGGGCTTTTCCACCAATGATTGGATGGGCTGTCACAACTGGGACGGTAAGTTTTGATAGTTTTTTATTATTTTTAATCATTTTTATGTGGACGCCCCCTCATTTTTGGGCTCTTTCTCTCTTTTCATCTCTTGATTATGAGGCTGCAGGCATCCCTATGATGCCTAATGTGCGAGGTGAATACTCAACAAAAAAACAGATCTTATTTTATACTATTTTGATGGTACTATGCGCTACCGCTCCTTGCTTTACTGGTCTTGGTGGAGTTTTTTATGGTATCTTTTCGACAATTTTAGGCATTATTTTTATTTATTTTGCCTATCGTTTGTGGAAAGCTAATACACATGATGAAACTATTTTGATGGCCAAAAAAACATTTTTCTTTTCGTTACTTTATTTGGCAGCTGTCTTTGGAGCTCTTTTGATTGAAGCTCTTGTTTGGCATTTTATCGACCTTTAGGCAGATAAAATGAAAAAACAAAAAGAAAATGCTGTAAGAAGACGCTATAGAGTGTGTTCTTAGGCAAAAGATGATATTGCGCGTTTTTTTTACATTGCTTATTCATACGTAGTGATCATTTTTTTGAATATGAGACTAAAGCGATAGAAATTAAGGATGATTTATGTTGGGACTTCCCCCTTTAACGATACGTCTTTGTGGTCCACGTGGATTTTGTGCAGGGGTTGATCGTGCTATCCAGATTGTTCTGCTTGCATTAAAAAAATATAGTGCGCCCATATATGTTCGTCATGAAATTGTACACAACCGCTACGTGGTTGAGGGATTACAGCAAAGGGGCGCTGTGTTTGTTGAAGAACTTGATGAGATTCCAGAAGAGCATCGCAATCAGCCGGTTATTTTTTCTGCCCATGGTGTTCCAAAATCTGTTTCAGAAAAGGCACAGCGTTATAATTTATTTTATCTCGATGCAACATGTCCTTTGGTTTCGAAAGTTCATAAACAAGCGATACGGCATCAACGTCACGGTCGCCATGTTATATTAATCGGTCATGCTGGTCATCCTGAGGTTATAGGGACTATGGGACAGCTTGAAGATGGGGCTGTAACACTTATTGAAACGATAGAAGATGCTTTGCATTATCAACCAAGTGATCCAGATAAATTAGGATTTGTTACACAAACAACGCTTTCTGTTGAAGATACTGCAGGAATTATCGATGTATTACAACAACGTTTTCCTACATTAGCAGCTCCAGCGGCTGAATCAATTTGCTATGCTACAACGAATCGACAAGAAGCCGTTAAGGCAGCAGCAAAGGGGAGTGATTTGTTTTTGATTGTTGGAGCGCCAAATTCTTCTAATTCTCGACGTTTGGTAGAGGTTGCAGAAAAGTCTGGTGCGGGGCGAGCTATTTTGGTTCAGCGCGCTGATGAAATTAATTTTGAAAACCTAAAAGCTCTTTCTGTTGTTAGTCTTTCAGCAGGGGCTTCGGCGCCTGAAATTATTATTGATGAAATTATTTCAGCGTTTCGTGCGCGTTATAATGTGACTATAGAGTTGGCTGAAACAGTGGTGGAAACGGAAAGATTTTTAGTGAGTCGCGAATTACGTGACGTCATTTTAACATCTCAAGATATGGCATTTGTGAATGGTCAAGCAAATAATGCAAAAAATGAAAATCAGAATACAGATATGTTTACAACGAAAGCAGAGTAATGGCCGTTTATACAGATATTCATCCAAATGATTTAAAAGCGTTTTTAACACGTTATGCAATAGGGTCTCTTTTGTCTTATCAAGGGATAGAGGAGGGGATTGAAAATTCTAATTTTATGTTGGAGACAACACAAGGACGGTTTATTTTAACACTTTATGAAAAGCGTATTTCAAAAGATGATTTACCTTTTTTTTGTCGCTTGATGCAGCATTTAGGACAGCGTGGAATTCCTTGTCCTCAACCCGTTATTCAAAATGATGGACTGATGATCGGTGAACTAGCAGGACGCCCTGCTGCTATTATTACCTTTTTGGAAGGAGAGTGGATCCGGCGGCCCGATATAGGTCATTGTGGCGAAGTAGGGATGGGGTTAGCACAATTGCATTTAGCAGGACAGGATTTTACACTCAGTCGTAAAAATACCCTTTCTATTATGGACTGGCAGGTATTGTGGCAACGTTGCCAAATCACAGAAGACGCTTTGTTAAAAGAATTTGGACAAAAAATTGAGTCGGAATTGGCTTTTTTACAGGAAAATTGGCCGTTCAATTTGCCAACAGGTATTATTCATGCGGATTTATTTAATGATAACGTCTTTTTTGTGAATCATCGTCTCTCTGGTATGATAGATTTCTACTTTGCTTGTAATGACTTTTTTTCTTATGATTTAGCGATTTGTTTAAATGCTTGGTGCTTTGAGCTTGATCATTCCTATAATCTTATCAAAGCACGTAAGTTACTGGAAAATTATCAAAAAATAAGACCATTGATTCCTTTAGAATTGGACAAGATTGTTTTATTGACTCGTGGTGCATCTTTGCGTTTTTTACTCACACGTCTTTATGATTGGTTTAATACACCGCCTAATAGCTTTGTTATTAAGAAAGATCCATGGGAATATTGGCACAAGCTTTGTTTTTTCAGTAAGGTAAATTCGCTTAGTGAATTAGGTTTTTAAATTTTATGGCAATTCAACAGAAAGTCGTTGAAATTTATACAGATGGTGCTTGCTCAGGAAATCCTGGAGTTGGAGGCTGGGGAGCGCTTTTACGCTGGAATGGTCATGAACGTGAGCTTTATGGCGGTAATGCGCATACAACAAACAATCAAATGGAACTCATGGCGGCAATTTGTGCATTAAAGGCGCTTAAAGAGCCTTGTTTGGTCGATCTTTATACAGATTCAGTTTATGTGCGTAATGGTATATCTAAGTGGATTGAAGGTTGGAAAAAAAATAATTGGCGCACTGCCTCAAAAAGTCCTGTGAAAAATATGGAGCTATGGCAAGCTCTTGAGAATGCTTGTTCTTGTCATACAGTCAGATGGCATTGGGTAAAAGGCCATGCGGGCCATCCAGAGAATGAGCGCGCTGATGCTCTTGCACGCAAAGCAATTGCTGAATATCGCGAAAATGGGTGTTTTCCAACATAATTGCTGTTTGAGAAACTTTACTCTTTTATCATGGGATAGCAAGAGGGGATGACTGTGTATGGAATATAAATGTTCCACTTAAGGCGTGATCTTTAAAAGAAATTGTATAAAAAATTTTTTGGTTGGTTTCCTCTGGTACGAAATAGAGTGGAGCGCTAAAGAGTGTATATTCTACATTATCACTGATTTTTTTTGCTGCTCCAATTTGCATTTCTCCTCCATCTAAAAAGAGAGCGTAAGGCGTGGTTTTGTTGTTATTTTGTATTTTTATAAGGAGGGTGTTCTTATTATTTTCAGCGCTTATTTTTAGGTCATTTTGCGTCATACGCGGCAAAGAATCTTGGGCGTTTTTTAACAAGGAAGCAGGAAGAGATTTGTTTTTAAGAGAAGATGGTGAAAAATCAAAGTTAACAGTCAATGGAAGGCAGATTTTATGGCATAATCCAAGAGTGAAAGTACCGCTTAAATTTTGTCTTGAAGAAGATAGATTAAAGGGCAATATCACTTTATCTTTATAGCCTAATGACCAATCATTTTCTATTTCAAAAAGCTGTGGAGTAGGATAAAATATTTCATAAGAGATCTGTTGGTTGAAATTAAAAAAGGGTGCCATCCCTGAATTACCTGGATTACGCCAGTACGTTTTCCATCCTGGTTTAAGCATAATTTCAATAAAGCCTTCTCTTACTCCAGAAAAAGAAGGTTCAGTGATTGCTAATCGGATACGGCCACCCTCTGATTCATACCAAGAGGTTGAGAAAAGCCGGAGTTTTTGTTTTGTTTGAGCATTTACAGAAATGTCAAGTAATTCTAAAACTATGAGTGTTAAGCTTAAAGTAACGAAAAGCCTTTTATAAAAGAAAGTTGCGATATTTTGTAAATTTGTAGATATGTAACTTTTTTTCATTGGAGTTTTATTTTCCTAGTGTACTAAATGGACAAACTTTTATCATGTAAATTATGGAGAATAACAGATTAATGACGCAGTGTAATGGCTTTTTGGGTGGACAGTTAATCATAGCGATGCCTGGGATGAATGACAGACGCTTTATTCGTTCTGTTATTTATATTTGCGCGCATTCTGATGCTGGTGCGATGGGCATTATTCTCAATCAATTGCATCATATTGACTTTCCAGAACTTTTGCTTCACCTTGGAGTAATAGACAGTGGACAAAAAAAATGTCTTTCTGAACCAATAAAACAGTTTCCAGTTCGCTATGGTGGTCCTGTTGATCCTTCGCGTGGGTTTGTTCTTCATTCAGATGATTATGCTTGTGAAGAAACTGTTTTTATTGCAGATAAGGTCTGCTTTACTGCGACAATTGATATATTAAAAGCGATTAGTTGTGAACAAGGCCCGCAACATGCACTGGTAGCGTTAGGTTATGCTGGGTGGAAAGCGGGTCAACTAGAGGCAGAAATTTCTACAAATGGTTGGTTAATCAGTCCGACATCACCTAGTTTTCTTTTTGAAAGTGATTTAAGTTGCAAATATGATAAAAGTTTAACACGTATGGGGATTGATCCAACCTATCTTGCTTCTGAAATGGGACATGCATAGAGTTTTTTCTGAGCTTTTTAACTTTACACGTTATTATATCCTTTATGTTTTTATTTTAAAGAAATATTCCTCAGTGCGTCCAAGCCTATTTTGCAAAAGCGCTTGTGGGTGGTATCATGGTAAATTCAGTAAGTTGCGATCTTTATGCTTGTAAAATAACAAGCTTAGCACCATTGTTATGCTTTCCAACCCCCAATATTGCGACAGCTCTTAGCACTTAAGACGATTCGTGAAAAGGCATTTCCCTCCTTTTAAAATCGTTTTTTCTCCATCAGGGCTTTCTCTACTGTGATGTACAAGCAAATGGTATTTAGAATTTTAATTCACGTTGGATAACGCTAAATTATCATTATTAAATCAATATCTTGGCTTGTAAGGGAAATGGCTTTGAACGAGAGTGATTAATTCTTCTATGGCAATTGGTTTTGTCACAAGTGTGCTTTGAACATATTTACAGCCTTCTTGACGGAGGAAGATTGCTTCTTTTTCATTTTCAACACCTTCTGCGATAATTTGCAAGTTAAGATCTGTTGCCATATTAATGATAGACTTGAGAACGAGCTTTTTCTTAGGAGAGTCGATTGAGATAAGTGAACGATCAAGTTTAACCATATCAAATGGATAACGCACGAGATAAGTCAGTGACGAATAACCTGTTCCAAAATTATCGAGTGCGAGGCTCATTCCAAGTGTTTTAATTTGTTCGAGAAAGTGGGCTGATTGTTCAGGATTGTTTCTTAGAACAAATTCAGATATCTCAATCATCAAGCGCCCTTTGTTGAGTGGATGGCGAAGTAGAACAGCACGCAATTGACTAATAAAACGAGGGTGAATCATCTCTACGCTTGGTAAATTAATTGAAATAAAGAAAGACTGTTGGAAAAATTTTTCTTCTACATTTATAAGATCGACAATAGCATTATCGATGATAAATTGTGACAAATCCATAACGATTTGTTCGTTTTCTGCGATCTTTATGAAATCAGAGACATTTAATTTTCCATAAGTTGGATGATGCCATTCTACAATTGTTTCAAAACCAATAATATGCCCGTCTGATAAATTAAGAATAGGATGGTAGAGGATTTTCATCTCATGACGTTTGATGGCATAATGGATGTCTTTTTCCAGAGTATTCTGTTCGAGACCCAAAGTGCGAAAATTAGGACGAAAAGGTTCAATATGGTTTCCCCCCATTTGTTTTGCACGAATCATCGCCAATTCACTATCATTAAAAATATCTTTAGCTGTTGACCGGTTTTCACTCCATGTAACCAATCCGATAGACGTTGAAAGGATTATTTTGTTTTCCGAAAGTGAAATAGGTGCTGAAATTGTTTTATGCAAATGATCCGCAAATGCTGCAATTTTTTGTGGTTCAGTCTCACTGAGTAAAATGATTGCAAAACGGTCTGCTGAAAGGCGCGATAAGGTATCTTGAAAATTAATAAGGCGATTTAAACGTCGGGCGATTATAAGCAATACAGTATCCCCAACGGCTATGCCTAATTTGCGATTAATTTGGCGAAAATTGTCAAAATCAATCATAAAGACGGTCGGTCTAATTTTGATATTTGCTTTTGCCAAAGAGGTATAATTTTGTAGCCTATCAAAGAAAATTTGTTGGTTAGGAAGGCCCGTTAAGCTGTCGTGGATTGCATCATGCAATAAGCGTTCTTCAGATTTTTTATGGTTAGTAATATTGACAATGGTTCCAATGACACGTGTGATTTTCCCATCTTTTTGCATAGCTGGACGTGCACGAAGAGAAAACCAATGATAATAGCCTCCTCCAGAAGAAAGACGAAAAATTTGATCAATACGCCCTTTTTTATTTTTAAGAATGATATCCAATACGGCTTGAAAGCGTTCACGATCATCATAGTGCAAAGCTGAAATCCAGTTGCGCATAGTCCCATTGAGGTTATGGATTTCAGTACCAAAAAGGGTTTTCATATTTGGATGAACGACAATACGATCACGCTCAATATTCCAATCCCAAATAATATTTCCAGCTCCTTTTGCTGCGAGGACTTGTTGTTCAAGGTCAGAAAATATTCCTTCATGGAAAGCGTCATGAGAAAAAGTTTGTTGCAGAACTGTAAAGCTAATAAGAAGAACAATGAGCACTAATCCTCCCGCTAATGCTGGCTGGATAATATCATTATTTAAATGTCCTTCTATGCAGGCATACGCTCCTACACACCAAAAGCTAATAAGCAACCATGTTGGGATAAGCATAATGGCGCGGTCATAACTTCGGATTGAAAAATAGATGATAAACAGTATACCTAGAACAGCAGTAAGACCAAATGATAGACGGGCAATTCCTGCTGCCCTGATTGGATCATAAATAGCAAAAGCTCCTAAACTGCAAAAGGCAATAATCCAAACGATAGCACCATAACTAAAATGATAATGCCAGCGATTAAGATTGAGGTAGGTAAAAAGAAAAATAAAAAGTGTTGCGGCAAGTGCTACTTCTGTACCAGCGCGCCAGATTGGTTGTGTTGTGAGTGTAACTGCAAAAAATTTATTTAAAAAGTTGAAGTCAATACCAATATAAAAAAGTACAGCCCAAGCGACAGCGGCTGTTGCAGGAAACAGCCCTGTCCCACGGACAACGAAGAGAACGGTTAACAAAAGTGCTAAGAGGCCTGATATCCCGAGAAGAATACCATGATAAAGCGTATAAGAATTAATAGCGTCCTTATAAGCTTCAGGTTTCCATAAATAGATTTGCGGTAGATTTTTTGAGTTAAGTTCGGCCACAAATGTAACAACAGCACCGGGATTGAGGGTAATATGAAAGATATCAGAGTTCGTACTAGGTTGACGATCAAGAGAAAAACCTTCACTTGGTGTTATAGATTGAATTCGTCCTGATCCAAGGTCTGGCCAAAAAAATCCAGAACGCGCCATGCGGTAATGGGGGGCAACGATAAGACGATCGACTTGTTCATCTGTTGGATTTGCAAGAGAAAAAACTGCCCAGTTTCCGGAAAATCTTTCACTTTTTGCCTGTACTTCAATACGCCACACAATACCATCTGGTCCCGGCGCTGTACTTGTTTGAAAAATAGAATTGTTTGTATGGTGAATTTCAATTGCTTTTGAGAGGTCAAGTGCAGCATCTTGAGAAGAAATTTTAACAGGCTCAATAGCATGTGCTGATGTAAGATGGACAAAAGAACTAACGATGATAATGAAAATGATGTTAATTATTTTACGCAAACTCTTCACAATGTCCCACTCTCAATATTTTAGGATGCTTAATTTCCATTTAGATTTTTGAGAAAAAACGTTCACCTTTTATAACTTATTTACAGAATAAATTGTGATCACTTCCTCTTAAGTTATGTGACTTTATATATAAATAGACCATATACCCATTTGCTTCAATGAAACTTGAAGCGGATGGGATTTTATATTTTAAAACAGAAAAATTATATCATAAATTTCTAAATTTCATGGATATAACTTTACTCATTAGAGTCTCTATCACATGAAGGAGGAATTGGATAGTTTTGTAGACTTCTTTGCCCAATATTTCCAAAACTTATTTAATGAGAAGAGTTTGCGTGGTAAATTTTATGATAAACTATATGCAAAGCCCATTGTAATATTCCTTTTAAAAAGCAATTTTTTACTTTAGCTTATATGAAAGAGTTGACGTTAAATCATCAAAATTCATGAGGGGTCCTACAGGTCCGACAGCAGTAAGTGTTGGCGTGGAACTTTTAAAAAGACGATGAGCTAAATCAGTTAATCTTGTAGGTGTGATGAGATTGAGGCGTTCAATTGTTTCTGATATTGGAATGGGGCGACCGTAAAGAAGTATTTGGCGTGCAATGAGATGTGCTTGGCTAGAAGGATTTTCCTGTGACATTATGAGATTAGCACGATATTGCGTTTGTGCGCGCTGGAGTTCATTGGCATGAATGTTTTTACTTGCCTTGGAAAGTTCATCAAGAATCACAGGCAGAAGTTCTTTGAGCCCTTCTTGACCAGTAGCGGCATGAACACCAAAAAGCCCAGTATCTGAAAACCCCCAATGAAAAGCATAAATAGAATAGCATAATCCACGTTTTTCTCTTATTTCTTGAAAAAGACGTGAAGACATTCCCCCACCCAAAATGATTGAAAGAATTTGGGTCGCATAAAAATCACGCGCGTGATAAGCACGCCCTTCAAACCCTAGAACAACTTGTGTATCCATTAAATCGCGATATTCACGAAAATCGCCGCCGACATAATTTGCAAGATTAGCAAGAGAGGCAGTTGAATGGGAGCGAAAAGTACCAAGACGACTTTCAACTTCTTTTAGAAAGCTTTCGTGTTTTACAGCTCCTGCTGCAACAACAATCATACGATCTGCACTATATTGTTTATTGATGAAATCATGAAGATCAGCAGATGTAAATGATTGAATAGTTTTAGCTGTTCCTAAAATAGAACGACCAAGGGATTGATGACGAAAGGCTGTTTCTGTAAAGTGATCAAAAACAATATCATCAGGCGTGTCATGGGCGGCGCCAATTTCTTGAAAAATGACTTGTTTTTCTCGTTCTAGTTCAGCTTCATCAAATTTTGAATGCATTAAAATATCGGCTAGAATGTCGATAGCAAGTGGGATATCGCTTTTAAGGACACGTGCAAAGTAAGCTGTTGTTTCAATACTGGTTGTGGCATTAATTTCACCGCCAGCATCTTCAATATCGGTTGCAATTTGAAAAGCGGTACGGTTTTCGGTTCCTTTAAAAGCCATATGTTCAAGCAGATGGGCAATACCATGTTGTGAGAAGGTTTCATTGCGTGAGCCCACTTTAACCCATATTCCAAGTGCGACACTATCAATCTGTTGCATTGTATGTGTGGCGATAGTCAAACCGTTACTAAGGCGACAGACATCTACATCCATGTATTTACGACTCCATTAAACAAGCTAAATACCTCATTTTAAGGGTATTAAAATATCCTTGATTTAAATTAATGCAGCTAACTTTAATAAGATGCACGCGATTTTAAAGAAATATAATCTTTTACTATTTTTTCATCATTAGCAAGACTTATGAAGTGTTCTTCACCTTCCATGATATCATTGAGATGAGACGGCCATGGGGCGTGAAGTCCACAAGCATTTTTAATTGTATCAGGAAATTTAGCAGGATGAGCCGTGGCAAGGATGACCATTGGAATATGCGGTTTTTTATTTTCGCGCGCTACTTTAAGGGCGACGGCTGTATGTGGATCAATAAGATGGCCACTTTCTTTATAGACATGATCAATTGTTTGTGCTGTTTCAGTCATATTACTTTTTCCAGCGGAAAAGAGGGAACGAATATTTTTAAGTTGCTTTTTATCAAGAGTGAAAGATCCCGTTTTTTTCAAGTTTTCCATTGCATTACGAATCCACACTGGATCACGATTACCACTTTCAAAGAGTAAACGTTCAAAATTAGAAGAGACTTGAATATCCATAGAAGGTGATGTTGTATGGACAATTGGTTGTGTTTCGTAAGTACCGCTGGTCAATGTACGTGCAAGGATGTCGTTATCGTTTGTTGCAATAACCAGTTGAGCAATGGGTAATCCCATACGAGCAGCGACATAACCTGCAAAAATATCACCGAAATTTCCAGTAGGAACAGTAAATGAAACAGCTCTATCAGGAGCACCCAAAGAAAGTGCAGATGAAAAATAGTAAACAATTTGCGCCATAATACGCGCCCAATTTATAGAATTAACACCTGAAAGGGATCTTTTTTGACGAAAATGATGATCATTAAACATTGCTTTGACAAGAGCTTGGCAATCATCAAAATTTCCTTCAATGGCAATGGCATGAACATTTGTACTTTGATTGGTTGTCATTTGCCGTTGTTGAACAGGTGATACACGTCCTTTAGGAAATAAAATAAAAATATCTGAGTGCTCTTTTCCTGCAAAAGCTTGTATCGCAGCTCCTCCTGTATCACCCGATGTTGCAGCAATAATCGTTGCACATCTATTTTTTTTAGTCAAAACACAATCCATCAGTCGAGAAAGAAACTGCATTGCGACATCTTTAAAAGCTAAAGTAGGCCCATGAAAGAGTTCAAGGATAAATTCATTTGTTCCAGTTTGTCGTAACGGACAGACTGCGGGATGGTGGAAGGTTGCATAAGATTTAGCAATCATATTTTCAAAAGCTGTATACTCGATCTCGTTATTCACAAAGGGCCAAAGAAGTGTTTTAGCAATTTTTGTATAGGATTGACCACGAAGTGCGCGTAACGCATCAAATGATAATTGTGGAAATTTATCTGGAAGATAAAGTCCACCATCACTTGCCAGTCCTGTCATGATCGTTTCTGTAAAGCTTAAAGCAGGAGATTGCCCTCTCGTGCTGATGTATTCCATAAGTTTTATCCTTTTTTTATTTCTGGCAAATTGATGAGGTTATTTATTTCATGTTTTTCATAATATTTAAATTATTAAATGGACAGAAGCTTATTTTCTTCTTTATGACTCAATAATAAAAGAAATGGTCTTAAGAATTTTTATTTTTAAGATATAAACAATGTTCGCAGAAAATCTGTTACGGTTAAAAAATTTCTCTCTCTTAATTCATTTACCTAAACTTACAGCATATTTGCACTTATGCATCTTCCTGAAAATGAAATCAAATAGATAGAATGGTATTTATTGAAAAACTTTTCTGTAAAGTGCAATTGTTTAGAGTTATTTTATACGCTTATACTTTGTAACAATTAAATTTGCTAAAATGAATGTTGAAACGATACATCTTAATATTTACACTGGAAAATTTACAAGGTAATTTTATGGCATTTCGTGCGCAGATCTATATTTTCGATAATCTTTGTTTAGCTTAACTTATCATTTTGTATACGAATTAAGTATTACATTTGTGCTGTACAGTATGCTAACCTAAAGCTTATCCATAGCAAGCACAAAACAGCCTGCCAAATGATGAAGTAGCAGGCTGTAAACTATTCCTATTTTAAATAGAAAAAATACTGCGTGTTTTTGAATTATTTGCCTTTAATTTTTCCGATTGCCCATCCGATTATCCCACTAAATATAGCCATAATAGAGCCGGTTAAGAATCCAAAACCCAAAGCTCCTGCTGCAGAAAAAACGCCTAGAGTAATCGGTTCAAACACTTTCTCAACTTTTCCTTCAATAGCAGATTCACTTTTTGCTCCATAAGTTAAATTTGATATATAAAGAGCAGCCATATTGACAGCTTTTTTCTTTCCTTGTTCCATGAAAGAAATAGTTTCCCATTGAACATTATTGGGGGATTGATTAGCATGAACATTTATAACTTGCGAAAGTAAAAAAGCAACCGCTATAAAAATATTTAATACATAGGTTTTCAATCCTTTAATCATAGTTTATCATCCATAATTTTACTTTTATTTTAATCTGAATTGAATAGATGCATTGGTAGAATTAGTACACATTGAGAAAAACAGAAGCATTTAAAGCTTTTTTTCATTTTTAATGTGATAATTCATACGTTTTTTATCATCAACTATGGATAAGCACAGAATATATTCATAGTATGATGTTTCATACGAGAAGATCTTATTCTGATGAAATTTTAATTTTAATGAGATTTAATATGCGATATTATTTTGCTTATTATCCATCCTAAAAACATGCCTACCACACTTGATGTATATCCAATTACCGTCCCAATACCAAAATTTCCTATTCTAACGAATTCAGCAACCTTTTCAAATTTTCCCTCAATGGTTGTTTCATTTTCTACATCACAATTTAGATTTTGTATATAGAGAGAAACGAGATGAGCAGCGCCCTGTTGTTTCTGTTTTATTACAGAAACAAAAATACTTTCACGATGAGCACTATTTTGCAAATAGTTTGCATGTACACTTATAACCTGAGAAAGAGAAAAGGCAGACATAATCACAATACTTAACATATAATTTTTAAACGATTTAATCATAATTTACCTCAAATACTTTATACTATTCAATATATATGTGTAAATTTATAGTTTGGACATTTGGATTTAAACTACATCATTTATATTTTGTAGTAGGATTAGCTTCATTATGTAATGTTTTACAGTGTAATTGATACATAATGAAGCCATTGTTCTAGAATTTTGTACTATATTTAGTTATTTGAACATCGACACGATGTCTCTTATCCAACTTATGATCGACCCTATAAAATTTAATGCATATCCAGCGAATAATAATCCCATTCCTATAGTCATGGGTGCAAGAACTTTTTCAACTTTTCCTTCAAAGTTTGTTCCATTTTCTGTTTTATAATTTACAGATGGAATATAGAAAGCAGTTGTAGAAACTACATCAGATTTCGCATTTTTTACTTGTTCCATTAGGGGAACAGAAAATTCATCTTTTGGAGCATCATTTTTCAAATAGTTTGCATTAACATTTATGGTTTGTGAAAGAAAAAAAGTGCTCGCTATAAAAACGCTCAAGACATAATTTTTAAATATTTTCACCATAACTTTACCTCAAATATTTTTAATTATATATGCAAGTAAATATACAGTATGTACATATAACTTACTTTATCAAGATTTGATATATTTCATTATGTATTTTTAGTCAATATAAAAAA
>NZ_NJGE01000004.1 GCF_002777915.1 Bartonella tribocorum | reverse complement strand
AGATTACGTTAGTTGGAGGTAATGAAAGTGATCCAGTATTGATAGATAATTTAGCGGAAGGTCGTATAGAAAGTGGTTCGAAAGAAGCGGTAACGGGTGGTCAATTGCATGATTATACGGATCAGCAGATGAAGCTAGTGCTTGATGATGCGAAGAAGTATACGGATGATCAAGTAAGTAGTCTTGTCAATAATGGTGTTAATGAGGCAAAATCTTATACGGATATAAAGTTTGAGACGTTAAATTATGCCATTGAGGATGTCCGTAAGGAAGCAAGACAAGCAGCGGCTATTGGCTTGGCAGTATCTAACTTACGTTACTATGATATACCAGGATCTGTAAGTGTCTCATTTGGTAGTGGTTTGTGGCGCAGCCAATCTGCCTTTGCTATCGGTGCTGGTTATACATCTGAAGATGGAAATATTCGCTCGAATGTATCTATTACAAGTGCTGGAGGTCACTGGGGCGTAGGTGCTGGAATTACTCTGAGGTTGAGATGATAATAGCAAAAATGATTATTATTTTAAAAAAAAGAAATATGTTAGTGAAGATTCTGTTTGCTCTTGCCTTAATAGGCAAGGGCGAAAGCTTTGCTAATGAAAATAATAGTATTTATACAATTCATCCACCGCACTTATCCATACCTAGAGGAGAACCAGGTGAAACACGACGAATTATTATGCAGTTTTATGACTGGACTTTGATTTGTGATGAAAAACAAAAGCTTAAGCTTAAGCAAGGTATTTGTAATGTGACACAGACTGTTCATGATCAGGAAGGAAATACCATTTTTAGTTGGTCTCTTGTTTCTACGACAAATGGTCAAGCAGTGATGCTTCTTCGAACATTGCCAAATTCTGATATAAATGTTCCGATTCAGATGTTTGTGAAAGGTGAAAAAAAACCTGTTCTTATTCATTATACGCAGTGTAATGAAACGGTTTGTTTGGCACAATCACCTGTAGGGCCGGTTCTTACTAAACAAATAGAACAGGACAATAAAGTACGTATTTCCTATAAACTTAAAGATGGAAAGGTATTTTCTTTTACTGTGCCATTTAAAGGGTTAAACGCAGCACTTAATTCTTTGCGTCCTTAGAAGTTCATTGGGAAATTTTTAACGAGAGTCATTTTTTCATAAATTGTTGAGTTATATTTTTGAATAAATTATAAGGTGAAATAAGTGACAAGTTTTATGTCATGAGATAGAGAAGTGATTTATTCAAAAAAATGCGAGTTTTATGAAGTTAAAATCACCATGAATACTTTAATATAATAGAAAATTAGGTTAGAGTTTTCCACAGATCTTAGAGAGTAATTGCGTTAGTTGTTAGCAATAAAAAGTTATGAGAAATACTCAATTGTAAATAAATAGAAATATGCCCTTCTTACAATAAGGAGCATGCTAGATTCTTTTTAAGTTTCATATGGCTTTTTAGAGCGGTCTGATTAAGCATTAATATGTTTTAATTGAAATATTATAATAACAAGAGAATTTATAGTTCCAGAGAATTTTTGAACGATAGTTTTTCCTTGTATTCACGAAATAATGGCACCGTAATTGCATTTTATAGGACCATGAAGCTTTTATTCTAGCATAACCAAAGCCATTTTGTTGCATATAACAAATGAGGTTTGTGTACGGATAACGCGATTGAAAAAAAGAATTTTTTCTCTTATAAACTATATCAATGTGTAGGTTGTTGCAACCTTAAGCATTAGCAAAGAGTATGATAATGCTGGTTTGTTACAATAGAAGCGTACTTCGTATAAATGATATAAAAATAGCATAATTTACAAAATTGATTTGAACTTAAACGATTAGTTTATAGTTATCAAGAGAAGCATGACTTCACGGAAGCAACCAAAAGATTATACAAAATTTGAATGATGTTAGTATCTAATGATACTAGCGTAGAAAGTTTCGATGATAAGAAAAAAGAGAATGTTTTCTTGTATTTTATCATTTAATGCCGCACTGTTGCTTTATTTAGGAATGGGCAGAAGAGTTTTTGCGTTTATTTATTGGGGGAAAACGCTCAAGGGATAAGAGAAATGACCCCGTTAAATTATGGTTCAAAAGAGTCAAAGCAAGGAGAATCATACGATACCAAAGCAAATCAATTGCATGATCACTGTGGGAATAATAAAAATAGTCGTTCTGCATTGTCACGAACAGAGGCATGCTCTATCCTTGTTGATATAAAGAGACAACAGAGAAAAGGACATTGTAAACAGAAACAGGTTTTAATTCAATCGGAGACAGCTTTTGAGTTTCATAATCAGACAATGATGGACGCTCAAAAAACAAAAAAACGCCAAGCGCCTTTTCTTCGACGGTTCTCTCAAATAAAATCTCCACCTCTTTATGCGGCTCTTGATTTGGGGACGAATAATTGTCGTCTTCTTATCGCATCTCCTAGTAAACCGGGATATTTTCGTGTTGTTGATGCTTTTTCTCGTGTTGTACGATTGGGAGAAGGTTTAATAAATAATGGTTTTCTTAATGCACAAGCTATGGATCGTGCGATTGAAGCATTAAAGATTTGTCGTTTAAAGCTAAAACAAAGGCATATTAAGCGTTATCGTTTGATTGCAACGGAAGCTTGCCGTTCAGCAGAAAATGGTAGGCATTTTATTCAGCGTGTTTTGGATGAGACAGGTCTTGAATTGGAAATTGTTGATCGGCAAACAGAAGCACGTTTTGCTGTTACAGGATGTAGTACACTTGTTGAACCAAATACTGAGGCAATTGTGCTTTTTGATATTGGGGGAGGATCATCAGAAATTGTGCTCCTTGATGTTTCTCAAAAGCGTTCTTTTCGTTTAGTGGGACAAATTACTGCTTGGACTTCTCTTCCTGTTGGTGTTGTTACGCTTGCGGAACGTTTTGGGGGGAATAATATTAGTTTAGACGACTTTGAAAAAATGAAAAATTATGTGCGAGGATTGTTAAATAGTTTTTCAGATCGTCATAAATTAGGAGAGTTAGCGCAAGGATCGAAGTTTCATCTTTTGGGAACTTCTGGTACGGTTACGACTTTAGCAGGGATGTATCTTAATTTAGAGCATTATGATAGGAAGAAAGTGGATGGCATTTGGATGGATGATGCAGACATTACTCTTATGACAAAACGCTTATTGTCATGGGATATAGAAAGACGTGTCATAAATCCTTTTATTGGGCGTGAGAGAGCAGATTTAGTTTTAGCTGGTTGTGCAATTTTAGATGTTATTCGAGAAGTTTGGCCAAGTCAGCGTTTAAGAGTTGCTGATCGTGGATTAAGGGAAGGAATTTTGATAGAGCTGATGTTACGCGATGGTGTATGGTGTCGTCGTAGAAAGAGCAGAGATTTCAAGCGTTAGAGAATTAAATATTGGAGACGATGAATAACGATGAAAAAAACAACAAAAACCCCAACAGGTGGTTATGGAGGTTCAGGGTCACATGAATTATATCAGCGCGTAAAAAAGAAAGCTGGAACCATTAAAGCTTCATCACGGCGATGGTTAGAAAGACATTTGAATGATCCTTATGTTCATCAATCAAAAGTAGAGGGTTATCGTTCGCGCGCGGCTTATAAGCTCATTGAAATTAATGAACGTTATAAGTTTCTTAAAAAAGGTCAAAAGGTTATTGATCTAGGGGCAGCACCGGGGGGATGGTGTCAGGTCGCTGAGCGCATAGTAGGGGCAAGTGATGAAAAACCTAGTGTCGTTGGCATTGATTATTTGCATGTGGATCCATTACCTAGAGTTGCGATGTTAGAAATGGATTTTTTACATGCAGATGCACCGCAAAAATTAATTGAAACTTTAGGGACAAAACCGGATGTGGTTCTTTCTGATATGGCAGCACCAACAACAGGTCATCGTCAGACGGATCATTTAAGAACGATTTATTTATGTGAAGTTGCTGCTGATTTTGCTCTTTCTGTTCTCAAGCCTGGAGGACATTTCTTAGCAAAGGCCTTTCAAGGAGGAGCAGAAAATACTCTTCTTGCAAGATTAAAACAGCATTTTAAAAAAGTCTATCATGTTAAACCACCCGCAAGTCGATCAGAATCAGTGGAGCTTTACCTTCTAGCGCTTGAATTAAAGGGAAAAACAAAAATACAAGAATAGCGCCTTCTTTTTAGAAGACTTCACTTTATTTAATCTATTAACGGGATGATTTTTTCTCAAAGAGTTATTAGCGATCGTGACAGTTTTTCTGTTATCAATGATGAAAAACTGGTAAAATTAATATATTGCCTATAGAGGTAGAGAGATTGATTCCTCAGTGAGTGCTTCCAATGAAATTTCTTGATCAAGCTAAAGTTTATATTCGTTCTGGGAATGGAGGTTCTGGAGCAGTATCATTTCGCCGTGAAAAATTCATAGAATTTGGGGGGCCTGATGGAGGGAATGGAGGACGGGGTGGTGATGTCTGGGCTCTTGTTGTTGATGGGCTTAACACGCTGATTGATTATCGCTACCAACAGCATTTTAAAGCAAAAACAGGGGGGCATGGCAAGGGGCGTAATATGACGGGTGAGAAGGGTGATGATGTCATCCTTAAAGTTCCGGTTGGAACGCAAATTTTTGAAGAAGATAATACAACGTTAATCTGTGATTTAACACAAGTGGGACAGCGTTATCGCCTTGCAAAAGGAGGGAATGGCGGTTTTGGTAATCTTCATTTTACAACATCGACAAAACGGGCACCACGTCGTGCAAATCCGGGTTTGGCTGGAGAAGAGCGTGCAATATGGCTTCGTTTGAAGTTAATTGCTGATGCGGGGCTTGTTGGTTTACCCAATGCCGGAAAATCAACTTTTTTAGCTTCTGTAACGGCTGCAAAGCCAAAAGTTGCAGATTATCCTTTTACCACTCTCCATCCTCATCTTGGTGTTGTACGAATTGATGGTCGTGAGTTTGTTTTGGCTGATATTCCCGGTTTGATCGAAGGAGCCCATGAAGGGGTGGGAATTGGAGACCGTTTTTTAGGACATGTGGAACGTTGTCGTGTTCTCCTTCATTTAATTTCTGCTCAAGAAGAAGATGTTGTAAAAGCATATCAAATTGTGCGTCATGAACTTGAGGCCTATGGAAATAATCTAAGTGATAAGATTGAAATTGTCGCTTTAAGCCAGATAGATACTCTTACGATTGAAGAGCGTAAAACAAAACAGGAAGCTTTGCGCAAAGTAACGGATCAACCTGTTATGATGTTTTCTGCGGTTAGCCGCGAAGGTTTAGAAAATGTGCTGCGTACAGGTGCACATATTATTGAAATGTCACGCAAAGAGGAGATTGGTGGGGATAGCAGGATTGATTGAGATGGCTGTTGTTGGATTGCAAAAACTCACACACTATAAACGTATCGTGGTTAAGATTGGATCTGCACTTTTGGTTGATCCTCAGACAGGTTTGCGCGTTGAATGGCTTAAAAGCTTGATTAATGATGTTGTTGAATTGCACAAAGGAGGCGTAGAAATATTATTGGTGTCTTCAGGCGCTATTGCTTTAGGAAGGACATTGCTACAGCTTCCTAAAGGAGCTTTGAAATTGGAAGAAAGTCAGGCGTGTGCTGCTTTGGGACAAATTGAATTAGCAAAAACCTACGGTGATGCGCTTGCACAACATGGACTCAAAACAGGCCAGATTTTGCTCACTTTATTTGATACAGAAGAACGAAGGCGTTATCTCAATGCACGTGCGACGATTAATGTACTTTTACGTTTTGGAGCAGTGCCTGTTATTAATGAGAATGATACTGTTGCAACAAATGAAATTCGTTATGGTGATAATGATCGTTTAGCTGCACGTGTGGCAACAATGATGGGGGCGGATCTTTTAATACTTTTATCTGATATTGATGGTCTTTATACAAAGTCGCCCCATTGTGATCCGACGGCTGAATTTATTCCTTTTGTTGCGTCCATTACGCATGATATCGAAAAAATGGCGGATGTTGCTGCTTCAGAGTTTTCACGGGGAGGAATGAAGACCAAGCTTGATGCTGGAAAGATAGCGAATGCTGCTGGAACAGCGATGATCATTACTTCAGGCAAACGTATGAATCCTCTTGCGGCGATTGATAAAGGTGAACGCAAGAGTTTTTTTGCGGCCGGTGAGAAATCTGTTAGTGCTTGGAAAACATGGATTTCTGGTCATTTAGATCCGTCTGGTATTTTGACGATTGATCAAGGAGCTATTAAGGCTCTTGAATCAGGAAAATCATTATTAGCAGCAGGGGTTATTGCTGTTGAGGGAAATTTCCATCGTGGGGATACGGTTGCAATTGTTGATACAAATGGGGTTGAGATTGCGCGTGGACTTGTAAGTTATGGAAGAGATGAAGCTATACGTATTATAGGACGTAAAAGCGAAGAAATAGAATCTATTCTTGGGTATGAGGCACGTTCTGCTATGGTGCATCGTAATGATATGATTTTACGCTGCTTGACCAATTCTGTTTAAAAAAGTTACTTTATTTATTGTTTTGGTAGAGTGAATGATACGATGACTTTAGAAGAACAAATGAAAGATATGGGGAAAAAAGCACGTTCTGGCGCTGCAGCGTTGGCTGTTGCTTCCTCTGAGCAAAAGAACAATGCATTAGAGATGATCGCTTTAAGCCTAGAGGCTCACTCAGATGAAATTTTACGGGCGAATTGTCTGGATTTAGAGAAGGCTGCTCAGAATAATTTGAAAGCTGCAATGGTGGATCGGCTCAAATTAGATGAATTGCGTTTGGGTGCAATAATAGAGAGTGTCCGCCAAGTTGCTCGTTTATCTGATCCTGTTGGGCAGGTCATAAGTGCTTGGACACGCCCCAATGGGCTTCATATAAGTCGTGTACGGACACCTCTTGGTGTGATTGGCATTATTTATGAGAGTCGCCCAAATGTTACAGTTGATGCGAGTGCTTTGTGTTTAAAAGCGGGCAATGCTGCGATTTTGCGCGGTGGTTCGGATAGTTTTCATTCTTCACATGCTCTTCATCGTGCATTAGTACAAGGTTTAGAACAGGCTGGTTTACCTAAAGACGCGATTCAAATGGTTGGAACGACAGATCGCGCTGCCGTTGGGGAGATGCTCAAAGGATTGGATGGAGCGATTGATGTGATCGTGCCACGTGGTGGAAAGAGTCTTGTTGCGCGCGTTCAGTCTGATGCGCGTGTTCCAATTTTTGCCCATTTAGAGGGGCTTTGTCATATTTATATTGATAAATCGGCAGATTTGGATATGGCGCGCAATATTGTTTTAAATGCGAAGTTGCGTCGAACAGGGATATGCGGTGCTGTTGAGACAGTTCTCATTGACAATGAGGCATTAAAAAAGTTTCTTCCTGTTTTGACTGCTTTACAGGAGAAGGGGTGTGAAATCCGTGCTACAGAAGATATTGTATTTCTTCTGCCAGATGTGAAATTAGCCTCTGAAGAAGACTGGTCACATGAATATCTTGATGCTATTCTTTCTGTTAAAACAGTTGAGGGGGTTGAGGGAGCCATTGCTCATATTAAGCGTTATTCATCAGGGCATACGGAATCGATTATTGCTGAGGATATGGAAGTGGTGAAGAAATTTTTTAATCATTTGGATTCAGCTATTTTATTACACAATGCGTCCACACAGTTTGCTGATGGAGGTGAATTTGGTTTTGGAATGGAAATTGGTATCGCAACAGGAAAAATGCATGCACGTGGTCCCATAGGTGTTGAACAGCTAACATCATTTCAATATCATGTTAAAGGAAACGGTCAGGTTAGAGCTTGAAAAATCCACTTTTCCCATGGAAAGATCGTATGCCACATGTTGAAAGATCGAATGTTGTGGGTCTTTTTGGTGGTTCCTTTAATCCACCGCATGCGGGGCATCTTCTTGTTGCAAAAATTGCTATTCGGCGTTTGCAGCTTGATCAGTTGTGGTGGATGGTTAGTCCAGGCAATCCTTTAAAGGATTGTACACAGTTGCTCTCTTTAGAGGAGAGAATGCGATTAAGTTTTAAGCTTATTGATCATCCAAAAATTCGCTTAACAGGTTTTGAGCAGGCTATAGGGAGCAAAGTATCAGTAGAGACGATTTTTTATATTCTGAACCATTACAGTAGCGTAAATTTTGTATGGATTATAGGGGCAGATAGTTTTACAACAATTCATCATTGGTATCGATGGCGTGATATTATCTCTATGCTTCCTATTGCAATTATTGATCGTCCTTTAGGCAATAAATCAGCCCTCTCTTCTCCTATGGCACACATTTATCGCCAGTTTCGTTTGGATGAGAGAGAAAGTGAGCGATTACCTTTTATCAAGCCGCCAGTTTGGACCTATTTGCATGGACCTTTATCTTTTCAATCTTCAACAAACCTTCGTTTAAAGCAGAATAATTTTTCTTGAACAATTTATAAGATTCTGCTTCTCTTTAGAGAAAGCTTTTTTACATTCTACAACAATAAGAAAGGAATATTGATCTGAAAAACATTGTACAAAACCACTCTTACGATATTTTGTCTTCAAAAGCAAAAAAAGTTTTTTCTGTTAAGGGGAGTCTTGAAATTATTCTCAAGAGTTTAGAAGATACAAAAGCAGAAGATATTGTTTCTGTTGATATTCAGAAAAAGTCCTCTTTGGCTGATTATATGGTCATAGCTTCAGCAAATTCGCAGCGTCATATATCTTCTATCGCGGATCATTTGCTACGCACTTGGAAAGACAGTGGGCAGGGTCTTGCACGTGTAGAAGGGCTTTCTGGAGGTGATTGGGTATTGATTGATACAGGTGATATTATCGTTCACCTTTTTCGTCCGGAAATTCGTCTTTTTTATAATTTAGAAAAAATATGGATGGCTCCAGATTTAAACAATACAACATCGGTTCTCTTCGGAGATCATTAAAATGCAAATTTCTATTTTTGCGGTTGGTCGTATGAAAAGTGGAGCAGAGCAAAAATTGGTTCAGCATTATTTGGATCGTTTTTCTAAAAGTTCCGGAGCTGTAGGATTTCATTTAAAAAAGTTACAGGAGATACCAGAAAGTCGCGCTCAAACAGCGTGTCAACGTATGGAGGAAGAGGGAAGAAGGCTTATTGAATTTTTACCTGAAAAATGTCGATTAATTGTGTTGGATGAGCGTGGAGAATCGATTTCTTCAGTTGCTTTTGCTGAGAAATTAGAGTGCTATCGTGATGAAGGCATTCGGGATGTCATCATTGCTTTGGGGGGACCTGATGGGCATAATGAACAAATAAGGAATCGTGCTGATTTTCTTTTATCTTTTGGTTTTATGACGTGGCCACATCAAATTGCACGTATTCTTCTTACAGAACAACTTTACCGCGCTGTGACCATTGCAAATCACCATCCATATCATCGTTTTTAAATATTTTTTATTCAATTTTTAGCACTTATTTATATATTTATTAATATAGTTTTAGCCGACACCGTTTAAAGCATCTCTCGTGTATACGATGAGGTGTCATGGTTTTTGCAAATGAAAAAGCTTCTTCATAGAAAGATGCGATATTTATATGGGGAATGCGTGATATTTGTCATTCTGCTCTTGAATACGTTTTTTTGCTTTTCTGTATCGCATGCGGAAGATACAATGAGGAGTGCAGAAGTACATAAAGAATTGGGAGAAATTCGCCAAAATATTTCACTTTCGCGTGAGCGTGTTGTTTTTCTTACGCGTCAAGTTGAGCATTTAAAAAAAGATCAACGTGTTTTGAGTGATGCACTCGTAAAAGCTGCTCAAGAAGAACGTAAAATCGCAGATGATATTGCTGAAAGGGAAGAAAAGCTTGAAAAAATGATAGAAAAGCGGGTACAAGTCTATCAAAGTTTACAAAGTCGTCGCGCTGAATTTGCAGAAGTTCTTGCAATTTTAGAACGTATGGGATTAAATCCACCTCCAGCTCTTATGATACAGCCAGAGGGTGTGTTAGCTTCCATGCGCAGTTCTGTTTTATTAGGGGCTGTCATTCCTCAAATGCAAGAGAAAACACGAGATTTAACAGAGAAACTCAAAGAGTTGACCAATTTAAGCAATTCCATTACTATAGAATATACGGCATTAAAGACCAAACTGCAAAGTCAAGCAGAACAGCGAAAACGTCTAGAGCTTTTATTAGACAAAAAAAACAAACTACAAAAAGAATCAGAAAAAGAACTTATAGAACAGCAACAAAAAAATATTGCTCTTGCTAAAAAAGCGCAGTCTTTGGAAGAATTGATTTTAGAGCTTGACCGTCAGTCAAAACTTAGCTCTGATTCATCAATACAGATACGGAAAAGTTTACAATTGTTAGAGCAATCCAATTTTGAAAGCCGAAAAGGTTCTTTACTTTTTCCTGTTTCAGGAAAAAGAATCCGATATTCTCATAAGAATTCGCAGATTACGCGTTTTGGTGAGACGATAGAAACAGAGTCAGGGGCTGTTGTTATATCGCCCGCGGATGCTTTTGTTGCTTTTGCTGGGCCATTTCGTTCTTACGGACAGTTAATCATTCTCAATGTTGGAAATGGTTATCATGTCATTCTTACTGGAATGTCGAAAATTAATGTAAAACAGGGGCAGTTTGTTCTTTCAGGTGAGCCTCTGGGTATGATGGGGATGCAATTTATTGCAAATAGTGTTGCATTGGATATAGGAAAAGCTTCCCCAATGCTTTACATTGAGTTTAGAAAGCAGGGAAAGCCTGTAAATCCAACTCCTTGGTGGCAGACTGAAAAAATGAGAAGGAGCCAAAATGATTCGTAAAGTTATTTTTTTGGTCGCTGGGGTATTGCTCGGCGCCTGTTCAATGATTATGGTGCAGTCTGTTGCTGCGAATAATGAAGATAACGCCTATAAAAAGTTGGCCATATTTGGCGATGTTTTTGAGCGCGTGCGTAAGCAATACGTCACAGTTCCAGATGATAAAAAGCTGATTGAAAATGCTATCAATGGTATGCTTACATCGCTGGACCCCCATTCATCTTATTTGAATGCTGAAGAAGCTAAAGATATGCGGGATTCTACGAAAGGAGAATTCGGAGGTCTTGGTATTGAGGTCACTATGGAAAAAAACTTAATTAAAGTTGTTTCACCAATGGATGATACCCCCGCTTCAAAAGCAGGTATTCTAGCAGGAGATCTTATTTCAAAAATTGATGATGTACAAACGAATGGTCAAACGTTGAATGAAGCTGTTAATAAGATGCGAGGGGCTCCTGGAACACCAATTACCTTAACAATTATTCGTTCTGGCGTTGATCAGCCATTTGAAGTTAAGATTATTCGTGATATTATCAAGGTAAAAGCGGTGAAATATCGGGTTGAGGGCGACATTGGATATTTAAGAGTTATTCAGTTTTCTGAGCAGACATTAGGGAATCTTCTAGCAGCGATTAAAGATATCCAATCTAAAATTCCTGAAGATAAACTAAAAGGTTATGTCCTTGATTTGCGGCTTAATCCGGGTGGACTTTTAGATCAAGCTGTTAATGTTTCGAGTGCTTTTCTCAATAAAGGTGAGATTGTATCAACGCGTGGCCGTAAAAAGAGTGATGTGACGAGATTTGATGCGAAGCCAGGGGATGTCATCAATGGAAAACCACTCATTGTTCTTATTAATGGTGGTTCGGCAAGTGCTTCTGAAATTGTTGCAGGAGCCCTACAAGATCATCGTCGTGCAACAATTTTAGGGACGCAATCTTTTGGTAAAGGATCTGTTCAAACGATTATCCCTCTAGGCGAAGATGGTGCCTTACGTTTAACAACAGCGCTTTATTATACGCCGTCTGGCACTTCTATTCAAGGAACAGGAATTACACCTGATATTATTGTAGAGCAACCACTTCCTGAAAAATATAAGGGTTATGATGTAAAAGTTGGTGAGTCTGCATTAAAAGGGCATATCAAAGGGAAACGAGAAAGCAATAAAGGATCTGGTTCAGCTGCTTTTGTTCCGAAAGACCCTAAGGATGATATTCAATTGAATGAGGCTTACAAACTGTTGCGGGGTGAGATGGCAAATGCAGCATTTCCACCAGATCCCAATAAGGATATATTAAAGTGAGAAATGATATCTAGAGCTTGCACTTTTGAGGAATATAAATGGATGCAGATGTTAACTTGAAAACGCTTCCGTATCGCAGATGTGTTGGAATTGTTGTCTTTAACCATGAGGGTAAAGTTTGGGTTGGGCGTCGTTTAATGACGCCAACATGTACAGATATTGATAGATCTCATTGTTGGCAGCTTCCTCAAGGAGGAATTGATGAAAATGAAAAACCATTAGATGCAGCATATCGCGAACTTTATGAGGAAACGGGTATTCGGTCTGTAAAGTTGATTAAAGAAGCACAAAATTGGTTCCATTATGATTTTCCACAAGAACTTGCTGCGTGCACATTAAGCAATAAATATCGTGGGCAAACACAAAAATGGTTTGCTTTCCAGTTTACCGGAGAGCTTTCTGAAGTTATGATTAACCCGCCCCCCGATGGCAGTAAAGCGGAATTCGATCAATGGAAATGGATTGATCTAGAAGCCATTCCTTCAATTGCTATTTATTTTAAAAAGCATGTTTATATGAGAGTTGTCAGCGAATTTCGAGGTAGCCTTAAGTTATTATAAAAGCTATATGACTATGCGAAAGCTTTTTTTATTAAGATGCTTTATATAATGTAATTATTTATAGATGATAAACATGTGTCTCTTTTATGTAAAGAACAGGAATATAAAAATGAAAAAGTTATTTAATTTATTTATAGTTTGTACTCTTTTGAGTATTTCATCTGTTGCATTTGCAACAAATTCAAAGCCTTCTGCACCAAAAGAGGCAGCAGAAACATTGCCAAATGGAGCTTCTTCTTTGACTGAAACCTACGGCTTGTGGACCATTAACTGTGGGTTACAAGAAGGGAAAAAAGTTTGCTTTATGCATCGTCAAGAAGTCAATGAGCAGGGGCGTGTCGTTGTAGCTATGACTCTTATTCTCAATGCTGAGGGTGCTGTATCGGGTAATTTAACAGTTCCTTTCGGTATTTTGGTTTCTAAGCCTGTTCGGTTACAAGTTGATGATGGAAAAGCTGTTATTGAAACTGGTATTCGGACTTGTGTACCAGCAGGTTGTATGGTTCCAGTTGCCTTTGACAAAAATCATGTAGCAGCCTTACGTGCTGGAAAACAATTAAAGTTAGCGATGACAATTGCTGCTGCAGGTGAACCACCTTTGAATGATTTATTTGTTCAGCTAAATGGTTTTAGTAATGCTCTTAATCGTTTGGCTGCCTTACAGAAATAAGGTTAAAAATGAAATAAAAGCGGCCTTTTAAGGCCGTTTTTAGTTTGTGCATATAGTATTGATCATTAAAACGATGAGAGTTAAGCTATAACTCTATAATTCAGTGCTTTTAAAATTTTCAGATTATTTATCATTTCTTCTATTTTCAGTGCACTCTTTAATTTTGATATTTGTTTTCTAACTTTATCATTATTAAATAGAGAGATGAATAATTTGAGCTATTTATTTTTTATTCATAGAATATTGGGATATAAAACTATTATTCAATATACCGATTCATTTTAATGAAAACTTTCTATACACTTTTCTGTTTCCTTGATTGAAAGGGATAACGCATGGTTTATGCATTGCTTCAAACGATTGATTTAATTTTTGAGATTTATATTGATATTTTAATCGCCAGTGTTATTCTCTCTTGGCTCTATGTCTTTAATATCATAAATTCACGCAATCGTTTTGTTATTCTGATAAGCAACTTTCTCTATCGCCTTACAAATCCCGTTTTAAGCCCTATCCGACGAATTTTACCAAATTTGGGAACGATTGATATTTCGCCTATTGTGGTGTTCATTATTATTTATTTTATTCGTAATTTCATGTGGCGCGTTTACGAAGGCATGTATCTATAGAAATGCGATTTGGGGTGAATAAATGTTTTATCAAGTTGATAAAAATAGCTTGATTTTGTTTGTATACCTCATTCCAAAATCATCCGTTGACAAAATAATAGGGATTGAATGTAGGGATGGTGAGAAACAATATTTGGTTATACGCCTTCGTGCAGTTCCTGAAGATGGAAAAGCAAATAAAGCTCTCATTAAGTTTTTTGCGAAGCAGTGGAAAATTCCATCTTCTTCTATTTCTCTGAAAAGTGGTGCAACATCTCGCTATAAACAGCTTCACTTTGCAACACATTTAGAAGAGTTAAAGGAGATATGGCAATCCTTTAGAGATTGTATCTCATAGAAAAATAAATAATAAAGCCTATTTTTTAATAGGCTTTATGTTATTAAAATTTTTATATTTCTTTATTGCGCTCAACCGCTTGCTTAATTAGTTCATAAGCAAAGTTTTTGTCACGCCACCCTTCAATTTTAGCCCATTTCCCAGGTTCCAAATCCTTATAATGCTTGAAGAAATGTTCAATTTGTTTGAGTGTAATTTCAGGCAGGTCTGTATAGTCATGAATATTGATATAGCGTTTTGTTAATTTTGGAGTGGGAATGGCAATAATTTTTTCATCTTTACCACCATCATCTTCCATCATCAAAGCCCCAATGGGACGAACATTGATCACACAACCAGGCATCAGTGGACGGGTATTACAGATAAGAACATCAATAGGATCACCATCATCTGAAAGCGTATGAGGGACAAAACCATAATTTCCAGGATAAACCATTGAAGTATGAAGAAAACGGTCAACGAATAATGCGCCCGACTTTTTATCCATCTCATATTTTATCGGTTGCCCCCCAAGAGAGACTTCCACAATAACATTAATATCTTCTGGTGGGTTTTTGCCCACGGGTATTTCCTTAATATTCATAAAGGCATCCTTTCTGGGATTAAAGTAAGGCTTACAATCAAATATTTTACCAAAGAGATTATGAAATTAGTTTGAAATCGACGCCCGTGTTTTTTCAAAACGTTTACGTTCATTGGGATCAAGATAAAGTTTGCGAAGACGAATATTCTTAGGGGTGACCTCCACAAGTTCATCATCTTGTATCCAAGATAGAGCACGTTCTAGTGTCATTTTAATGGGAGGTGTTAACTTTACGGCCTCATCTTTTCCAGAAGCGCGCATATTGGTGAGTTTTTTTCCTTTTAAAACATTGACTTCTAAGTCGTTATCCCGTGAGTGAATGCCAATAATCATACCCTGATAGACTTTCACCCCTGCATCAATGATCATAGGTCCGCGATCTTCAAGATTAAAAAGAGCATAAGCGACAGATTCACCGTTGTCATTTGAAATCATAACACCATTAACACGACCAGCAATATCTCCTTTATAAGGTTCATAAGCATGAAAAAGGCGATTCATAATGGCTGTACCACGGGTGTCTGTTAAAAGTTCTGATTGATAACCAATGAGTCCTCGAGTGGGCGCGTAAAAAACAAGGCGGACTCGATTCCCTCCAGAAGGACGTAATTCCACCATTTCACCTTTACGTTCAGACATTTTTTGCACAACAGTACCGGAATATTCTTCATCAACATCGATAACAACTTCTTCTATTGGCTCAAGAGTTATTCCATTTTCATCTTTTTGCATCACAACACGTGGACGTGAAACACTAAGCTCAAATCCTTCACGGCGCATATTTTCAATGAGAACTGCAAGTTGCAATTCTCCTCGTCCTGAAACGTAGAAAGAATCTTTATCGGCTGATTCTTCAATTTTTAGAGCGACATTGCCTTCTGCTTCTTTTAACAAACGGTCACGAATGACACGGCTTGTTACTTTATCTCCTTCCGTTCCTGCAAGGGGACTATCGTTGACGAGAAAACTCATCGTAACAGTAGGAGGATCAATGGGTTGGGCAGTAAGGGGTTCATTGACAGCTGGATCACAGAAAGTATCGGCAACGGTGCCTTTTTGTAGACCTGCAATCGCAACAATATCACCAGCATTGCCTTCTTCAATAGGTTGCCGTTCTAGACCACGAAATGCCAAAATTTTTGAGATACGTCCAGTTTCTAAAAGTTTTCCATCTTGCCCAAGAACTTTAACATTTTGATTGGGCTTTAGAGAACCGGAATGAATACGCCCTGTAATAATGCGTCCTAAAAAGGGATCCGCTTCAAGAATAGTTCCAATCATGCGGAATGGTCCTGCGGCTACACTAGGAGAAGGAACATGCCGCGTTACAAGATCAAATAAAGGCCCCAAGCCTTGATCTTTTGGTCCCTCTGGGGCCTCAGCCATCCATCCATCGCGCCCCGATCCGTAAAGAATAGGAAAATCAAGCTGTTCGTCGGTTGCATCAAGAGCGGCAAAAAGGTCAAAAACCTCATTAATGACTTCATCAACGCGTGCGTCAGGTCGGTCAATTTTATTAATAGCAACAATAGGGCGTAATCCCACTTTTAATGCTTTACCAACGACAAATTTTGTTTGTGGCATTGGTCCTTCCGCTGCATCAACAAGGACGATGGCTCCATCAACCATGTTTAGAATACGTTCAACTTCTCCACCAAAATCGGCATGTCCTGGTGTATCAACAATATTAATTCGGGTATCTTTCCAAACAACAGATGTCACTTTCGCTAGAATTGTAATTCCACGTTCTTTTTCAATATCGTTTGAATCCATCATACGTTCGCTTGTACGCTGATTATCACGGAAGTTTCCTGATTGCTTGAGAAGTCCGTCTACAAGCGTTGTTTTCCCATGGTCAACGTGGGCAATGATGGCAATGTTACGCAATTGCATAAATTTTCTTCTTTTCGTTTAATGAAATTTCATTTGAGGCAAAGTTTTTACATTCTTTGCCTGACTATTAAAAAGCCTTTTACATGCTTTTTTATAATTTTGGAAGATGGAGTCCATATTTTTATAGCAAAGCGATTTCCTTAAGTCTTTCATGCTCTATGAAGTCTCAATTGTTGGAGTTTCGTAAAAGAACTTTGTAGTCCATGAGTATTCTATTCTCGAGCCAAAAATTGTTCATAAATCACTGTTAATTTAGTCTTTATCGATATAACGCAAGGAGTTTATGTGAACACCTGCAAGAATAAGTAAATGTAAAGCGAGCTGTGTTACATTTATTGTTTTTCAAAAAGATTGATAAAAATCCGGAAGATCTTTCAATCTATAGCCAATCTATTGACGGCTTTATATTGTTCTTCCTAATAAAGCTTTTGCTTCTTGTGGAGTTTATCAATCAACATCCAGACTTAATGCAACCGCATATTTGAGATAAATATTGAGACGATTAAAAGTTTTATAACAAGTTTTGACTTTTATATGCCAGATTAGAGGAAGAGTTATTATCTATTTTAATGTATTTATGAAACGCGACCACAGCCTGATTTATAAAGAATACGAAGATATTAAAAGAAAACTTTCCTCTTTGTCGTTATTTTTAATTCGGTTTTATGACTTAAAAATCTTCTCAAGAAATGCATTTTAAACCATAGAGATTTGTTCATTGATTAGACTTTTGTTTATCATACTTGATAAAATTATACCTCTCCTGCAAATAGAGCACTCTAAAAAGAATACACTTACTTGTTGCACATTTTTGTCTTTTTTTAAAGAGAGATGCCTTAATATCACACCTCCATCCCGCTTATGACAAGCAAGAAGATGATTTTATGAGAAGATTATGATGAGGTAATTTTACGGCATTGGAAGCTATTATTCGATATAAAAATGTTTATCATATGAAATGATGCGCTAGAAAATAAATAATAGAACTTGTGCTCTTATGGAAAGATCTGAAACGATATGACAAGATCTTTCCATAAGGGCATGTTTTTACTTCATATATTTAAAGAAGAGTTCCTGATAAAATGAAGGAAGCTACAGAAAAATAGATTATAATACCCATGACATCGACTAAAGTTGCCACAAAAGGAGCAGAAGCACTTGCTGGATCAAATTTTAAACCTTTAAGAATAAAGGGCAACATAGAGCCAGAAAGAGAACCGAAGGTAACGATGCCAACTAAAGCAGTGCCTACAGTTGTTGAAACAGCAATCCAATGTTGTCCATAGTCATAGATACCGAGTTGTTGCCAAAGAGCGATGCGCGTAACGCCAATAATTCCGAGTAAGAGACCAAGGGATAGTCCTGTTGGAATTTCACGAATGATAACTTTCCACCAGTCTTTTAGCGTGAGTTCACGTAAAGCCAATGCGCGGATAATAAGGGATGTCGCTTGTGAACCGGAATTTCCTCCTGAACTCATAATGAGAGGAATAAACAGTGTAAGAATAATCGCTTTTTCAAGTTCAGTTTCGAAATATTGCATAGCGCTTGCGGTTAGCATTTCACCGATAAAGAGTAAAGCGAGCCAGCCGCCGCGTTTTTTCATCATTTCAGGAAATTTGATTTGCATATAGGGTTTATCAAGTGCTTCCATACCCCCAAATTTATAGGCATCTTCATTCATCTCATCGACCATAGTATCAAGCACATCGTCAACGGTTACAATGCCAATGACATGGTTATTTTCATCAACGACGGGCACCGAGAGAAGGTCATGGCGCTGGAAAAGACGCGCAATATCTTCATGATGTGTGAAGGGCGATATTGTAATGGGCGAATCATGGGTAGGGACGTTCAGAATTTTTTCATCCGGTGAGGCAAGAATAAGATTACGCAGTGAAACAGCTTTGAGAAGAGTTCCTGTTTTAGGGTCAATCACATAGCTGGTATAAACTGTTTCACGTGTTCTCTCGACCTCACGAATATGATCCAAAGTTTTTTGTATGGTCCAGTTTGAAGGAACCGCTATAAACTCTGTTGTCATCAGTGCCCCAGCTGTATGATCAGGATAACTTGTGAGTTTTTTAAGTTCAGCGCGCGTTAAGGGTTTAAGCAAGGCATAAAGCCGTGTACGGGTTTCTTTATCCATTTCTTGAAAGACGTCTGCAGCAGCATCTGCAGACATGCCATCAAGAATTTCAACAGCACGATTTATGGGCAAAAGTTCTAAAATAGCAACAGGTTGTTCAAGTTCTGGTTTATCAAAAAGTTCGATAACATACTCAAGAGGCAGAAGACTAAGAATAGTTACACGCTCCATGATATCGAGGTCATTGATGATATCAATAGAGTCTGCAAAATGCTGATTTTTTAATTTTTCAGCGAGAGCTTCAGGAGAAAAGTTTTTGAAGTCAAAGGTCGTTTTGATTTCGGTCATGATAAAGTACCTCCTGAAAAGTTGGAGTGTTATAAATCCAGATAAGATGACGAGATAAAAAATAAAAGTTTATGGAAGATTCGAAAAAAAACCTCCCCAACCATATTTCCAATTGTTAATATTTTAAATAAAGTCAAGGATAAATTATAAGTTATAAACAATTTTCTGAAATTATTGAAAAAAGAATACAGCCTAATTTAGGGATAATATGGAGGCGTAAATGTAAAAATCAGTTCTCATTTTTACAATCATTTCTTTAGTGCAATTTTCGAAAGAATCTACAATCATATCTTGTAAAGATTAGAGATTATAATGTTCTTCAAAAAAACAGAACATACTTATGTTGCGAATTCACGCGCTTGTTTTAAAGAAATATTTCTGAGCACACGTCACGCTTATTTCATGACGTTAGTCGTAAATGGTATAAAATCCATAGAAGATACCCTCTTTACGTTTAAATAAAAGGTGCATGCTGGTATCATTGTGTTATGTTTTCAGCCCCCAATATTACAACAGCTCTTGCATTTTAAAAATTCATAAGAAGCATTTTTATGTTTTTTATCAATAGGTAAATTCATTTGTGATGTGGGCGTGAATAATCTTTATTGCTTCGATATAATATGGTTTAAAATAGCGGAATCCTACGATATTCAAGTTTCTCATTCAATATAAAAAAGCGATCAATTATCATTTATAAATCAAAGATTTTGTTTGATAAGTGTAGAAATTCTTATTTTTATTGATCTCATAAAGCTAAAGACATTCTTTATTCAAGAGAGCTTTGAAAGTTAATTTTGAAATTCACGAAATAGTTTTAGTATATTATCAATTTGCGTCGTAAAGATAATTGTTACAGCTGAAATTTATAATGGAGACATAAAATATTATGACAAAAGCAGCAGTGCTGAATTGGAAGGGATTTTCAGGTCTTCCTGATTTTTCTTCTATAGAAGATGAAGATTTTAAACCCGCTTTTGAACAGGCACTTCAAGAAGCGGAAGAAGAATTAGAGGCGATTGCGATGGTGCAAGAACCACCAACGCTTGAAAATTTTTTGCAACCTTTTGAACTTTGTGGCAAAGCGCTTGATCGTGTCTGTTCAATATTTTTCTTGCGCACCAGTGCTCACACGAATGCGTTGATTCAACAGCTCGAACAAGAGTTTGTTGTAAAACTTTCTCGTTATTCTTCAAAAATGATGATGGATGCGCGGATATTTGCAAAAATAGATGTGCTTTATAAACAGTCGCAGCAGGGTATGTTTGAGAATGAAACAACACGCGTTCTTGAATTATGGTGGAAAAAGTTCGTTTGTCATGGTGCGAAGCTAGACGATAAATCGCAGAAACGGCTTGTGGAAATTAATGAAAGACTTGCTTTTTTAAATGCTACTTTTGGGCAGAATGTCTTAAACGATGAAGCTGAGTGGATTCTATTTTTAAAACAAACAGACTTATCTGGTTTACCAGAAGATCTTATTGCTTCAATGAAGGAAATTGCGTGCGAAAGAGGCAATCAAGAAGCTTATGCGTTAACACTAGCACGCTCGATTATTGAACCTTTTTTAAAGTTCTCTGATCGTCGTGATTTGCGTGAGATTGCATTCCAAGCTTGGGCTAAACGGGGTGAAAATAATAACAAGAACGATAATCGAACTATTATTTTAGAGATTATTGCACTCCGAGATGAGCAGGCTAAATTATTGGGATATAAATCTTTTGCAGATTTGAAACTCGATAATACCATGGCTAAAAGTGTTGATTCTGTTATGGGTTTGCTTATGCCTGTATGGGAGCGCGCAAGAGCGAAGGCTTCTACTGAGCAAATTGAATTACAAAATTTTGCCAACAATCAGGGAAGCAATGAATCTTTAGCCGCTTGGGATTGGCGTTATTATGCTGAAAAGCTCCGCACTGAAAAATTTTCTTTCGATAGCGCTGAAATCAAATATTATTTTCAACTTGATCATATAATTAAAGCGGCTTTTGGGGTAGCAGAAAAACTATTTGGTATTACCTTTGAAGAAAAAAATGCTGTTGCACTTTGGCATCCTGATGCGCGTCTGTGGGAAGTAAAGAAATCTGATGGAAGTTTACTTGGACATTTCATTGGTGATTATTTTGCACGTTCTTCAAAACGTTCTGGTGCATGGATGAGCCGGTTGCAATCGCAACATAAATTGGATGGTGGACAAAAACCGGTTATCTACAATATTTGTAATTTTGCTAAACCCTCTAAAGGGGAGGTTGCACTTTTATCACTTGATGATGCCCGTACACTTTTCCATGAATTTGGGCATGCATTGCATGGTTTGCTTTCTGATGTCACATGGCCTTCTGTAGCAGGAACATCCGTTTCACGTGATTTTGTTGAACTTCCCTCTCAACTTTATGAACATTGGTTAACCGTACCAGAGATATTAAAATCTTATGCTATACATGCAAAAACAGGGCATCCGATGCCGCAAGAATTGATCAATAAAGTTTTGACAGCACAGACATTTAATGCTGGATTTTCTGCGGTTGAATTTATCTCATCAGCCTTAGTGGATATGGCTTTTCACCAAGGAGAAACAGTCACTGATCCAACAATTTTTGAACATAAAGAATTAGAAAAGTTGCACATGCCTGATACGATTATTATGCGTCATCGTCCTGCGCATTTTATGCATGTGTTTGCAGGGGATGGTTATGCTGCTGGTTACTATTCTTATATGTGGTCGGAAGTACTTGATGCTGATGCTTTTCAAGCATTTGAAGAAACAGGTGATGCTTTTAATTCAGAGCTTGCTGATCTTTTAAAGCGTTTTATTTATTCTGCTGGGGGAAGTCGCGATCCAGAGGAACTGTATAAAGCTTTTCGGGGACGAATGCCTTTACCAGATGCAATGATTAATAAACGTGGACTATAAACGATAACGGTATGGTTAGTTCCATGCCGTTTTCATATTATTCGAAAGATGTAGTTACGATTTATGCAAATTTTCTCTTTATCCATGGCTCTGTGAGCAGTATTTCTTATCTTATTTTCTTTTCGTTTATGGAAAAAATGAGATTTTATATTTTAAAGAGACATTATGGCGAAGAAAAATTATCAGCGCGATCTTTTTGATGCCCATTTGGCGGAAACCATGATTTTTTGATAAAACTTGATTTTCTTTTGCCTAAAAGGTGGATGTTTTGTTGAGTCATATCCTTAAGGCTCATCGGAAGCTGGCGCATAATATTACTTGGCTCTTGTTTTTTTGATTCTTGTATAAGTGTTTGAATAGTTTGATCGGTTGAGTATGTTTCGTCATGAGAAAAGGCATGAAAATTTAAAATATTTTTCAATGGTTTTTCTAAATAAGAGGCAAGCTTTTTCTTTCCTTCAGCGGTGAAATGAATGCCATTATTGGTACGTAATTTGGCTGTTTTTCCATGAATATCATAGCCTGAAAAAGAAAAGTTTCCTTTTTCATCAATAAAACCGCTCCAGATATCGAGAAAATATCCCCCTGCTGTTTCTGTTTCTTGTTTGTAGAGCGCATTAAAAATTTTCATTTTTTGTGTCAAAAGATCATTTCCAAAGGAAGGCTGACCTACCCATATCCATGATTTTCCAGAGGCATGAAGACTTTCAGCAATTTCGATAATTCTTTGTTTGTAGATAGGCATCCATTCTGACTGATCTGTGTTAATCATGCTATGAGAGTCTGTGATGGGCTGATTATCGTTTGCACCGATCATCATGATAATAACATCGGGGTTATTTTGATCAATGAGTTTAGAAATATTGCTTTGCCAAGAATAATAATCCGTTCGAACTAAGCCAGAGGCCGGCATTGTATTGTTCATGATAGCGATATCGCTATTATCTGCAAAAAAAACTTTAAGTGCATCGGCAACAGCAGAAGCCGCAAAATCCCCTATGACCAGAATGCGCTTTGCATTCTCGTTTTTCAGCTTTTGTATTTTTTTTTGTATTACGATCTTTTTTTGCGGCTTGTTTATTTTTTGTTCTATAATTTGCGGTGGTTGTTGTATCGGTTTATTTTGTTGTGACAACCATTTGAAGAAGTTGGTTGCTTTACTGGGGGAAGGCTGAATGATTCCCACAATAGAAAGTGAAAACAGCAAGAGCATTGAGTATATCAGACGAAAAAGAGACAAAATCTTAACGCTCCATTATTGTTTGCGAAGGAGGAAAAGCACTTGAGAGGATGGATACCCATCTGCTTTGAAACCGTGACGTAGCTGAAAAGCTTTAATTGCTTTGCGGGAGGCTGTTCCGATTTTTCCATCAATATTCCCTTTATAATAGCCCAGTGCACTTAAGCGAGATTGCAGCTCTTTACACTCTTGGAAGGTAAGAGGTTGAAAAGGCCTTTGCCAATCATGCACTAATCCAGGATGTCCAGCAATGCGATCAGCAAGAAGAGCAACAGCGAAAGCATAACGATCTGCATTATTATAACGTTTTAGAACAAAGAAATTTTTTGTGACTAAGAATATAGGTCCTTTGGCTCCATCTGGATATTTTAATATTGCTTGCTCAGCTAACGGAGGAAGAGGATGCCCATTTGCGTATTTTACACCTAATTTTTTCCATTGTTCAAAGGAATGCCAGCCTTCAGGAAGGTTTTTCCCCTGAGGAACTTTTACCTCTACGCCCCAAATAAGGTGAGGTTGCCAGCCATTTTTATGGAGAAGATTAGCAGCAGTAGCCAGAGCATCTGGAACAGAGGTCCAGATATCACGCCGTCCATCTTTGTCCATATCAATGGCATAGGCGAGATAACTGCTTGGAATAAATTGGGTATGTCCCAATGCTCCAGCCCAAGATCCAGTGAGTTGAGAGCGTTTAATTTCACCACTTTGTAGAATTTTCATAGCAGCAATCAGTTGTATATATGCATATTTTGCACGTTTTTTATCGGCATAGGCTAGGGTTGCAAGTGAGCGAATGGTATCACGCATGACACTTTTATTGGCTAAAATTTTCCCATAATTGCTTTCCATTGACCAAATAGCAAGTAGAATATTCCGGTCAACACCAAAACGTTCTTCAATTTGAAGAAGCCATTTATGCCATTTTTTTGCTTGGCGCTGTCCTTCCACAATTGCGATATCATGGACACGATTATCAAAATAATTCCATGAGGGTGCAACAAATTCCGGTTGGTATGCGGCGCTTTTTAAAACTTCTGGATCAATAGCATTAATGCCTTTAAAAGCCATATGAAACGTAGAGGGGCTAATATCGTGAGCAATAGCTATTTTTTTAAACCCTTTAATCCAGTATCTAAATCCGCTATCAGCATATGAAAAGGATGCAAAAAACATTAAAAAAGCAGACAAAAGAACGACAAAGCCAGTGATAAGTGTTCTCCGGTTTATTGACTTCTCTAAAAAAGAGAAAGTCTTCAATTTAGTTTTTTGCATTTTGAAATCCCCATTAATATTCAATTTATGAGATGTACAATAACTTTATTTTGTATTTAGTTTAATCGGTAATATGATCAAGAAGAGGAAAAAACTGCAACAAATAATTCGTTTAATTCTTTCAATAAATTCTCATATTTTCTTTTACATTTTTTACTGCCCATTATAATGATAATCAGAACAATAAGATATCTTTTTACTATTTCATAAAAACATGTGATAAATAAAAAGGTTATATGAATTCATAGGAGGGTGAGTTTGCGTAAAATCCGGAAAGCAGTATTTCCCGTAGCAGGCCTTGGTACGCGTTTTCTTCCTGCGACAAAAACAATTCCTAAAGAAATGCTAACAGTTGTTGATAAGCCTGTTATTCAATATGTTGTGGATGAAGCTCGGGAAGCTGGTATTGAGCATTTTATTTTTGTGACTGGACGCAACAAAGCGGTCATTGAGGATTATTTTGATGCGCAAGTTGAATTATATACAACACTTGCTGAATGTGGAAAAAAAGAAGATCTTGCGCATTTGCACCGGTTGCAGCCGTTGCCAGGGACAACTTCTTTCACACGGCAGCAGCAACCTTTGGGATTAGGGCATGCACTTTGGTGCGCGCGTGAATTAGTTGCAGGTGAGCCTTTTGCTTTGTTATTACCTGATATGTTGATACAAGCAAAAAAAGGGTGTCTTTCTGAGATGATGAGCCTTTATGAAAAAACGGGGGGTGGAAATATTATAGCAGTTCAGGAATGTGATCCTAGAGAAACCCATAAATATGGTATTGTGGGGAAAGGAAAACAGATTGCCAATGGTTTTGAAATCACAAAAATGGTAGAAAAACCAGCGCTTGGAACAGCACCATCAAATTTGTACATCAATGGACGTTATATTTTGCAGCCAGAAATTTTTAATATTCTTTCCACTCAAGAACGAGGAGCAGGAAATGAAATTCAACTAACAGATGCAATGATAAGGCTTTCAAACGAACAGGATTTTTGGGGTTTGCAATTAGAAGGGCGTACTTTTGATTGCGGTTCTAAAGCCGGTTTTATTGAAGCTAACGTTGCATTTTCTTTGGCACGTGCTGATATGCACAGCCATATTTCTGCCTCATTGAAAAATTTACTGGAAACCATTACAGTTGAAAAATGATGTAGATCTTTCATTTAATTTTATTGATTGAATTTGATTATGACAATACCATTTCCTCATATGGCTTTGCAGGGTGCTGTTGCATCGGCGCTTAAAACACTTGCCAGTGAAAAGCAAGGGCTTCAAGTCCTTGAAGAAGCTCTTCTTAGAAGTCTTTCATCTTCTTTTGAAGCGGCTGTTCAAGCCATTAAAAATGCCCACGGACATGTGATCATTACAGGTCTTGGAAAAAGTGGTCATATAGGGACAAAAATTGCAGCAACCTTAGCTTCAACGGGAACACCTGCTTTTTTTGTTCACGCTGCAGAAGCCAATCACGGTGATCTTGGTATGATTGGATCTGATGATGTTATTCTTGCTTTATCATGGTCTGGTGAAACGCAAGAGTTAAGTGGTATTATGAGTTATGCGGCGCGGTTTCGTATTCCTCTTATTGCAATGACATCAAATGAGCACTCTGTGTTAGGACGACAAGCTGATATTGTTCTCTTATTACCAAAGGTAGAAGAGGCTTGCCCCCATGGTTTAGCTCCTACAACTTCAACAATTATGCAATTGGCAATGGGCGATGCATTAGCGGTTTCTCTTTTAGAAATGCGTGGTTTTACCGCAACCGATTTCAAAATATATCATCCTGGTGGTTCTCTTGGTGCAAGCCTTAAATACGTGTGTGATATTATGCATGAGGGTGATCGTATTCCTTTGGTTATGCAGGGAACAGCTATGACTGAAGCGATGAATGTTTTGGTCGAAAAACATTTTGGTTGTGTTGGTGTTATTAATCAAAAAGGTGAACTCATTGGAATTGTGACCGATGGTGATCTTGCACGGAACATTCATTTTAATTTATCAAAATTTAATGTTGATGAGGTGATGACCAAAGCGCCTAAAGTTGTAAAGCCGAATACACTTGTTGGTGCAGCAATGGCTTTTATTAATGATCATCATATTGGTGCATTTTTCGTGGTTGAAGATAAAAAACCGATAGGAATTGTTCATTTTCATGATCTTTTGCGCATCGGTGCTGCTTAGATTAAAATTCCCTATCAGATAAAATGTTACTTTAGGCTAAAATAGATTGAACGATACAAAGTCACAATTTTACTGTGAAAGGAATTTTTCTGATATTTTTTGGAAAAAAATGGTTATTTTACGCATTTTATCATGTTAAAAAAACTTTACAGATGGAGAGCATATCACTCTTTTTGCGTATTTTAGAGAGGACTTCCTCTCAGGAGGGGAAAGGATCTCCTCCTGTTTGATGTATGTGCTTCCTCTGTGTTCTTAATTTAAGAGAAGCTTCACTTTTACTTGGTTTAAGATTTCCGCTTAAGGAAAAACGGTGCTCCTGTATTTGAGGTGCAGAGAAGTTGTGTGGCGTTATATGACATTGTACAATTGACTCTAGAAATTGTTCCACGGAGAATAGAGCGTATTTCAATTTCTATATTTTGAGCATTGAGATAATTATATGCACCTTCTGATAGTTTTTCTTCTGTATCTGCTGCACGCGTTTCAAAAACACCATTATGGAAAGAAGAAATAATACCATTCTCATCAACCCATTTTCCATCAATCCCAGTTGACATATTAGGGTTATAATATTGCGAAAAGCTACAAGCACTCACTAGCAAAGCGATGATTGTAAGACATAAAATATGATAGGTATGTTTCATTTATTTCACTCTAATTTAGATTATTTTGCTCTCTATTTCCTATAAAGTTATTAAATTATACCATGAGTCAATATGAAAAATTTGATGAAAATCAATGAAAAAGCAAAAAAAATAGAAAAAAATGCCTTAATGTTGTATTTAATTAACAGCTTGATGAAATGTGCAAGTGAAACACAAGAGGTGAAATATTTCTTATGGTTTACAACAATTTTTACATTAAGCTGCTGAATAGTCTCATGAGTAATCTCAAAGGAGATTATTGACATTATGGTTGGTCCCATTCTTGTTGCGAGTGAAGATTATGGAAGACGTATAGAGCTTTCTGCTATGCTCCGAGGTTTTGGTTACCGTGTCATTGAAGCAGAAAATGGCCTTCGTACAATTGATCTTTTACACAGACGTAAAAACATTGTGCTTGCACTCCTTGATGTCGTGATGAGTGATTTGAGTGTGAGCGATTTGATTAAAATGATTAGAGTTGCTGGTGTTTCTGTTCCTATTGTTGTGATAGCACAACAAGAGAATCATGATTTACTCCAGAAAGCTTTAACAGCTGGAGCTATTGATTATTGGATTTATCCAGTAACATTATTACGCGTAAGAGTTACTTTGGATATTCTTGCTCTTATTTCAGCCTTGGAACATGAGGTTCGAGATATTCGGCGCAAGAAAGAGAATCATTTACGCTTTTCTGACCTTTACATAAAAAGTAGAGCTATGCAGGTCGTTTTAGAGCAATCGAAAGCAGCAGCAACGACTTCACAGAATCTTTTGATAGAGGGTGAAGTTGGAACGGGTCGTGAGACCTTAGCACGGATTATTCATCATGAAGGTTTATTTGCAGAGGGCGTTTTTATTCGCTTTCAATGTTCAGCGATTTCTGATCCAGAAGAAGAAAATCAGCATTGGTTTAAAGAATTCCTCCCATTGATTTCTTCGCTTGAAAAAGGGACACTTTGCCTTTGTGATATTGATCGACTTGAGCCCATACAGCAAAGGCGGTTTGCTCATTATCTTAAAGAAAGGGAAAGGGATACAAAAGGAGAACTTTTTCCTTTTCGGATCATTGCTATTTCAACATCGCGTTTAAAGGACTTGGTTAAAGAGAACTTTTTTTTGCATAGTTTGTTTGAACAATTTTCTCATCTCTCTATTAGCGTTCCTGCTTTACGAGAATTAAGGGATGATTTTCCAGAGATCACACAACGTTTGATCAATCGCATCATAACAGAAACAGGACGATCACATGTACATGGTTTAGCAGGATCAGCTCTTTCTTTGCTTATGCAGTATGATTGGCCTGGCAATCGAAATGAACTTGAAAATTTTTTATTTCGTGCGATTTTACTTAGTGAGGGACCTTTATTAACTGTTCGAGATTTTCCGCAGTTAATGGGAAATTCATTCATGAGTGTTCCAAATATCATTGAGGGTAATATGCAAGAAAATAATGAACAAGACTCAATACAATTTTTGAATACTGATGGGCATGTGCGTACTTTTGCAGAGATGGAACATGATATTATCGAGAAAGCGGTTAAACATTATAAGGGACATATGAGTGAGATTGCGCGCCGTCTTCACATCGGTCGCTCTACACTTTATAGAAAAATGGAAGAATTGAGAACCATAAGAAATCAAGATCAAAAGTAAAATTCATAAGAAGTCTTTTTTGATGAAGAGTATGATTTTCAAAAAGGCAGCAGGGCTTTTGATAAAGTCAGTAGCGGCAATTAAAATAAAACAATCATTTACTTGTAAATTTGAACGATAGAGGATGACTTTGTAGACTTAAATCAAGTATAAATTTTATTGGATTATTTTAATCATTTGTCTCAGTTTATACAATTTTAGTTAAATTTATATTTATTAAAGCCAAGAGATTTTTAAATATTTCAGCTATTTTTTTATCATGGATATTAAATTTATACTCTCTTAAGCAAGAGGTGGCATTTTATCTGCTATACGGTTAAGATAAAATGATGAGTGTTGTGGTTTGTATCACGGGTGATGCAACGCTTAAAAATAGAAAGTTTATCCTTTTTGACTCTTTTACAGATTGTTATTGGCTTTATTCTCTTTTTTTTAATTGCATCTATGTTGGCAATTTACACCTATGGGCGTTTTATGAAAAGTGCTAGGGGACAATCTTCTTATGCGTTGCCTATTCAGAAGGATGAGACCAAGCTTGATCGTATTGTTAGTCAATTGGCTGAGGAAGAAAATGGATTGGGGGTTAATAAAGATGCCCTTTCCCTCATCATCAGCAATTTGGATGCGTTTTGTGTTCGTGCAATAGGCGCGGCAGAGGCTGGGCGTAGCCTTGATCTGATGTATTATATTTGGGACGATGATTTAACGGGGCGTTTATTATTAAGCGAAATAGTTGAGGCAGCTGATCGAGGCGTTCGGGTACGGCTTCTTTTGGATGATATTAACGCTCAGGCACGTGATCCAGCTTATATTGCACTCGATAAACATCCTCATATTGAGGTGAGAATGTTTAATCCAGGGCGATCGCGTAAAGGTGGTTTACGTCGTGGTTTAGAGATTATATTACGGGCAATTACTGTAACACGTAGAATGCATAATAAAGCTTTTATTGTTGATGGCAGGGTTGCTTTTGTAGGAGGACGTAATCTTGCAGATTCTTATTTTGATGCTGCTGAAGAATCTCATTTTCGAGATTTAGATTTGATGTTAATCGGTCCCTCTGTTAAAAAGGTGGAAAGTATCTTTGATGATTTTTGGAATAGTGCTGTTGTTTTGCCAATTCATACTTTGGTTATTCCTAAAAGCGCAAGCGATCTTAGCTATTGGAAGGATAAATTACGAAATTTTCGGGATTCCAAGGTTGCAAAAGTTTATTTAGATTATGTCAAAGAACATATTAACTTTGATTGTTTTATCCAGACAGGAAAGCGGTTATTTTTAGCGGATAAAGTTGTTGTTCTTTCTGATCCTCCAGAAAAAGCATTGCGTGAAAAAGCGGGTAATTGGCTTATGAAGGCCCTCTCAAAGGTTATTGGAAATGCCCAAAAAACGGTTCAAATTACATCACCTTATTTTGTTCCTGGTAAGGTTGGTACGCAGCATTTTAGTAATTTGGTTTCAAAAGGTGTTGATGTCAAAATTCTCACCAATTCTTTGGCTGCGACCGATGTAGCATTAGTGCATGGTGGTTATGTACCGTATCGTAAGGCGCTATTGAAAAGTGGTGTTAAGCTTTATGAATTAAAAGCGGAAGGCAATCCCCATGGGTTACGATTATTTCGATCGAGTAAGGCAAGTTTACATGCCAAAGCTTTTTTAGTTGATCGTAAAACAGCTTTTATTGGCTCTTTAAACTTTGATCCTAGATCAGCAGCACTCAATACAGAAATGGGCATTCTTTTTGAATGTGCCCCCATTACAGCAAGGCTAGATTTGTTGTTTTGTGAAGAAACGACGGGAGAGATGAGCTATCATCTTCGTCTTGGTGATAATAATCGTATTTATTGGGATTTTATTGAAAATGAAAAAAAATATAGCATTGATTATGAGCCAGAAAGCAATTTTTGGCGTCGCGCATTTGCAAAAGTAATAAGTTGGTTACCGATTGAATCACAATTGTAAATTTTTATAAACCACACTTTAAAAAAATATTTATTTTTCTTTTCATTTTGTTTGTAGCATGGCATAATTTCTTGCCAATCTACCCTATGAGAACCGCATGTGTTTTAAAGCTTCGTGCGGTGTTTTATTATAATGTTTTATTATAAAAGGAATTTTGCTATGGCAAAGATTGTTGAAACGGGAACAGGGGCATTGGCACTGACTTTTGATGATGTACTTTTACAGCCCGGCCATTCTCTTGTTATGCCTAGTCAAGTGGATCTTAGGACGCGTATTGCAGCCGATATTAATCTCAATTTGCCATTACTTTCCGCTGCAATGGATACGGTAACAGAATCACGTTTAGCAATTGCTATGGCTCAAGCTGGTGGTCTTGGAGTTATTCATCGTAACATGTCTCCTATTGAGCAGGCAGAAGAAGTCCGCCAAGTGAAAAAGTTTGAATCTGGTATGGTTGTTAATCCAGTCACAATTGGACCTGATGCAACACTTGAAGAAGCGAAAGCTTTGATGCGCTCTCATGGTATTTCAGGTATTCCGGTTGTTGAAAATAGTGTTAAAGGTGAGACAGCGGGACGACTTGTTGGCATTTTGACCAATAGAGATGTTCGTTTTGCATCGGATCCAAAACAAAAAATTTATGAATTAATGACGCATGAAAATTTGATCACAGTGCGTGAAAATGTTCAACTGAATGAAGCAAAATATCTTTTACATCATCACCGTATTGAAAAATTATTAGTTGTGGATGAGCAAAATCGTTGTGTCGGTCTGATAACGGTTAAAGATATTGAAAAAGCAAAATTAAATCCAAATGCGGCTAAAGATTCTCAAGGGCGCTTGCGTGCTGCAGCGGCTAGTAGTGTTGGGAATGATGGGATTGAACGTGCTGAACGCCTCATTGACGCAGGTGTCGATGTGTTGGTCATTGATACAGCGCATGGACATTCTCAGCGTGTGCTAGAAACTGTTGAATGGATTAAAAAGATGGCTTCTTCTCCAGCTGTTATTGCTGGGAATGTCGCAACTGCTGAAGCAACACAAGCATTGATTGACAGCGGAGCAGATGCGGTAAAAGTTGGTATTGGTCCTGGCTCTATTTGTACAACACGTATTGTTGCTGGTGTGGGTGTTCCACAACTTGCTGCTATTATGAATGCTGCAGAAGTTGCGGAAAAAGCAGGAATTCCTATCATTGCAGATGGTGGGATCAAAGCATCGGGTGATTTTGCTAAAGCTTTAGCGGGTGGAGCTTGTGCAGCGATGATCGGTTCTCTTTTAGCGGGTACAGAAGAAAGTCCTGGTGAAGTTTACCTCTATCAAGGTCGATCTTTTAAAGCCTATCGCGGTATGGGATCTGTTGGTGCTATGGCACGCGGATCAGCAGATCGCTATTTTCAAGATGATGTTCGTGATGAATTGAAGTTGGTTCCTGAAGGTGTGGAGGGGCAAGTGGCCTATAAAGGTCCTATAGCATCAGTTCTCCATCAGCTTGCTGGTGGATTGCGCGCTTCGATGGGTTATGTTGGGGCAAAAGATCTCGTAGAGTTTCGTAAAAAAGCAACGTTTGTGCGTATTACCAATGCGGGACTCCATGAAAGTCATACACATGATGTTTCGATCACACGGGAGAGCCCAAATTATCGGGGGCCAGTTTGAAGGAATAAGAGCTTTGCGTCATATTGCATAGATGTAAAATCTTCCGAGAACAAGGAAGAGAGATGGTTCTTTTTTTGTCTATGATTTGGTGTAATAATCCAAAAGAGAAAGAATTAGAGGCTAAAGCTCTAATTCTCTCAGTCAAGACTTGTGTGAAGTAAACTATATAAAGCTAGAATTAACTTTTTGTTGTCTTGCGTCCTGTATTTGGCGTACGTTGGCGAGTGTTTGTCTGATCACTTTGGACGGATTTCTTTCCATTGTTTGAGGGTATTGTATTATGACGGCTTTTAGATGAAGTTGTTTTTCCATTATTATAAGTCATTATTTTCTCCTTTTAAATTGTCTGGCAGTTGCCAGTCTATTAAAAACGGTCATACCAAATAGTGGTTCCAAGCATTTTCTAAAAAGTTAATTTTTTGTTGAGAATAAGATGTGCTTGTCTCATCTTGTTAGAAGCTTTTTCTCTTTTTTTAAGAAAGATAATCCTTTTAAGATGGAAGAGATTTTATTTTTCTTTTTTTTATAGATGGCAGCATATCTTTTAGCATAAGAGGATTGTATACCTTTGAGAAGGATAAAAGCCAATGGGGAAAAGATGAAAAGAAAAATCTAGATACACTCAATTGGATCTTATAAAAAAGTATGCTCAGATCATTTTAAAAGTGAATGTAAATTTTTGAGAGTTTTGAATAGGTTTCATTGGCAATAAGAAGATAATATTATTTTTAAAACGGTTTAGAGTTTTATTATTTTAATGGGAGAAATGAATGCGATTAGGTGGGCGTTTGCAGGCAGCAATAGATGTTCTCAAAGAGATAGAAATGAGGCATCGCCCCGTAGGAGAAGCTTTAAAGGATTGGGGGCTTTCTCATCGTTTTGCGGGAGCAGGTGATCGTGCAGCCATTGGTACAATCGTTTATGATGTTTTAAGACGACGATATTCTTTACAATGGCGTATGGAGAGTGATGATATTCGGGATATTGTTTTTGCTACCTTATTAGATACTGGAAAAATGACGCTGGAGCAAATTGACGATGCGTTAGAAGGAGACCGATTTGCTCCGCAGTTATTAGAGGATAAACAGCGCAAATCGTGGCAAAGGCGGCAATTAGTGGATGCACCAGACTATATTCGTGGTGATATTCCTCAATGGTGTCAAGCACATCTTTGTCCTTTATTTGGTGATAATTGGGTCACTGAGGCTGCTGCGTTAGCAACGCGTCCTTCTTTAGATCTACGGGTAAATAGCCTAAAGGCAACATCAGAAAAGGTGTTGAAAGAGTTAGCAAAAACCAAACTTCAATCTTTGCCATGGTTTCAGCAAGCTCTAAGAGTTGCTCCGATTGAAAAATTTGATCGCCATCCCAATGTTCAAGTGGAACCGGCTTTTCAAAAAGGGCACTTTGAAATACAGGATTTAGGATCTCAAATTGTTGCTCATCTTGTGGAAGCGCAAGAAAGCATACAGGTATTAGATTATTGTGCAGGTGCTGGTGGCAAAACATTAGCTTTAGCTGCCGATATGAATAATCGTGGGCAAATTTATGCTTATGATTCCGATAAAGCACGTCTAGCGCCTATTTTTGATCGTCTTCGACGCGCTGGTGTTCGTAATGTACAAACACGAGTACAAAAAGAAGAATTGAAACCATTAATAGGCCAGATGGATAGAGTTCTTTTAGATGCACCCTGTAGTGGGACAGGAACATGGCGTCGTCGTCCAGATGCGAAATGGCGGTTAACATTAGAGCAGGTAAAACAACGCCAAACAGAACAGAGGGCTATTTTGAATGAAGCAATAGATTATCTTAAGCCAAAAGGGCGCTTAGTCTATATTACCTGTTCCCTTTTTGCAGATGAAAATGAGGAACAAATTTCCCATTTCCTGCAACAGCATTCTCATTTTTATCCAATAGATATACAGGCACTTTGGCAGAAACATTTTAATTTTTCTTCTGTACAACCAGTTTTTTCAAATTATGGACTGACTTTATCACCTGCAACAACACAAACAGATGGTTTCTTTTTATCTGTGTTGCAAAAAAAACATTAATCTATATTTTTGCATTTTTTATCATAAATTTTACGAGAATAATCTTTTTCTTAAGAAAACAGGCTTGTGAAAAGAAAAAGATTGAATCATAACTCTCATGAATTCTCTTTTACAATTGTTGATTGGTTTTCTATGAGCATATCACATCCAGACACTGTTCTTATTATTGACTTTGGTTCACAAGTTACACAACTCATTGCACGACGGGTGCGAGCAATGGGGGTATACTGTGAAATTGTTCCTTTTCAATTGGCTTTAGAAGCTATGCGCCGCATAAATCCTAAAGCTATTATTTTATCAGGAAGTCCTTATTCTGTTATTGATGAGGGGTCACCACGTGCTCCAACGGAAATTTTTGAGGTCGGTATTCCGATTCTTGGTATTTGTTATGGGGAACAGGTCATGTGTGTTCAGCTTGGAGGAAGGGTTGAAGCCGGACATGAGCGTGAATTTGGTCGTGCTTTTTTGGAAATCCAAGAGGAGAGTGCCCTTTTTGATGGCGTATGGGAAAAAGGTTCTCATTATCAAGTATGGATGAGTCATGGTGACCGTGTGGCTGCTTTACCAGAAGGTTTTCGTGTCATAGGAACCTCAAAAGGAGCCCCCTATGCGGCCATTGCTGATGAGAAAAGACATTTTTATGCGGTACAGTTTCATCCTGAAGTTGTCCACACACCGGATGGTACAAAACTTTTGCAAAATTTTATTCATAAAATCTCTGCGATTAAAGGCAATTGGTCAATGGCTTCTTATCGTGAGCAGGCAATTGCGACAATACGACAAAAAGTTGGGAAAAGTCGTGTGATTTGTGGTCTTTCTGGGGGAGTGGACTCATCTGTTGTCGCGGTGCTCCTTCATGAAGCCATAGGAGATCAGCTGACATGCATTTTAGTTGACCATGGATTAATGCGTAAGAATGAGGCTCAGGAAGTTCTTACATTATTTCGTGATCACTATAACATAGAGCTTATTCACGTTAATGCTGCCGATATATTTCTGAGTGCTTTAGAAGGTGAGACAGATCCAGAAAAAAAGCGCAAAACAATAGGGCGCCTTTTTATTGAAGTTTTTGAAGAAGAAACGAAAAAAATAGGAGGAGCAGAGTTTTTAGCACAAGGAACACTTTATCCAGATGTTATTGAGAGTGTTTCTGCTATTGGTAAATCGGTAACCATTAAAAGCCATCATAATGTGGGGGGGTTACCAGAACAGATGAATATGAAACTTGTAGAACCGTTGCGTGAGCTCTTTAAGGATGAGGTTCGCTTGCTAGGACGAGAGCTAGGGTTATCCGAGCAGTTTATTGGTCGCCATCCTTTTCCAGGTCCCGGTCTTGCAATTCGCTGTCCAGGGGAAGTGACCCGTGAAAAATTAGAAATTTTACGTGAAGCAGACGCTATCTATCTTGAGGAAATCCGTAAAGCCGGTCTTTATGATGAAATTTGGCAAGCTTTTGCTGTCCTTCTTCCTGTACAAACTGTTGGGGTGATGGGGGATAGTCGCACGTATGAGTTTGTTTGTGCGCTTCGCGCTGTCACATCTGTCGATGGAATGACTGCTGATTTTTATCCCTATGATATGGCATTTTTAGGTAAGACAGCATCACGCATTATTAATGAAGTTAGAGGGATTAATCGTGTTGTTTATGATGTAACCTCAAAGCCTCCTGGTACCATTGAATGGGAATGACTGAAATGAAGGGTAAGCTTTTTAAGAATAAAATATGATTGAGGGTTTGATATTGAGCAAAATATAGAAAAAATCTTAAAAAATAATTGTGCACGTTTATAGAATATAAGCTTTTATCTGAAAATCTGTACCTTAATATCATTTAGAGCCAATATCATTTAAGATTAAAAAGTGTGAAATTTTGCATGTCTGAGAAAAAAATTGTTGCACACCGTGGTGGAGCGCATCTTTATCCTGAAAATACCTTTTCAGCATTTAATAACGCTATAGCGTTAGGTGTTGATGAAGTTGAATGTGACGTTCATTTATTGAAAAGTGGTGAAGTGGTTGTTTTTCATGATTTTCGTCTAGATCAATTGGTTGGCAAACAGGGATATATTCACGATATTGATAATGAAACACGCAAACAACTCTGCGTGAAAGGAAGCCAAGAGGCGCCTCCTTTGCTAGAAGAGGTTCTTGATCTCCTTGCACCAACCAATGTTGGTTTACATCTTGAAATCAAAACATGTGGTGAAGTTGAGCGTGAAACAATCTTATCCCAAAAAGCGCTTGCACTCATAAAAAGTCGAAATTTAACAGAACGGGTTTCTGCGATTAGTTTTGATCCTTTGATCCTTCGTCCTTTTGTTGAAGCAGGAATACCATCTGGTCCATGTGTTGATAATTTTGAAGGTGATATGTATTGTCGTTTTTCTGAATGGAAACAATTGGGTTATTCTGATTTAAGTTTAGATGGTTCCATTGCCTCACAGGACTTTATTGAAGCAGCTCTTGAAGCTGGTTTTACGGTAGGGGTATGGACAATCAACGGAAAACCTCGGTTATCACATTGGCTTAATATGCCTGTACATTATATTACAACAGATCAACCTGATCTTGCATTGCAATTGCGTGCACAAAGTTAGGAAATATACTTCTATAAAATCCCAGTGCCTTTATACTTTATAAAGCTAGTGTAATGGAGGAAAGAGGGAAGTATTTTCTTTTATATGATAATAACACATTGATTCTTAATGATAATTAAGTGCTTTTTATATTAAGTGATAACTCTTAATAGCAAGAGATTTTTTTACAATGAATCAACCAAAATCATTCGCTTGCATATTACGAGTGAGATTGGTGTGTGGATGAAAAGCTATTGAGAAAAATAAAATATTCAATTCAAACTCTCTTAAAAGAAAGCCTTATTGAAGCATTAGGAGCATCATATGATGATGCTGTTTTGCGCTTTTATAAAGTATAAAAATGATGGCGTACAAAAATTCTTATATACTTTAGCGAAAAGGTTTATAGCTTGTTTTATAGAGGCTATTATGAAATGTAGATGTATTAAAAGATTTTTTAACAGCATGGCAATTAATCATACAATATCATTTTATTTTGCATGAGGGGCGTGGTTCCATTTGCTAGCCCCCAATGTTGCGACAGATCTTGCATTAAGACAGTTTATAAGAGCCATTTTTAATCCTTTCTTATACAGTTTTACCCACACGCCAGCCCCGCTTTTGATGTGCAAGCAAATGATATGAATTGATTCAATTTGAGGGGGATTGGAATGAGAAAATCTTACTATATTGGGCATTATAATTCAAGTTGAAAAGGATAATTTATTATTATAAATCAATGTGTTGCCATTATCGCGAAGGAGACTTTTAAGCACGTCAAAACGATTTTTTTAATTTTAAGAAAAATTCTATATGTCTCTTCGTTAAATTTGCTAGCAACATCATGTTAAAGTTATAAGCCAAAAATTATAAGACAAATAACAAAAGAATAAACAATTCTTTTTTGAAAAAAGTAAATCCAGATATTATTAGGTATTACACAAAGTCATTAAATGACATTTACGATCTATATCTTTTTATCTATTTCCTCGTGTATTTAAATTATCTCACTTTTTTCAGATAGTTACAAACGCATATCTCATTAAACCATAAGAAAGTCTATAAAAGAAAACGAAAAAATCTAAACAAATTCATTTGACCTTTTGGTGGTTCCTGTTTAAATGGAAAAATGTATTTCTGAAATAAAACTGTCATAGCATGTTATGTGTAATACTATAAATTCAGGGGTAGTTTGTATTCCATCACTTCAGAAAGGGTGAACCATGAGTCGTTTTTATCTTTTCATAGCGGCCACGGTTGCTATTATAATGTCCACAGCTGGAATAACAGCAAGTTTTGCGCAGACAAAAATCAGCTTTTGGCATTCTATGAGTGGTGAATTAGGAAAGCAAACTGAAAGCCTCATTAACGATTTTAATACAAGTCAATCTGAATATAAAGTTGTTCCTTCATTTCGCGGCGAATATGAAGAGGGTTTGGTCGCGCTTATTGCAGCATTTCGCGGAAAGAAGCAGCCCGTTCTCGCTCAAATTTATGATGTTGGTACTGGAACTATGATGGCTGCAAAGGGTGCAATCTATCCATTTTATCAACTTATGGCTGATACAAAACAAGAATTTGATCCTACAGATTATTTTCCTGCTATTAGCGGCTATTACTCCGATGAACAGGGGCATATAATTTCTATGCCATTCAATATTTCAACACCAATCCTTTATTACAACAAAGATATCTTTAAAAAAGCCGGACTTGATCCAGAACAGCCCCCTAAAACATGGCAAGATGTAGAAGATTTTTCTAAAAAAATTCTTGAGACTAAAGCGGCAACGTGTGGTTTTACAATGGCTTATGCAGCTCAATGGATTGGGATAGAAAATTTTTCAGCGTTACACAATGTTCCTTTTGGAACGAAGGAAAATGGCTTTAAAGGACTTGATTCAGAACTTACATTTAATGGACCTTTACAAGTGCGTATGTGGACAGACCTGAAAAGGTGGTCTGATCAAGGTATTTTCCGCTATGGTGGTCCTGCAGGCGCATTAGATGCGACACCGATGTTTATGGCACAAAACTGCGCAATTTTTATGCAATCTTCAGGATCACATGCTGGAATTGTTTCTGAAGCACAGTTTAATGTGGGCGTTGGTATGCTACCGTATTATAAGGATGCAGAAGGAGCGCCACAAAATTCAGTTATTGGGGGGGCTTCTATTTGGGCATTTAAGGGACATACCCCAAAAGAATATGCCGGAGCAGCTGCGTTTCTTAAGTTTCTTTCAAAAACAGAGAACCAAGCAAAATGGCATCAAAAAACAGGTTATCTTCCAACCACAAAAGCAACTTATGAATTGAGTGAAAAACAACATTTCTACGAAAAAACGCCAGGGGCTGATATTGCTATCAAACAGATCAATCTTAATCCACCGACAGTTAATTCGAAAGGGATAAGGTTTGGTAATTTACCGCAAATTCGTACCATTCTTGATCAGGAGTTAGAAGCTGTTCTTAGTGGTTCAAAAACACCGAAAGATGGTTTAGATGAGACCGTTGAACGTGGAAATAAACTCTTGCGAGAATTTGAAAAATCTAATCATTGATCTCGTTTTTTTGTTAAACGTTAAAGACTCAATAAAAGCAGTTGAGTCCTTTTTGTTTATTTTTTAAAAGTCTCTACATTTAAAGAGCCCTGCGAATGCAAGAAAAAAATGCGTATTTTAAAAATAGTCTCCTTTCTTACGGACTGCTTTTCCCTCAGCTTCTTGTGACTTTTTTGTTTTTCTTTTGGCCTGCAGCTCAAGCCCTAAAATCATCCTTTGAGCGTGAAGATCCTTTTGGCTTTACAACAACCTTTATTGGTTTTGAAAATTATCTAACCGTTCTTTCTGATCCTACTTATCTGCAATCACTTCTTACAACCGCAGTATTTTCCATTTCAGTTACTATCGCTTCAATGACAATATCACTTCTTTTGGCTGTCTGTGTTGACCGTGTTATCTGTGCAAAAAAGGCTTATACAATGTTTTTGCTTTGGCCCTATGCTGTTGCTCCAGTATTAGCAGGTATATTATGGTTGTTTATCTTCCATCCCACCATTGGAATTATTCCTTTTCTTCTGGAAAAAATAGGGGTGCTATGGAATTATCGTATTAATGGTACCCAAGCGATGATTCTGATTGTCATTGCAGCGAGCTGGAAGCAAATTTCCTACAATTTTCTCTTTTTTCTTACAGCTCTTCAGTCCGTTCCGCGTTCTCAAATAGAAGCAGCAGCCATTGATGGTGCTGGTCCCTTTAAACGATTTTGGACTGTGGTCTTTCCACAAATTTCACCAACAACATTTTTCCTTCTTATCGTCAATATCAATTATGTTATGTTTGATACTTTTGGTATTATTGATAACACAACTTCTGGGGGGCCTGCACGTGCAACGAATATCCTCGTCTATAAAGTATATGACGATGGCTTTAGAAATCAGATAATCGGTGCATCAGCAGCACAATCAACAATATTGATGTTGATGGTTATTGTCCTAACCTTTATCCAGTTTCGCTGGATTGAGCGCCGTGTACAATATTAGGAAACAAATTATGGTTGAAAATCGCCCTGTTTTGAAATTTCTAACCCATATTACGCTCATTGTTGGCATTATCATTATTTGTTTTCCAGTTTATGTTGCGATCATTGCATCAACTCATAGTTCAGCAGCATTTAATTCAGGAACACTTCCTCTTTTACCAGGGGAATACGCTCTGGAAAATTATAAAACGATTTTTGGTAATGGCCTTTCACAGCGTGGTCTACCTAACCTTTTGCCACTTTTAATGAATTCACTCATTATGGCTTTTGGAATTAGTATTGGAAAAATTATTATTTCACTTTTGTCTGCTTATGCAATCGTCTACATGCGTTTTCCCTTCCGAAAAACGGCTTTTGTTCTTATTTTTGTTACATTGATGCTTCCTGTTGAAGTTCGTATTCTTCCAACCTATGAGGTTGTTGCGAAATTGGGGATGATCAACACCTATAGTGGAATGATTATCCCACTTATTGCATCTGCAACCGCTACATTTTTATTTCGCCAGTTTTTTTTGACTGTTCCTGATGAACTCTTAGAGGCAGCACGTGTTGATGGTGCAGGACCATTTAAGTTTTTTAAGGATATTCTCCTTCCTCTCAGCAAAAGCAATATTGCTGCTTTATTTATCATTATGTTTATTTATGGATGGATACAATATCTCTGGCCTCTTATCATCACAACGGATCAAAATCATCAAACGATCCTTATTATTTTAAAACAACTTGTTGTCGAATCACTACAACATGATCCTCAATGGAATATCCTCATGGCAGTATCGGTCGTTGCCATGGTACCACCTGTTCTTGTTGTTATCTTCATGCAGCGGCTTTTTATCAAAGGTCTTATTGAAACGGAGAAGTAATTGTGGCCATCATCCAGTTATCAAATATAAAAAAACGATATGACAACGGCATTCTGGTTATTGATGACTTAAACTTAACTGTTGCTGATAAAGAGCTTCTTGTTCTTGTTGGTCCTTCAGGATGCGGAAAATCAACGTTGTTACGTATTATTGCAGGACTTGAACAAGTAACCTCAGGTGAATTATGTATTGATAACGAACGTATCAATGATCGTGAACCAGCTGATCGTGATATTGCTATGGTTTTTCAAAATTATGCCCTTTATCCTCATATGACAGTTCGTGGAAACTTAGAATATGGTCTTAAAAATCGTAAAACGCCTAAAGAAGAAATAAAAAAACGCATCGCACATGCGGCAAAGCTTTTGGAGATAGAACCATTTCTTGATCGTAAACCACGACAGTTATCAGGGGGACAACGCCAGCGCGTTGCAATGGGACGTGTGATTGTACGTCAACCCCGTGTTTTTCTCTTTGATGAACCTCTTTCAAATCTTGATGCAAAATTACGGGCGCAAATGTGTATTGAGATAAAAACGCTACAGCGTTCATTAGGAACAACCAGTCTTTATGTTACCCATGATCAACTAGAAGCCATGACATTAGCTGATAGAATAGTCGTTTTGAATAAAGGAGCTATCGAGCAAATTGGAACACCAATGGAAATTTACGATACGCCAGCAACCACATTTGTTGCAGATTTTATCGGTTCTCCACCGATGAATTTTCTTGATCGTCATGTTCTAGAACAACATTTAGGCCATTCATTTGCCTATAGCGAAGAAACTGATCTTTTAGCTTTCAGACCCGAAATAATTTTATTGGGCGAACACCCAGATAAAGGACCTGTCTTCCACACACAAATTGAGCTTATCAAGCCGATTGGAACAGGTTGCCATGTCTTAACGCGTTGGAATGATCTCATTTTTACGATTGAAATAAAAGAACGCTTGACACAAGACTATGGTCAAAAACTCAGTTTCACTGTCGCTCACCAAAATTTTCATACGTTTAACAAAAACACTGGAAAGCGAACAGGGAATAAGTAAACATTATAATTGATGTGATAATACTTTTTTTATGCTGCATTATGATAGTATTATATTTTGGCTCTCTCAATTACATTCACAAAATCAGAGTGTAACCGGTGAGATCAAAAAAATTAAAATTTTTTGTTATGATGCGTTGTCACATGATACCAAGCGTGTTGAAATACGCATATGAAGACATTCTATCCTTTTACGGTTTTAAGAAGATCATTTTTTAAACATAATAAAGTTTTTTCATTGCAATTAATATGAATAACAATAATTTATTAATCATATTTTTGCTGATTAAAAAAAGTGTTTTATTCATGAGTAACAATATCTTATCATTTATTTTCTGATGAGATAATTTATATATTTTATAAAGAATGCATAAGAAAAATAAAGAGAAAAAATTATTCACAAATGGTGGCGTTAGGTACTCCATATCTTAGCTTTGATCAGTGATATAAAGATCTATTTTATCCATAAAAACAGGACACTATTCTGAATAGTACGTACAAGAATAAGTACGTTTTATTTAACAACAATAGATTGATTTATAATGATAATTCACTATTTTGAGTGTTGAATGAGAATCCCGAAAACCATAAGTTTCCTCATTTCAAATCTGTTCCATGTTGAAGCAATCAAAATTATTCGCTTGCCGTTACAAGCGGAAAGGGCTGTGTGGATAAAATATTTAAGAAAGGGCTTAAAATATTTCTTATGAATTGTTCCAAGTATTGAGAGTTATTGCAAAAGAAACGTTGTAAATAGAGCATGATAATTTTTGCAGTTTGAGCTCCATGACATGAGATAGATAAATCCACTTATGGTTTTATCTATCTCAACATCTATAGAGTATAAATTTGTTCTGTAAAATTAACTTTATTTCATATCATTTTTTAATATAACCATGGGCTTGTAACTTTATGAACTTTTTTCTTCTATAAAAAGATTTTTAATGTTTAGTGATGGCATTAATGATGGTATTCACATTATGCTCCATCATATCGAGATAAGTTGCGGCAGGACCATTTTCGTTTGACAATGCATCAGAATAAAGGGTTCCACCAATTTTTAAACCTGTTTCTTTTGAAATTTGTTTTATGAGACGGGGATTAGAGATATTTTCAACGAACAATGCTGCTGCTTTATTCGCTTTAATTTGTTTGATAAGTTTAGCAACATCAGCTGCGGTTGCTTCAGCTTCTGTTGAAGCGCTTTGAGGCGCAAGGATAGTAAAGCCATATTCTTTGGCAAAATAGCCAAAAGCATCATGAGATGTGATAATAATACGTTTATCTTGAGGGATGGTTGCAATTTTTGCTTTTAGGGCATCTTGTGCTGTTTTAAGTTTTTTGATGTAGGTTTCGGCATTTTTATTGTAGCGTGTACAAGATTGTGAATCAATTTTACAAAAAGCAGCAGCGATATTCTTCACATAGATTTCGACATTGGGAATTGTTTGCCAAGCATGCGGATCAATAATACTGTGATGGTGGTGATGAGCATCATGTTCTTGATGTTTCATTTCGAGGGGAGGAATATTAGCGCTAACCTCGACAAGAAGTGCTTTTGTACCGCTTGCTGTGATGAGGCGGTCAATGAATCCCTCTAAATGAAGTCCGTTGATAAAAATAATCTGAGCGTTTCTAAGAGCTTGAGCATCGTGGGGGGTGGGTTCATAAGTATGGGTATTCGCATTGGGTCCTACAAAAGTGGTCATAGAGATATTGTTGCCTGCTACATTTTTTACGAGATCTGCAAGAATAGAAAAGCTTGCAACAACTTTTATTTTATTGTGCGCAGAAGCAGAAAAGGGAGAAAAGGCAAATAATAAAGCACTAAGCAGAACAAATTTTTGAGTAAATTTAGACATAATTTTTTCCTTAAATTGAGGACGTATAAAAGAGATGGGGAAACCATGTTACAATAAAACCGCGTGGACTTATTAGGCAGGAAATAAGGTAAATAAATCCTGCGGCAATGATGATAGCAGGGCCAGAGGGCAGTGAGAGATGAAAAGAAAGCAGAAGACCACATACGCTAGAAATGATACCCAAAAGAGTGGAAAGCACACAAATAGGGCCTAAGCGTGAAAACCAAAAACGAGCTGCAATCGCTGGAATCATCATAATGCCAACGGAAAGTAATGTTCCTAGGGATTGAAAGCCTCCAACCAGATTCAATACGACAAGTCCAAGCAATGAGATATGAATATATTTACTCAATGGAGAAAGTGATTTAAAAAAGAGGGGATCAAAACTTTCTAAAACAAGCGCACGCCAAAAAACAAAAAGGCAGCAGAGTGTGATCAGCATTATGATAGAGATCAACCAAAGAGCTTGCGTATCAATTGCAAGAACCGATCCAAATAAGAGATGAAGCAGTTCAATGGTTGAATCTTTCAGTGAGATAATAATGACGCCTGCTGCAAGTGCAATAAGATAAAAGACGGTCATGGATGCATCTTCTTTCTGAAAGCTATTTCGTGAAATTAAAACGGTTGCTAAAGCAACAATAATACCAGCAAAAATACCCCCAAGTGTCATAGATATAAGAGAGAAGCCGCAAATGAGAAAAGCAGTTGCAACACCAGGAAGAATAGCATGAGAAATAGCATCTCCTGTCAAACTCATTCCACGGAGCATCAAAAATACACCAACAGGACAAGCGCTAATAGAGAGCAGAATAGAGCCGATAAGGGCATTCTGCATGAAGTGGAAATCAACAAAAGGGGCAAGAAAAAATGCATACACGTCTTATAACCTGATAAAGAGAGAATCATTAATAGGAGGGTGCTGTTTTGGTGTACGAATACACAAAGAGTTTGAGAAGAGGGAAGGTATAACGTTGTGAATGGTGTTGTCGAGAAACTGTGTTGTTTCTCCATAAAAGGCGTTTTGTTGATTAATTTGAATCATTTGAGGAAAAAATTCTTGCACGACGAAAGGGTCATGGAGTGCTGTGAGAACTGTACGTCCTTGCTGTTGCCAGTACGTGATCAGTGCAAGAAGGTCTTTTTGAGTATTACGGTCGATACCATTGAAAGGTTCGTCAAGCAAGATAATATCGGCATCTTGTACAATGATACGTGCAAAAAGGGCGCGTTGTAATTGCCCACCTGATAATGTTTCAAGCGAACGGTTGGCAAGTGCTGTGAGGCCGACCATTTCAAGTGCGTTCTGAATCTTAGAATCATAAGGACGCTGATTTTTCCACAATCCACAAAAAGACCATAATCCTGTTTTTACAAGTGTTTTTACATCAATTGGAAATGTTTGGTCTATATCACATTGCTGAGCAAGATAAGCAATGCGGCTTTTTTTAGGTTTTGTAATTTTCCCTTTAAGAGGTTTTATCAATCCGGCGATGGCTTTGAGCAATGTTGATTTTCCAGCACCGTTATCACCCGTTATTGCGATCAAGGAACCTGCTTTTAACTTTGCTGAAAAGCCCTTGATCGCTATCCTATTCCCATAGCCTAATGTTGTCTTTTTAAAATGCAGATCCATAACGTATACCATCTTTGCTTATTATCTTGGATAACTATGTAATAATATAACGTTTGTCAATAAAATGTTATATTATTACATAATTTTGTGTGTTGAGTATTTTAGTGGGAAGATCGTGGACAATTCAAAATAATGGTCGAATTTTTCTTGACGAAAGAGAGAGAGTATATACTATATATAGTGTCAAAATGATTGGTGATTCTAAATAAGCACAAGAGAGGGTGTTAGTGTGTTTCGTTTGGTATCTAAGTTATTTCCAACGTTATCGTAAAAGTTTGTTGAGCAAGGATATAATGATATTCTTGCTGAGCTATCTCTTTTGGAAGAATTTCTTTTCATTTTTGTAATTGATTTTTGCCGTAAAAGAGTAAAACAGAACTCTTGAAAACGGTGGTTTAGAACGTTAGTTTTTTAGACAGCAGGAGGGAATTGTTTGCCAAGCAAAAGGTTGTTTTATGACTAGGGAACTCCATTTAAGTTGTAGAATAATCGCTTATTCTCATCATATTCTTTGAAGTTATTTGATGAGAGATTCCGTTATTTTCAAGAAGCTGTGTGCTGTTTGAAAATAATCGCGCGTTTTGCGTACAATTTCTGTTGTTTGTTATTCTTGAGTACCTATAAAATTATTAGATTAACTCTCTTAGGTAGGGTTGATTGTTTTGAATTGTGAAAGTTGAAGAAAATGTCGATCACTATTTATAGCAAACCATCTTGTGTTCAATGTGATGCTACACGCCGTGCTTTTGATGCAAAAGGCATTCATTATCGTGTTGTTGATATTTCCTGTGATGAACAAGCATACAGTTTTGTTCAATCTCTGGGGTATCGTCAGGTTCCTGTCGTTGTTTGTGGTGAGAATCATTGGTCTGGTTTTAGACCAGATATGATTAGTGGCCTCTGTGCTTAATGGGGCTCATTGTTTATTATTCGAGTGCAACGGGTAATACAGAACATTTTGTCTTGCAGCTTGGTCAACGACTCTTCAAAATTGATAAAAGAAATCCCTCTGCATTCGTTGGTGAACCTTATGTACTGGTTGTTCCTACCTATGCAGATGGAGAAGGAAGAGGGGCGGTACCGAAAGCTGTTATTCGTTTTCTTAATGAAGCTGAGAATCGCAAGTTAATTCGTGGCGTCATTGGCAATGGGAATCGCAATTTTGGGCGCTATTATAATTTAGCCAGTAAGATCATTGCTGAAAAATGTTGTGTACCTTGCCTTTATCGTTTTGAGCTACGTGGCACTGATGAAGACGTTATTTGTGTAAAAAAGGGATTGGAAAGATTTTGGAAACAATTGGGATAGAACAGTCGCAGAAATCCGATCAGATTACGGATTATCATGCGCTGAATGCAATGCTTAATCTTTATGATGAAAATGGTCATATCCAATTTGATATGGATCGGCTTGCTGCACGGCAATATTTTCTTCAGCATGTTAATCAAAATACAGTTTTTTTTCATAACCTGAAGGAAAAAATAGATTACTTAATAGAAGAAGGTTATTATGAAAAAGCCTTATTTGAGCTTTATGACTTTTCTTTCATTAAAAAGCTTTTTAAACGCGCTTATGCATTTAAATTTCGTTTTCCTACCTTTCTAGGCGCATTTAAGTACTATACCAGCTATACACTAAAGACTTTTGATGGGAAGCGTTATCTTGAACGTTATGAAGATCGTATTTGTCTTGTGGCCTTATATTTGGCACAAGGGAATAAAGCTCTTGCTGAAAGTTTTGTGGATGAGATTATTACAGGGCGTTTTCAACCAGCAACGCCAACATTTTTAAATGCTGGCAAAAAACAACGTGGTGAATTGGTTTCGTGTTTTTTGCTCCGTGTTGAAGATAATATGGAATCGATCGGTCGTGCGGTTAATTCGGCTTTGCAGCTTTCAAAACGTGGTGGAGGTGTGGCACTTTGTTTAACAAATTTGCGGGAGGCTGGAGCGCCGATTAAGCAAATAGAAAATCAATCATCCGGCGTTTTACCGGTGATGAAACTTTTGGAAGATTCTTTTTCTTATGCCAATCAGCTTGGGGCTCGACAAGGGGCTGGAGCTGTTTATTTGCATGCACATCATTTAGATATTATGAAGTTTTTGGATACAAAGCGTGAAAATGCTGATGAAAAAGTCAGAATAAAAACGCTTTCGCTTGGGGTGGTTATTCCTGATATTACTTTTGAGCTTGCACGGAATAATGAGGATATGTATCTTTTCTCATCCTATGATATTGAGCGTGTGACAGGTAAACCCTTTAGCGATATTTCTTTAACAGAGCATTATCGCTCTTTTGTTGATAATGCAAAGATTCGTAAGAAGAAAATAAGTGCACGCGTTTTTTTTCAGACATTAGCGGAAATTCAATTTGAGTCTGGTTATCCTTATATTTTATTTGAGGACACTGCTAATCGATCCAATCCGATTGCTGGGCGCATAAGTATGAGCAATTTATGTTCAGAAATTTTGCAGGTAAGTGAGGCGAGTGAACTGGAGACGGATTTAACCTATCGCACGATTGGAAGTGATATATCCTGTAATCTTGGATCAATGAATATTGCCAAAGCCATGGAAAGTCCTGATTTCGGACAGACGGTGGAATCTGCTGTTCGCGCCCTTACTGCGGTTTCGGATATGAGTAATATTGCTTGCGTTCCGTCCATTGCGAAAGGCAATGCTGAAAGTCATGCGATTGGTTTGGGACAGATGAATTTGCATGGGTTTTTAGCCCGTGAGCAGATCTATTATGGGTCTCCAGAAGCGATTGATTTTACTAATATTTATTTTTATATTGTGACATATCATGCCATACGAGTTTCCAATTTAATTGCGCGCGAACGTCAAGAAATGTTTGCAGGGTTTGAAAAATCAGCTTATGCAGATGGACGTTTTTTCGAAAAATATATTGAAAAAGAATGGAAACCGCAATTTGCACTTGTACAAGAGCTTTTTGCACGGAATAATATTGTTATCCCAGATCAAAAGGATTGGCAGGAACTCAAGAAAGACGTTATTGAGTATGGGCTTTATAACCGCAATTTACAGGCTGTTCCCCCTACGGGATCTATTTCCTATATTAATCATGCCACTTCTTCTATTCATCCAATTGCTTCAAAAATTGAAATTCGCAAAGAGGGAAAAATTGGGCGCGTTTATTATCCTGCTCCTTATATGGATAATACGAATTTAAATTTTTACCAAGATGCTTATGAGATTGGTCCTGAAAAAATTATAGATACCTATGCTGCTGCGACACAGCATGTTGATCAAGGTCTTTCATTAACACTATTTTTTCCGGATACCGCTACCACACGTGATATTAACCGCGCACAAATTTATGCTTGGAAAAAGGGGATAAAGAGTATTTACTATGTGCGACTGCGACAAGTTGCATTGAGTGGAACAGAAGTCGATGGCTGTGTTTCGTGCAGTTTATAGGAGGTCATCATATGACAAAGATTACAACCAAAAATCCTATTGTGTCTGCTGTTAATTGGAATAGATTACACGATGAGAAAGATCTTGAAGTATGGAACCGCTTAACTGGGAATTTTTGGCTGCCTGAGAAGGTTCCACTTTCCAATGACATTCCCTCATGGTCAAGCTTAACGGATGAGGAACGTAAATTGACGATTCGTGTTTTTACGGGATTAACACTTCTAGATACGATTCAAAATACGGTAGGAGCTATTTCATTGCTTGCTGATGCGATAACAGAGCATGAGGAGGCTGTTTTGACGAATATTGCGTTCATGGAAGCGGTTCATGCACGTTCTTATTCCTCTATTTTTTCAACCCTTTGCTCGACGGTAGAAGTTGATGATGCATTTAGATGGTCAGAAGAAAATAGTCATTTACAGAAAAAGGCTCGATTAGTCCTTGAGCGTTATGAAGCAAACGATCCACTCAAGAAGAAAATTGCCTCGACTTTGCTAGAAAGCTTTTTATTTTATTCTGGTTTTTATTTGCCCATGTATTGGGCTAGTCGCGCTAAGTTGACCAATACAGCAGATCTCATTCGACTAATCATTCGTGATGAAGCAGTCCATGGTTATTATATAGGGTATAAATTCCAATTGGGCTACGCAAAGCTTGAGGAAGCCAAAAGACAAGAAATTAAAGATTTTGCTTTTAATTTGCTCTTTGACCTTTATAACATCGAGTGCAAATATACCGAAGATCTTTATGATGCGCTTGGATTGACGGAAGATGTGAAAATTTTTCTTCATTATAATGCCAACAAGGCTTTAATGAATTTGGGTTTTGAAGCTCTTTTCCCTCCTGAGGTTTGTCGTGTTAATCCTGCGATTTTAGCAGCTTTATCACCAAACTCTGATGAAAATCATGACTTTTTTTCAGGGGCTGGTTCTTCCTATGTTATCGGCAAGGCGGTTGCGACTACAGATGATGATTGGGAATTTTAATGCTTGCATGCAAACAGAAGTGCGCGGGGGATCCCGCTTAGATCTTTGCGCATTTCTAAACATTTAAAACCATTTTTTTCAAACAAATCGCAGACTTCTTTTTCTTGAGAGTAACCGATTTCAACAGCAACATAGCTGTTTTCTTTTAAGTAGTTGGCTGCTTCATGGGCAAGCTTTCGATAAAAATCAAGCCCATCTTTTCCCCCGATAAGAGCACGCAATGGATCATATAAGCGCACTTCTTTTGCAAGTTTTTTGATATCTTTTGCGGGAATATAGGGAGGATTAGACACAATGAAATCAAAGCGATCTGAGACAGAATCAAACCAATCGCTAAGAAGAGGTGTGAAGCGATGTATGACTTCAGCATTTTTTGCATTTTTTGTAGCTGTTTTAAGGGCATCTTCAGAAATATCGACCGCCACTGCAGAGGATTGAGGAATTTGTTTAAGAATAGCAATAGCAATGGCGCCACTTCCTGTTCCCATATCAAGAAGTGTTGTTTTTCTGGAATTTTCGACCTGTTTTTTGAGGAAAGGGAGAACAAGATCGATGAGCGTTTCTGTATCCGGACGGGGCTCTAATGTCTCTTGAGACAACGCGAAAGATATGCCATAAAATTCTCGTGCTCCTATAATACGGTAGATCGGTTCTCCCGCGATACGCCGTTGTACAGCTTGTTCTATTTGTATAATGTGCTCAGAAGACAGATGCATATCTGGGTTAGAAATTCTTATCGCAGCATTGATCCCTGTTATCCATTCGACAAGTATTTTCGCATCGAGATGGGCTTCAGAAATTCCTTTCGTGCGCAATTTTTCTTGCGTTTGTTGAATGACATTTTTGAAAGAATATTTACTCAATTATTATCCATTTCCATCAGGAGTGCTGTTTGGTGATCTGAAATGAGTGCATGAATAATCTCATCAAGATCTCCTTCTAAAATGCGATCAAGCTTGTACAGGGTTAGATTAATACGGTGATCAGTGACACGTCCTTGTGGAAAATTATAGGTACGAATACGTTCTGAACGATCACCAGAGCCAACTTGGCTTTTACGAGAAGCTGAACGTTCACTTTCTACCTTTTGTCGTTCGATATCGAATAAGCGTGCCCTTAAAATTTGAAGAGCTCGTGCACGGTTTTGGTGTTGTGATTTTTCTGCTTGCACGACCATGATTCCTGTTGGGATATGCGTGATACGAACAGCTGAATCTGTTGTATTGACATGCTGTCCTCCTGCTCCAGATGCACGCATTGTATCGATACGAATATCTTCAGGACGAATATCGATATCAATTTCTTCAGCCTCTGGAAGCACGGCAACGGTTGCTGCTGATGTATGGATACGTCCTCCAGTCTCTGTTTCAGGGATACGTTGCACACGATGGACACCTGATTCGTATTTTAATTTAGAAAAGACACCTTTTCCTGAGATGGTAGCAATAATCTCTTTATATCCCCCAACTTCCCCCTCACTGAGTGAAATAACCTCTACTTTCCAATGGTGAGCATGGGCATAACGTTCATACATGCGGAAAAGATCACCAGAAAAAAGTGCTGCTTCTGATCCACCCGTTCCTGCTCGAATCTCAACAATAGCGCTTTTTTCATCTGCTACATCTTTAGGCAAAAGCAGAATTTGGAGTTCTTTTTCAAGTTGCTCTACTTTTTTATGTAATGACGGTAGCTCTTCTTGAGCAAGATTACGCATTTCTATATCTGTTTGTTTATCGTTGATAATCGTTTCTAATTCTGTAATCTCTCCGTAAAAAGCATTTAATGCGCGTATAGAGGCAATAACGGGTTGTAACTCTGCGTATTCAGAAGCTAATTTCACGTATGTTTCAGCATTTGGATTGGTCGTCATTTGGCTTTCAATTATTTCAAAGCGCTTTTCAAGCTGTTTTATGCGATCTTGTGGCAAAGAAACCATGATAATATTGGCCTAATTTTTCATAATACAATTTTTTACAAATATTTTATTGCAATGCTTTTTTGTTATCACACTGGCAATGAATGACCCTATAGCATCATACAAAAAGCGGTAATAAAGCAGAAAAGCTTTTTTGCCAATGAAAACTATTCTATTTTCAAGGTAAATTTTTATAAAATGCAACTGTCTGAGATATCTTCATCTCATGGCATATCATCTTTTTAAGAGTTTTTTTTTCCATAAAGTTCAAGACGATGATGAATAATATCATAGCCAAGGGATTTTGCAATTTCCTCTTGCAATTTTTCAATAACATCCGAATGAAATTCGATAACTTGTCCTGTTTCTATATCAATGAGATGATCATGATGTTGCCCATCTGCTTGCTCAAAACGAGATGGGCCACCACCAAAGGTATGACGGTGAATTTTTCCATTTCCTTCCAATGTTTTCATAGTTCGATAAACCGTTGAGAGTGAAATACTCGAATCTATCTTATTTGCACGCTCAAAAATCTCAAATGCATTAGGATGATCATTTGTATCAGCCAAAATATCAAGAATAACACGCCGTTGGCGCGTTACTCTTAAACCAGCTGTGCGCAATTCTTGCTCATAGTTTCGCTTTTTATTCATCTTCATTGTTTGCTTTTCAAACAAAGGCACCATGACAATGTTTGTATTTTTTCTCTGAACCGCAAGGACAACGTTCATTGCGTCCAACTTTTCCCCATGTGGTTACATCGTTGGGGTCACGGTCTTTTGGATTAACAAACCTATTTTCTTGTGATCGTGCCCATAAGGGTGGACCATTTTCTTGATTTTGATCATTAAAAACAGAAGAATCAGCACCAGTTTGTTCAGGCATGGATGGCTCGGTAGGTTGTTGAATAATTTCAAAGCGCATAAGTTTAGAAATAACAATTCGGCGCAAATTTCTCAACATACTTTGAAAGAGTTCAAAAGATTCTGTCTTATACTCATTGAGTGGATCTCGCTGTGCGTAACCACGAAAACCAACAACAGAACGCAAATGGTCTAAACTAACCAGATTTTCACGCCATAGCGTGTCAATAGTTTCGAGCAATACTGCTTTGTGAAAATAAGCCATAACCTCTGGAGAGTAGCGTTCAGTACGCTCATTTTCAAGTTTTGTAACAGCATCCAAGATACGCTCTAAAATTTGTTCCTCGGCAATTCCATCTTCTTTTGCCCATTCTTCCACAGGAAGCTCAAGATTAAAGAGTTGTTTAAGTTCCTCTTCGAGAGCTTTTACATCCCATTTTTCAGAATATGTTCCAGAGGGAATATAAGTCTCTACAAGATCTTCCACGACTTCATTGCGCATTTCATGGATCATTTCTGATAAATCATCTGCATTCATGACCTCCATACGCTGTTCAAAAATAACCTTGCGTTGATCATTCATGACATCATCATATTTTAGCAGATTTTTACGAATTTCAAAGTTCCGTGCTTCGACCTTTTTTTGTGCTTTTTCAAGGGCTTTATTAATCCACGGATGGATAATAGCCTCATTTTCTTTCAATCCAAGTTTTTGCAGCATACTATCCATACGGTTGGAACCGAAGATACGCATAAGATCATCTTGAAGAGAAAGAAAGAACTTTGAGCGACCGGGATCGCCTTGACGCCCAGAACGTCCACGAAGCTGGTTATCAATACGGCGGCTTTCATGACGTTCAGTCGCGATAACGTAAAGCCCTCCAGCCGCTAAAGCTTTTTCTTTAAGTTGTTTGACATCTTTTTTGATTTCTTCAATTTTAGCCGTTCGCTCTGGTCCTTCGGGGATATCCTGTAATTCTTGTCGGATACGCATGTCAACATTACCACCAAGCTGTATATCCGTACCGCGTCCTGCCATGTTGGTTGCGATGGTGAGAGCTCCAGGAACGCCTGCTTGTGCAATGATGTATGCTTCTTGCTCGTGATAGCGAGCATTTAAAACTCTAAAATCGGTAATGCCTTCTTTTCGTAAACGCTCTGCCAATTGTTCTGACTTTTCAATAGAGGTTGTGCCAACAAGAATAGGCTGTTTTTTTTCGTGCGCTTGACGGATATCACGCACAATTGCCCGATATTTCTCTTCTGCTGTTCGGTAAATTTCATCATCTTCGTCAAGACGTTGTACGGGTAAATTGGTAGGAACTTCGACAACGTCAAGACCATAAATATTTCTGAATTCTTCGGCTTCTGTTGTTGCAGTTCCAGTCATTCCAGATAGTTTTCTATACATACGGAAATAATTTTGGAAAGTGATGGAAGCAAGTGTCTGATTTTCTGGTTGGATAGCAACACGCTCTTTAGCTTCTAAGGCTTGATGAAGTCCTTCAGAATAACGACGTCCAGGCATCATTCGGCCTGTAAATTCGTCAATGATAACAATTTCATCATTGCGCACAATATAATCTTTATCGCGAACAAAAAGTTTATGGGCTTTTAGAGCATTATTAACATGATGAACGATAGCGACATTTTCTATGTCATAAAGACTTTCACCTTTAAGATACCCTGCCTGTTCAAGCATTTTTTCAATTTTTTCAGTACCAACTTCAGTAAAGGTCGTTGTCTTTTGTTTTTCATCTATTTCATAGTCTTCTGGAATTAAAGCAGGAATAAATGTATCAATAAGGTTATAAAAGTCAGTACGATCTTCTAGAGGACCAGAAATAATAAGGGGAGTACGCGCTTCATCAATGAGGATAGAATCCACTTCATCGACAATTGCGTAATGATGTCCTCGTTGAACCATTTGATTATGATCGAAAGCCATATTATCGCGCAAATAATCAAAACCTAGTTCATTATTTGTTGCATAGGTGATGTCACATGCATAGGCTTCTCGGCGGGCATCGCTATCAAGATCATGAAGAATCACACCCGTTGTAAGCCCTAGAAAACTAAAAATTTTTCCCATTGTTTCAGCATCACGACTGGCGAGATAATCGTTTACTGTTACAACATGAACGCCTTTACCTTCTAATGCGTTGAGATAAATTGGCAGGGTTGCCATTAATGTTTTACCTTCACCTGTACGCATTTCAGCGATACCACAGTCGTGAAGAACCATCCCACCAATAAGCTGTACGTCAAAAGGACGCATATCATAAACACGTTTTGCGGCTTCACGAACCGTTGCGAATGCTTCCGGTAAGAGTACATCAACACTTTCACCTTCACTAAGGCGTTTACGAAAAGCATCTGTTTTTTGGCAAAGCTGTTCATCACTTAATTTTACGAACTGTTCTTCCAAAGCATTAATTTGTGCAACTTTTTGGCGGAGTGCCTTGAGACGTCTCTCATGAGCTGAACCAAAAAGTTTACGTGCAAAAACACCTAGACTGACCATCTCTGGCCCTTTCTTTTAATTGTTGTCACTCTTGTTGGGAAATTCATATGCTCTCCCATGCTCCACATTTTCTTTAAGTTTTCTGATATCATGAAGTGCAGATGGTACCATTATACTTGCCGGTGTGCAATTTTTCACTTTAAATTGTAAAGTAGAGATAAGAGGCGAAGGGCGCTATGTCAACTTTAGGTATGTTATTTAATGGATACAATACAAAGTATTTTAAGATACAATATGCCATTTTTCTCTATTATCATGTTTTTCATTAGCATTAGATAGGGTTGGAGGAACTAAGATAAAAGGATGATTTTGCACTTTTTAAAATAAATTACTCATTTATTTCTCTATGTTTAAAGGTTAAAGTGTTATGGTAAAGAAAATTGGAATCTTGAACCTGCCTTGCATTTTAAGGAGTATATTTATGAAATTTAACTTTATCACGCTGATTTTAGCATCAACTTTATTGGCAAGTACAAGTTTAGGGGTGAGAGCCCAAGAAAATTTGAATTCATCGTCGAATGATTTAAAGGCTTTGGAGAAAACTTCTGAAAAAGCTGTTTCTCCATCTCATGTTATGGCCGTTATTGATGGGAAGAATATTACAGCAGGCCAATTGGATGAGTTAGCGCTTGAAATAAATCCTAATTTAGCACGCTTTCCTGATGAACAACGCCGTATTATGGTCTTAAAGGCTTATTTGGATATGCAGGCACTTTCAAAAGAAGCAAGAAGCAAAGGTCTTGATAAGACGGAAGCTTACGATAAACGTATGGCAGTTATGCGTGACAATGTACTTCAACAACTTTATTTTAAACAGGCGATTGTTGACAAAATATCGGATGCTGATTTGGAAGCTCTTTACAAGCAAGAAATTGCTGCTTTACCTAAAGAGGATGAAGTTAAAGCCCGTCATATTTTGGTCAAAACCAGAAAAGAAGCAGAATCTATCATTAAGCATTTAAATAAAGGCGAAAATTTTGAAGAGATTGCAAAGAAAAGCTCAACAGATGGTTCCGCTGCTGTTGGGGGTGATCTTGGTTATTTTAGCCATGGTCAAATGGTCAAGCCTTTTGAAGATGCAGCATTTGGTTTGAAAGTTGGCGAATACACGAAACAACCCGTTGAAAGTCCTTTTGGTTGGCATATTATAAAATTAGAAGATCGTCGTGTAAAACAACCTCCTGCATTTGATGATGTTAAAGAGATGTTGCGTACACAGTTGATAAAAAAGCGCTATCAAGAACTCATTGTTGATTTGCGGAGCAAGATAGATGTGAAATATCCTGATCCTAATGTTACAAAAATCATGGAATCGCTTAATCAAAATGGGACGTTGCTACCCGATGAGACATCCGATGAAGAAGATACGGAATAACGAGGAAAAATAAGTAGGTAGCCTCTTTAAATAGATCGTTTGCTAGGTTTGTTTTTTCAAAAAAACCTAGCAGTTTTCTATTAAGAGGCTCTTAAGCTGTAATCGTTTTATTTGTTTTTATAGAAAGCATTTTTTATAGAAAGCATATTGTGGTTTTAAAAATATCTCCTTTGATGCCCCAAAATATCCAAGAACTTTCTCCATTATCTGGTGTACGGATAGCAACAGCTAAAGCTGGAATTAAATATAAGGATCGTACAGATCTCCTTTTCATTGTATTCGATAAACCAGTAAGTGTTGCAGGTGTTTTTACACGTTCAAAATGTCCATCTGCCCCTGTAGAGCATTGTCGTGCATCGCTTCCCCATAGGGTTGCGAGGGGTGTTGTTGTGAATTCTGGAAATGCCAATGCTTTTACAGGAAGAAAAGGAAAGCACACAACCAATGAAATCATCTGTGCAGCAGCGAACACTTTAAAGGTTAGAGAAAATGAAATTTTTATAGCTTCTACGGGTGTTATTGGCGAGCCAATGGATGCATCGGGTATTGTAAATCTTTTACCAAGTATGGCAGAGACAGCAGAAGAGGGAAATTGGTTGGAAGCTGCAAGAGCCATAATGACAACGGACACATTTCCAAAACTTGCTACGCGCACTTTTGATTGCGGGGGAGAGACTGTTACCATTCATGGAATTGCAAAAGGTGCTGGTATGATTGCACCCGATATGGCAACAATGCTCTCATTTGTGGTCAGTGATGCGACGATTTCTTCGGATATGCTTCAATCCATGTTATCAGAAGCTGTTCAGGGGTCTTTCAATTCGATTACTGTCGATAATGATACCTCAACTTCAGATACGCTTATGTTGTTTGCGACAGGAAAAGAAAGCTTTCCTCTCCTTACGCAGAGAGCTGATCCACGTTATGAGGTATTCTCAAAGCACTTGCATGCACTTTTGCATGAACTTGCACTTCAAGTTGTGTGTGATGGTGAAGGTGCGCGTCATTTAATTGAGGTGAATGTGAGTGGTGCTACAACAGACAATGCAGCCAAAACGATTGCTTTATCAATTGCAAATTCACCACTTGTAAAAACGGCTATTGCCGGTGAAGATGCAAATTGGGGGCGAGTCGTTATGGCGGTTGGGAAGGCAGGTGTTGAAGTTGATCGTGATTTGTTGATGATTTGGTTTGGTGAATATCGAGTGGCAGTGAATGGCGAACGAGATCCTGCGTATTGTGAAGAGGCAATAAGTTCTTATATGCAAGGTAAACACATTGCAATTCGTGTTGATATCGGTTTGGGCGCTGGTGAGGCAACGGTTTGGTCTTGCGACTTAACAAAAGAGTACGTTATGATCAATAGTGATTACAGAAGTTAATGGATGCACGCTTTATTCTATATTTATGGCCTATTATTAAAAAAAGAGAATGAGATATATGAATTCTTTTTGAGGTAAGGGAATATGATACAGAGACTGTTATATTCTCATTGGAGAGCGATATGTGTATAAAAAATCCCCTTCTTCTTGTTGTTGCCTGCGCATTGTTAGATCAAAATAATCGTGTTTTGCTTACCGAGCGTCCTGAAGGAAAATCGTTGGCTGGTTTATGGGAGTTTCCTGGTGGAAAGGTTGAGCAAGGTGAAACTCCAGAAATCTCATTGATTCGTGAATTAGAAGAAGAGCTTGGTGTATATGTTCAGGCAAATAATTTACACCCTTTAACGTTTGCGAGCCATAGCTATGCAACATTTCATCTTTTAATGCCGCTGTATCTTTGTAAGCATTATGAGGGAGTTGCGCAAGGACGAGAGGGGCAAAATTTAGAATGGATTTTTATTAATGATCTTGATAAATATCCTATGCCTGATGCTGATAAACCATTGGTTCAGGTGTTAAAAAATCATCTTCTCTAATGGGGTGTAAGAAGACAATATTGTTTAAATATAGGTATTGATTGATAATTATTAAGTGAGAGAGTCCAGTCTCGTAAAATCCTTCTATTTAAAGTCTGTTTATCCTCAATCAATCAAAATCATGCCTTTTGCATGTTTCACAAGCATAAAATGATGGTAGATAATTGATTTATACTTTTTACGCGTGTTGTTGTGAGTTAGGCTTAGGAACGCTGAGAGATGTCAGGGGTATTTATTTCATGGGATATCGATAATAGGAAAAATTTCGAAAGACTCTTTAGAAGAGAATATTTTGAGCTTGTTATGAGAGATTATTTTACATGACCAATAATTTAAACGTCATCATAATATATTTAGTATAATAACATATTATTTTATAATCATAAATTGTCTTTTTTCTCTTGATTCTCTCGACTAATGATTAAATATAAAAAACATGAAAAGAGGACTGATTAGGGGGATATAATATACGTTTTATCATATGAGAGATGAAGAAAAATCTCTCTAAGTAATATGAATGAAAAATACAAATAACGTAAGAGTGTTTTATGAGATACCTTAAGATATGTCTTTTGGTCAAGGAAGGCAGGTTCTTTAGGTAATACTGAAAATCATTGTATTGCCAATACACAGGTATGTTAAAAGATACATTTCTCGAACGCACTAAGCCCCTTTCGCGTTGTTTTTTTGTGAAAGGTACAATGTTAAAGCCTCTATGGAAATAATATAAAATCTACTGCACGTCATCCTCTTTACGCTTAATAAAAGGGCAAATGGGCACCATCATATATTTTTTCAGCCCCGATTTTACGATAGACCTTGGCATTAGAGAGCATTCATAAGAGGTATTCTTTTCTTAATCATTTTATTCACACATCACACCTGCTTGTGATGCACAGACAGATATTTTTATTAATTCAACATCAAACTTGAAGTGAGAAAATTTTACGATATTTAAAAATTTTTCTCCGGGAAAATGATAACTAATTACCCTATAAACCAATTTACGATATAATAAAAACAGTCAATGAATTGTCTTTAGAGGGGGCTCTATTAAGTTTATTGAGTTGGACGACGTTTTGCGATGGGATATCGTTGATATGTTTGAGCAATACGTGTAATGACTCCCTCTAGCGGTTCGATCGTAACGTCCATAGAGAAGCCATTTGCATGAATGATATTTTCATGGTCAATCATAATGGCAGCATGACCTTGCCAAAAAATCAGATCACCTCGTTGAAGTTTATCACTATCTGAGAGAGGATTTCCGATAGTTTTCTGCTGCATATCAGTATCACGTAAAACCCTCTGACCAGTCATTATCATAGAAAGTTGGATGAGTCCTGAGCAATCAATTCCAAAGCCACTGGCTCCACCCCAAAGGTAAGGTGTGCGGATAAACATTTCAGCAACAGTGACATAATCTTTATACACATTTTCAATGGGACTAAGGTGATTACTAATGATTGCTTTTCCGTTTTCAAGTATAGAATACATGGTTTCACGGACTTCAACTTCATCAACGACACTTACCTTACTTCCCATGGATAAAGGATATTCCATTGGTCCATGCAAATCAGCTTGAAAATATTGAAAAGTACGTGGCACTGAAACGACATGTGTTTGTTTGACAGTTGATATACAAAGCGCTGTTGTATCAATATAGCCAACATAATCATCTTTAAGAGATTGTCCCCATGACATCGTTTCTCCATGTTCAAAAATAAGAAGTTCTTCCCCGAATAAGCACTCTGTCTGCATTTCGCTTTTTTTATTGTTTTCTTTAAACAGTCCAGCAACAGGTACATTAACACGTCTTTTTTCACCTTGCACAAAGCGCTGTGCTTTAATTTCTGTTTCAAGACGTTGATCTGCTAGATCTTCTCGGAATGCATGTAATCTGGGATCTTTAGAGATCATTTATTTACCTTTCATTGTATCTTTAAATAGATTCATGACGACAGCACAAACAGAACACCTCATCTTTTTAAATTAAAGCACAGAGCATAATTTAAGATGATAAGAAAATTCTTCTGAACCAATAAAATCGTTCATCTTTGTGGATATTTTGTGTCAAATTTCATTTTTTAAAAATATTATAAAGGGCACGAATAGTTTGAGCTGATCCCCCAATAGGGTATCCTGGTTTTTCTTTTGGAACCCATCCATAAAGGTCAAAATGCGCAAAATGTTCAGCTTTTTCAACAAAAGAATTAAGAAATAAAGCAGCCGTTATAGAGCCAGCAAAGCTATTTCCAGTTACATTATTAAGATCAGCAATTGGTGATGATAACATCTCTTGGTAAGGTTTCCAAAGGGGCATTTGCCAAAGAGGATCAAAAACAGCGTGAGCCGATTCAGAAATTTGTTGTGCCCATATTGAATCATTACAATAAAATGCAGGAAGATCTGGTCCTAATGCTATACGTGCTGCTCCTGTTAAAGTAGCCATGCAAAGCATGAATTTTGGACTTTCTTCATCACCATAGGCAAGTGCATCAGCAAGGACAAGTCGTCCTTCAGCATCTGTATTACCCACTTCAACACTTAAACCTTTACGACTTTTGAGAATATCACCTGGTCGATAAGCATTCGCAGAAATTGCATTTTCTACAGCTGGAATCAAAACACGTAGACGGAAAGGTAATTTTGCATCCATGATAAGTTTAGCCAATCCCAAAACGTTTGCTCCACCTCCCATGTCTTTTTTCATAAGCAACATGTTATTGGCTGATTTAATATCCAGTCCTCCTGTATCAAAAGTTACGCCTTTGCCTACCAACGTTATTTTAGGATGATGTTCTTGCCCCCAGTGTAACTCAATCAGTCTTGGTGCAGTACTGCCTGCTCTTCCTACGGCATGAATCATCGGAAAATTATGGGTTAAGAGATCATCTCCACAAATAGTTTGGACATGAGCACCGTATGTTTTTCCTAATTTTCGTGCTTCTACTTCGAGAGTATCAGGGGTCATATCATTGGCTGGAATATTGATGAGATCACGGACGAAGAAGACAGCTTCATAAATGCGTTGGAGCTCATTAAGATCAACAGCCTTATTGACATGGATAGATAATGACTTAAAAGAAGAGTTTTGACGATAGCGATTAAATTGATAGCTTCCCAGAGCCAATCCAAGATAGGCATTTATTTCATCAGAGGTTTCACCTTCTAAATGCCATTGACCAGCAGGAAGTTTTTGAGCAAGCAGTCCTGTAATAAAGGGATCATTACCGTTGCCAATTCCAAATAAAACTTTTTTTAAATGGCCTGTTTCGTGAGGAACAAAGAGTGTTTGTCCTGCTTTTCCAGTAAAGTCATTCACTTTTATCCATGCTGTTGTTGAGGCATCAAGTGATAAGTTGGCAAGATTTCTTTGGTTTACCAAGATAATAGGGCAACTGTTATCGATACGTGTTGAGGTAAAATGAATGGGATTCTGGTGCATAGTTATGAGATCCTTATAGTCGTCTAAGTGCGACATACTCGACCAAATGATTTTTTCCCTTTCGTAGAATGAGATTGGACCGTGGTCGTGTTGGCAATATATTTTCTTGTAAATTTTTTAAATTAATTGTTTGCCAAATATCCTCAGCGATTTTTGAGGCTTCTTTTTCATTGAGAAGGGCATAACGATGAAAATAGGATTCAGGATTTTGAAAAGCTGTTTTACGTAAACGTTTAAAGCGCTCTAAATACCAGTGACGAATGACTTCTGTTTCAGCATCGACATAGATTGAAAAATCAAAAAAATCCGACACGAAAGGAATGACTTTTCCATCTTTAGGAAGATCACTAACTTGTAATACATTAATCCCTTCAACAATTAAAATATCAGGACGGTTAATGGTAATTGTCTGGTTTTCTAGAACATCATAGGTCATATGCGAATAAAGCGGAGCAGGGACATTCCCAACACCTGCTTTTATAGCCGAAAGAAAGCACAGCAATTTTTTAATGTCATAGGAATCAGGAAATCCTTTACGATTCAGACGATTTTTTTGCTGTAAGATTGCGTTAGGATAGAGAAAACCATCCGTTGTGATCAGATCAACTTTAAGACTAGATGTCCAACGTTTCAACAGTTCTTGAAGGATGCGAGCGGTGGTTGATTTTCCTACTGCTACAGAACCAGCAATTCCAATAATAAAGGGTGTTTTTTTAGTCTCTTCCTGATGGAGAAACTGCTGACGTTTGTGAAAAAGCTCCTGTACTGCTTCAACATGGCATGAGAGTAGACGCGATAAAGAAAGATAAATGCGTTGGACTTCTTCAAGATCGATAGGATCATCAATAGAACGTAAACGTTTAATTTCATCAAAAGTCAAAGTGAGAGGTGTATCGGCACGAAATTCTGACCATTCTTGTGCTGTAAAGACGCGATAGGGCGAATATCGGTCAGAAATGGATTTGACCAAATTATCTTCCTGATTAATTTTTTGTATAGTCGTGTCAATCATTTGTATTTGTCGAGTTTTCTTTTCCACAGCAATCGATTAAGAGCGGAAAGATGAGCTGCTTTATATTCAAATAAATTTTATTTTACATGCTCTCTTCTTTAAAATAATAGATCATTTTTATTAACTTATCGTCCAGTCATTCCAGTGTGCACGGATCTGTGCCAACGAGTGCCCTTGTGCCAAAAAAGCCCATAAAAGCAAACGCGCCTTTACGGCTGATAAATAACCAGACATGAGAGCACCCGAAGCAATCATATCGATTTCTGAGCCTTTATAGCCATAAGTTATACGAGTTGTGGAGCCATTACAACAACGACTAGCAATAATGATTGGTATTTTTTGTGCATATTGTCGTACAAGGTCTGCTTCTTGAAAACTACAGTGTCCTGCACCAAAACCGGCAATAACAAGTCCAGTATAATATCCACTTTCAAGACAGAATTTCATTAATTGTGTATCAGATGATAAAGAGGAATAAAGGAGTGCAACTTGATGATTGTGGTTTTGGGGAAGATCAAACGTTGTCGGGAAAAATTTTTGATTATTAAAATAAATGATTTTTCCTTCCAAAATAGTTCCTAGAATACCTGCGAGACCCGACTGAAATGTTTCAACTTTGACGGTATGGCTTTTATAGAGCCAATACGGTGAATGAATAGTATCATTAATGACAACGAGAACACCTCGATTACGGCTTTGTGGGGCTGCTGCAACACGCGTTGCTGCTAAAATATTAGCGGGTCCATCAGCGCCTGCTTCGTGAGGGGTACGCATAGCACCAGTTATGATGAGTGGTTCAGCTTCCTTCCAATAAAGAGAAAGAAAAAAAGCTGTTTCTTCTAGGGTATCCGTTCCTTGCGTTAATACAATCCCTTCTGCGCCAGCGTTTATTCGTTGTTTTGCCCACTCGATTATTTCAAAAAGAATTTTAAAGGATAAAGATCCACTTGGTATTTGCATTAATGTTTGTGCATGAATCTCAGCTACCTTATTTAAATCAGGAACACTTTTTATCAGGTTATCTGAGGTTAAAGTCGGTTGCATGTGGCCAAAACGATCAGCGGTCATTGCAATTGTTCCACCTAAGGTTCCTATAGCTATTTTTTTCATAATTTTCCTCTATAAAGGCACAAACTGTTTACATAAAGCTATTTAGCAGTAATTTACATTGACAACAATAATATCATTTTTTCAATTTCAACAAATTGAGTGATGCTGAATCATTGTGTTTTGCTGTATATGTTCTTAAATAGGACAATAGTAATTGAGTTTTACATTGTATGAAAAGATAATATTAAAAATGAAGAGTAATATTGAGGAGTCTCCTTATGACAGAACATAAGCCAGACATAATGTATGGTACAACGATTATTACAGTACGAAAAGGTGGCAAAGTCGTGATGGCTGGCGACGGTCAGGTCTCTCTTGGACAGACGATTATGAAAGGCAATGCACGTAAAGTCCGTCGTCTTGGGAAGAGTGGCGTGGTTATTGCTGGTTTTGCGGGTGCTACGGCAGATGCGTTCACATTACTGGAAAGATTGGAAACAAAGCTTGAGCAATATCCTGATCAGCTTATGCGTGCATGTGTAGAACTTGCAAAAGATTGGCGAACAGATCGCTATTTACGTCGTCTTGAAGCAATGATGCTTGTGGCTGATAAGAAAGTGACTTTGGCTCTAACAGGGCTTGGTGATGTCTTAGAACCAGAAGATGGTGTTATGGCCATTGGCTCTGGAGGAAATTTTGCTCTTTCAGCAGCGCGGGCACTGATGGACTTGGATTTAGATGCAGAAACCATTGCTCGTAAAGCGATGGCTATTGCCGCTAAAATTTGTGTTTACACCAATGATCATTTTACGATTGAAACATTGGATGCAGAATTATCTTCTTTAGAGAAAGCTATTTAAATGTGTGTTGTATTTTCCCCTCGTGAAACTGTTTCTGAACTTGATCGCTTTATTATTGGCCAAAATGATGCCAAACGTTCTGTCGCTATTGCACTGCGTAATCGGTGGCGTAGACAACAGCTTGATGAACCGATGCGTGAAGAAGTGATGCCAAAAAATATTTTAATGATAGGGCCAACAGGTGTTGGTAAAACAGGGATTGCACGTCGATTAGCAAAACTGTCTGGAGCGCCTTTCGTGAAAGTAGAAGCGACTAAATTTACTGAAGTTGGTTATGTGGGGCGTGACGTTGAGCAAATTATTCGAGACCTTGTTGAAATTGCCGTTTCTCTTGTGCGTGAAAAGAAACGGGATGAAATAAGAGAAAAGGCTCACCTGAATGCCGAAGAGCGCGTTTTAGATGCCCTTGTTGGTAAAACAGCAAGTCCAGCTACCCGCGATAGTTTTCGCAAAAAATTGCGTGAAGGTGAATTGGATGAGAAAGAGATTGAAATAGAAGTAGCCGATAATAATAGCAATAGTGCTTCAACCTTTGATATTCCTGGTATGCCTGGGGCGCAAATGGGGATTATGAATTTATCCGATATTTTAGGTAAAATGGGCAGTCGTACAAAAGTCCGTAAAACGACGGTAAGGGATGCTTTTAAACCACTCATTGATGATGAATCTGAAAAACTCCTTGATCAGGAACAAATTATTCAAGAAGCACTTCGCGTTGCTGAAAATGACGGTATTGTTTTTATTGACGAGATTGATAAAATTGCAACGAGGGATGGTGGAGCCAGTGCTGCGGTTTCGCGTGAAGGCGTCCAACGTGATCTTTTGCCTTTGGTGGAAGGGACAACAATTGCTACAAAATATGGGCAAATCAAAACAGATCATATCCTTTTTATTGCCTCTGGTGCATTTCATGTTTCCAAGCCATCTGATTTATTACCAGAACTTCAAGGACGTTTGCCGATCCGCGTGGAGCTTAACCCTTTAACAAGGGAAGATTTACGACGTATTCTAACAGAACCAGAAGCAAGTTTGATTAAACAATACATTGCTCTTATGGCAACGGAAGAGGTTCATTTGGAAATCACCGATGATGCGATTGATGCTTTAGCAGATATTGCTGTAGATTTAAATGCAAGGATTGAAAACATAGGAGCACGTCGTTTGCAAACCGTTATGGAGCGCGTTTTAGATGAGATTTCTTTCACGGCACCGGATAAAGCTGGAACATCTTTTAAAATTGATGCCGATTATGTCAGAAAATCTATTGGCGAGCTTGCTGCTGATATCGATCTTTCCCGTTTTATTCTTTAGAGGTATTGCTTGTTTTGTTTATTTTCGTGCTTCGATAATTTTGAAACCATGGGCTTGTTCATGTATTAATACTGTGCGGAAAATATCTTTTAACAATGTTTCATAAGGAAGGTGGCGGTTTGCAACAAGAAGTAGACTGCCACCCGATTTCAGGCATTTTGCAGCATTTATAATAAAACTTTTTCCTAAGGAGACATCTGTCGTTTGTTGTGTATGAAACGGCGGATTGGAAATGATTGTGTCATACAGATTTGTGACAGGCTCATGCACAAGATCATGCCAATAAAAATGAATTGGAAAAGAGGCTTTTATGGGTTCAAGGTGCTGTTTTGCTGCTTTCAAAGCGTTGTAGTCTGCTTCATAAAGATCAAGAGTTGTAAGTTTTACATCGCTTTCAAGTGCAACGTGAGAAAGATAGCCCCAGCCAGCTCCAAAATCAGCCGTTTTCCCAGAAATAACTTTGAGCATATAAGAAGCAAGTGCTGCAGATCCTGTATCAATACGACCGTGTGAGAACATACCAGAAGTGGTTTGAAATTTATCAAAAGAAAGCGGTTGTGAGCGCAATTGTGCTATATTTTGTCTCTCTATTTGTTGAGGAACTTGAAGCCAAAATACAAGACCATGATTTTTAGATAGTTTATTGGTTATGGGAACAATTTTTTTGACCCATTTCATCATTGAAGCAGCACCAGCCGTTTTATTCCCACTGATCACAATCCATCCACTGGGTTTAACGCATTCTAATAAATCAAGAAAACAATTTTGGTTAAAACCGCGATATTTGCTTAAACGTAAAAATGCTCCATCATAGATGAAATTTTTATCTATTTGAGGAGAGCAATGAAATTGAGTATCGACAAATTTTAAAAAGTCTGGTCGCCAAGGCGTGATAACTTTTAAATTTTGTGCCCATTCTGGAGCAGGAACTTCCGTTAAACCAAAACTGAGCCAGCATTGGTTTGGATCTGGATAAGGGAGCGCATGATTTTCAAAAGGTAAAAATGATAACACATGTGGTTCTTTCAAAGAAAAATGCCACTCCAATGTTGGGATGGCATTTCATGATTATGATAAGAAGAAAAAATTACTCTTCTTTTTTCTGCCGGCGGCGCTTATTTTCAGGTTGTTTTTTTTCATCCATGGACTTTTCTTCTTTCATCGATTTATCATCGGTAATGTCCTTTCCGGTTTCTTGATCAACGACTTTCATTGATAAGCGAACTTTTCCACGCTCATCAAAGCCCATGAGTTTAACCCAAACTTTATCACCTTCCTTAACGATATCAGTTGTTTTAGTGACGCGTTCTGATGCCAGTTGAGAGATATGAACAAGCCCATCACGAGAACCAAAGAAGTTTATAAATGCACCAAAGTCTGCAGTTTTTACAACTGTTCCTTGGTAGACAGCACCAACTTCAGGCTCATCGACAATAGAATGGATCCAGCGTTTTGCTGCTTCGATGGTTTTAGCATCAGCAGAAGCAATTTTAATGGTACCATCATCTTCAATATTAATTTTTGCTCCAGTTTGTTCGACAATTTCTCGAATAACTTTACCACCAGAGCCGATAACATCACGGATTTTATCAACAGCAATATTCATCACTTCGATTCGTGGAGAAAATTCACTCAGTTCAGCTCGTGCACTGGTTAAAGCTTTCGCCATTTCGTTAAGGATATGGATTCGGCCATCTTTGGCTTGTTCAAGGGCGATTTTCATAATTTCTTCGGTAATACCGTCGATTTTGATATCCATTTGCAAAGCAGTAATACCATTTTCTGTTCCAGCAACTTTAAAATCCATATCACCAAGATGATCTTCATCTCCTAAGATATCAGACAGAACAGCAAAACGTTCTCCTTCTTTAATCAAGCCCATGGCAATACCAGCAACGGGGCGCGCGAGCGGAACACCAGCATCCATGAGAGCAAGCGACGTTCCACAAACTGTTGCCATGGAAGAAGATCCATTGGATTCAGTAATTTCTGATACAGCACGAATAGTATAAGGGAAAGATTCTTTCGTTGGCAACATGGGGTGAATTGCGCGCCATGCTAATTTTCCATGTCCAATTTCACGACGACCAGGAGAACCAAGACGTCCTGTTTCACCTACTGAAAATGGTGGAAAATTGTAATGGAGGAGAAATGTTTCTTTATACATCCCTGTTAAAGCATCAACATATTGTTCATCTTCACCAGTTCCCAATGTTGCAACGACAATCGCTTGTGTCTCTCCGCGAGTAAAGAGTGCTGATCCATGTGTGCGAGGCAAAATACTGACTTCTGATTGGATAGGACGCACGGTAGAAAGATTACGTCCATCAATACGCTTTTGGGTATCAAGAATGTTTCCGCGAACAATTTTTGCTTGCAACTGTTTAAATACGGTTGCAATTTGATCAGCACTAAAGTCACAGTTCTCTTCTGTTTCTGGCATAAATTTATGAATGACTTCTGTTTTCAGGGCATCAATTGCGGCATAACGTTCTTGCTTATCAGTAATTGTGTAGGCCTTTCGTATACCCTGTTCGGCCATTTCCTGCATTGCTTTTTCAAGGTCAGAAAGATCTTCAGGAACAAAATCACGAGGGTCTTTTGCAGCAACCTCAGCAAGCTTGATGATGGCATCAAGAACAGGTTGAAAGCCTTTGTGACCAAACATCACAGCACCCAACATGATATCTTCAGGCAATTCTTGTGCTTCTGATTCAACCATCAATACAGCACTTTCTGTTCCAGCAACCACCAGATCAAGTTTTGATTCAGGCATTTCATCAATATGAGGATTGAGAACATATTGTCCGTTACAATAGCCAACGCGGGCACCTGCTATAGGCCCCATAAAAGGAACCCCTGATAGGGTCAATGCGGCAGAAGAAGCAATCATCGCAAGGATATCGGGATTATTTTCGAGATCATGCTGTATAACGGAAACAATGACTTGTGTATCATTTTTATACCCCTCAACGAAGAGAGGACGAATTGGACGATCAATCAAACGTGAAACCAATGTCTCATGGTCACTTGGCCGACTTTCACGTTTTAAATAGCCTCCAGGTATTCGACCAACCGCATAGGATTTTTCTTGATAATTAACGGTGAGCGGAAAAAAGTCCTGGTCTGGTTTTGGGCTTTTGGCCGATACAACAGTTGCTAAGACAATCGTTTCTCCATAGGTAGCAATCACTGCACCATCAGCTTGACGCGCTATTTTCCCTGTTTCAAGGGTGAGCGGACGGCCGGCCCATTCAATTTCTATCTTATGTGTTTTGAACATTTTTTATCCTTAATGACCAGTGTTTAAATCTTTGATTGCTTACATTCTGGCTTTGCGTAGCATATTTTCAAGTTCTGGGGTGGACAACAAGTTACTTCCATCTTTATTGCGAGAAGAGAGAGATAAATCACCTTAAATGCGAAATGATGAACAGTCCTATCCTGTAATAACTTGTCAGCTTTTAAAATTTTTAATTAAAAGAAACATGTTGAAAAAACGGGTGGTTTTTTAAACCACCCGACTTTTCTTTTAGCGACGCAAACCTAACTTCTTAATAAGTGTCTGATAACGATTTTGGTCAACTCCTTTAAGATAATCAAGAAGGCGCCGGCGTTGAGACACCATCTTTAAAAGACCACGACGAGAATGATTATCTTTTTTGTGAGATTTAAAGTGGTTTGTTAAATTAGAAATACGTTCAGAAAGTACAGCAATCTGTACTTCGGGTGATCCTGTATCACCAACTTTATTTGCATATTCTGCAACAAGAGCTTGTTTACGTTCAGCTGTAATCGACATCGTATCATCCTTTCAAAAAACGAAGAAACATCAAGTCACCCATAGCCGAGATGTCGTTCAGCTAGGGTCTGCGAGGAAATAAGAAGAGTCAAAGACTCTTATCTATTTTTGCCCTTATATAGGAAAGAAGGTTAAAATACTAGTCCTGATAAGCATTTTGAAGTCTTTCTTTGAAGTAAAGGCTTTTGTTTTGAAATATTGATTTAAATAGGGTTTTATGAGAGGTTTTTTAAAGATTTATGCATCTTTTGATACAAAGATTATGAGTGTGTGTGGTAACAAAAGTGATAAATACCGATTTGGAGGGAAAAGATGCAGAGCATTTCAACATTAAAACTTTTTCGTAATTCGGTATTTCGAAATTTATGGTCATCTACTCTTATTTCTAATTTAGGGGGGCTGATACAGGCTGTTGGAGCAGGGTGGTTAATGGCGTTAATTAGTTCTTCGCATTCTATGGTTGGGCTTGTTCAGAGTGCGACAACATTACCACTTGTTATGTTTTCTTTGATGGCAGGGGCATTAGCGGACAATTTTAATCGTCGTCAAATTATGTTGTGCGCACAGATTATGATGATGGTCATATCTATGAGCTTATCTATTTTAGCCTATATGGGATTTTTAACACCTTGGCTTTTGTTATGTTTTACGTTTTTGATTGGATGTGGCACAGCCTTTTATAATCCTTCTTGGCAAGCAACGATAGGAGATATCGTGAGTAGGGAAAATATTCCTGCAGCTGTTAGTTTGAATAGTGTCGGTTTTAATTTGATGCGGAGTGTTGGACCCGCTATTGGAGGAGCCATCATTGCAACTTTGGGGGCATCGGCTGCTTTTTTGTTTAATGCTATAAGCTATATCCCTCTTATTGGTGCATTATTTTTCTGGAAATCGAATTATAAAAACAATCCATTGCCAAGAGAAAGACTATTAGGGGCTGTCTCGGATGGTTTGCGTTATGTTGCGATGTCACCTAATCTTCTGAGTATTATGGTTCGAGCATTCCTTTTTGGTATAGGGGCGATTTCGATTTTAGCCCTTTTGCCAATTGTTGCACATCAAGTTCTGGGAGGAAGTGCCCTTCTTTATGGTACATTGCTTGGTTGTTTTGGGTTAGGGGCTATGACGGCAGGGATTATTAATGCATTTGTACGGCATCATTTTCGTTCAGAAACAATTATTGCAAGTGCATTTATTGGTTTTGCTTTTTCTTGCTTTTTATTGGGAATAAGCCGCTCACTGATTATAAGCCATATTGCTTTATTTCCTGCAGGTTTATGTTGGGTTTTGGCATTATCATTGTTTAATACATCTGTACAGCTCTCTACACCACGCTGGGTTGTGGCACGTTCTTTAGCACTTTATCAAACCGCATCTTATGGGGGGATGGCTATTGGTAGTGCAATCTGGGGAATTTTAGCTGATGGTTATTCTCCAACAGTTGCTTTGAGTATTTGTTCTCTATTCTTGATTGTTGGGGCTCTTGCGGGGGTAAAATTTAGAATTCAAGAAATTCCTCAAATAGATTTGAATCCCCTTGATCATTTTAGAGAGCCAGAACTCTTACTCGACCTAAAAGCAAGAAGTGGCCCGATCATGATAATGATTGATTATCAAATTCATGAAAATGATCTAGAAGAGTTTCTCAAAGTAATGACGCGTCGACGCCATATTCGTTTACGTGATGGTGCACGTCAATGGGTCCTTTTACGAGATCTTGAAAGACCTGAATATTGGACAGAGGCTTATCATATGCCAACATGGGTAGATTATTTACGCCATAATCATCGCCGTACAAAAGCGGATGCTGAAGTTAATAAGCGTTTGCGTCATTTAAATTGTGCTCCTGAGGGTATAAGAGTGCACCGCATGATTGAACGACAGACAATACCCCAAGTCAATGAGATGCTTTTAAAAGTTCCTTCTGATCATCTTCCTTAAGGTTAGAACAGTTTTTTTGTAAAATATTAAATATGGTCATACTCTTTTGGTCAATTGGTTAGCATAAGCCCCAAAAACGAATGATTTAATTATTAAATAATTGATTTATAATGATATTTATTACTTCTATGTTGAGTAATAGCCCTAAAAATCTTTAAGATTCTCTTATTTTAAATCTATTGATCTTATTTGTATTGAATCAATAAAAACCATTTTCTTGCACATTACAAATGGGGACTAATGTGTGAAAAACGATTAAAAAAGAAATAAAAAAAGCCTCTTATGAAGCTTTTCAAATATAAGGGTTTAAAAATTAGAGAATGGCAAAGTATAGGATAGGGTTGGCTTGTCGTACGATCTTTAAGTTTTAATATGAATACGGTGAGCATAGAGAAATGAAAAACAACATATTTCTCTTAATTTGATAGAGAACAATATTTTTAATAAGAGATGGTTAGAAGAAAGAAACACTTAAATTGTGAAAATCCGCTTTGGTTTAAATAGACCTTTGTCGAGAGTGCCAATAGCAAGAAGTTGTTCCTTATAGAAGACACAAACCTCTTCTTCATCAAGAAGTGTTTTATGAGCGCACAAAGAAATAGAATGTCCCCTCATAACTCTCTGCATTTGGGTTTCAGTAAGCGGATAATGAGGAAGACAATCTAATGCAGCTCCCGTTTCAATTAACAGTTCATCGAGTGTTGAGAAGTTTTTTTCAAAAAAATTCTCATTTTCATCTGCTGTGTTGTTCTTTGACGATGTTGCTGCTTTTAGTTCATCCCATGTAATAAGATCCTCTTCATCAAAAGGTGCGACGGCAATACGCCTTAAGTCAGCGATATGCCCATAGCACCCCAGATCACGTCCCATATCGCGTGCTAGTGAGCGCACATAAGTTCCTTTTCCACAAGTTATTTCAAAGACAGAATACTCTTTGGTTGGCATTTTTATTAATTCGAAAGTTTCTATTTCTACTTCACGGGGTGCAATTTCAACGATTTCCCCTTCACGCGCTAGATCATAGGCGCGATTTCCAGCAATTTTGATTGCTGAAAATTGTGGAGGTGTTTGCAAAATAACACCTGTATATTGAGGAAGAAGAGAAAGTATTTCTTCTTGTGTTGGACGTTTGAGAGAAGTTTTCGTTATTTCTCCTTCCAGATCATCTGTTGAGCGTTCTTGCCCCCAAGCGATATGAAAACGGTAAGTTTTCTTGCCTTGCATCACGTAAGGAACAGTTTTGGTTGCTTCACCTAAAGCAATGGGGAGAAGACCTGAAGCAAGAGGATCAAGTGTACCCGCATGCCCTGCTTTTTGTGCATGAAAGAACCATTTGATTTGTGAGACAGCTTCTGTTGATTTCATTCCTTTCGGTTTATCAAATATGATCCAGCCAGAAACAGGACGCCCTTTTTTTTTGCGTTGCCGTGCCATTCTCTTTAATCCTCATCTTTATTACTATGAAGATCACGCGCAACCTCAGGTGATCGCAGGAGGGCATCAATTTTTGAAAAATTGTCAAAACTATTATCAAGTCGGAAACGCAATTCGGGTATATATTTCATTTGTCGCAACGCATGACTGATTTCTCCACGAAGAAAACGACGATGTTTATTGAGGGTATCAACAACATCGGTATGGGAAGCATTTTTAAGCGTGCTGAGAGGTGATACAAAGCAAGTAGCAATTTTTAAATCTGGAGACATGCGTACTTCAGAGATAGAAATGACAATATCTTTTAAGACATCATCAAGCAAAATATTACGCTGTAGTATATGCGCTACTGCATGACGCACTTGTTCTGCTACTCTAAGTTGCCGTTGTGATGGCCCTGCGTTTTTCATCGAAGTCTTATCCTTGCTCCAAGATCTCTTTTTTTTGACCATTCAGATAAGAAAATAAAGAGACATTGTGTATAGAACACCCATAACTCTCTTCATTTCAAAACAGAGTAAAGTTATGGGATTATTTTATAATGTGCGATTAATATGTTCGATACGGAAGGTCTCAATGATGTCTCCTGCGCGTATATCTTCATAATTTTCAAAGGCTATTCCACATTCTTGACCACTTTGCACTTCATTGACCTCATCTTTAAAGCGTTTGAGTGTTTTCAGTTTTCCTTCGTGAATAACGATATTATCGCGGATAAGGCGAACACCGGCTCCTCGTTCTATTTTACCTTCTGTAACACGGCAACCAGCGACTTTCCCGATTTTTGTAATGTTAAAGACTTCTAGAATTTCAGCATTACCAAGGAAAGTCTCACGCTGTTCTGGTGAGAGTAACCCAGACATGGCTGCTTTGATGTCATCAACAAGATCATAAATGATGTTGTAATAACGAATTTCAATTCCTTGTGTTTTAGCAAAATCACGCGCTTGTTTATTGGCTCGCACATTAAAACCGATCACAGCTGAGTTGGAAGCTTCCGCAAGAGAAATATCACTTTCGGTAATTCCTCCAGCACCAGAATGTACAACACGCGCACGAACCTCATCATTCCCTAGTTTTTCCAATGCTGAAGCGATTGCTTCAATTGATCCTTGCACATCTCCTTTGATAATAAGAGAAAATTCCTTAACACCAGTGGTTTGCAATTTTGTCATCATCTGTTCGAGAGAGCCACGCGAACCGGTTTGTCGCGCAACAGCTTTATCACGTGCTAAGCGTTGACGGTATTCAGAAATTTCACGTGCTTTTGCTTCATGCGTGACAACAGCAAAACGGTCTCCAGCTTGTGGTGTTCCTTGCATGCCTAAAATTTCAATCGGTGTAGAGGGAACGGCTTCTTTGACATGGCGACCATGGTCATCAATCAAAGCACGCACACGCCCCCATTCATTTCCAGCAACAATAATATCAGAAGGATGTAATGTACCTTTTTGAACAAGAACGGTTGCAACAGATCCACGTCCGCGATCTAATTTGGCTTCAATGACAACGCCCTCTGCCGTTCGTTGAGGATCTGCTTTGAGATCAAGCATTTCAGCTTGAAGAAGGATAGCTTCGAGAAGTTTATCAAGGTTTTGACCAGTTTTAGCAGAAACTTCAACGTCCAAAGTCTCACCACCCATCGTTTCAACAAACACTTCGTGTTGTAAAAGTTCTGTACGAACTTTTTGTGCATTCGCAGCTGGTTTATCAATTTTGTTGATAGCAACAATAATAGGGACACCAGCAGCTTTGGCATGATTAATGGATTCAATCGTCTGCGGCATGACACTATCATCAGCGGCGACAACAAGAACGGCAATATCGGTAACACGAGCCCCACGGGCACGCATAGCAGTAAATGCAGCATGACCTGGTGTATCAATAAAGGTAATTTTTTGACCGTTTTGTTCTACTTGATAGGCCCCAATATGCTGGGTAATACCACCTGCTTCACCAGAAACAACATTTGCTTTGCGAATAGCATCTAGAAGAGAAGTTTTTCCGTGGTCAACATGGCCCATAATGGTTACAACAGGGGGACGCGGCTGCATATTTTGAGGATTATCTGTTATATTAAAGATACCTTCTTCTACGTCAGACTCTAAAACCCGTTTAACAGTATGACCAAATTCAACAGCAATGAGTTCAGCAACGTCTGCATCAATAACATCGCCAGGTTTCATCATTTGTCCTTGTTTCATTAAAAATTTAATGACATCAACAGAACGCTCAGTCATACGTTGTGCGAGCTCTTGAATAGTGATCGTTTCAGGAAGAACAACTTCGCGAGAAATTTTTTCTCTTGGTTCTTGATTTTGCGCACGCTTAAATTTTTCCTGTCTGCGCCGCATTGCAGCCATGGATCGTCCCCGTGCGCTTCCTTCTTCGTCCAGTGCGCTATTAAGAGTCAATTTTCCACGGCGTCGCTCATCAGCTCCTTTGACAATTTTGGGTGCACGTATTTCTGATTTAGCAGGATTAGCGCGTCGGCTATGCCGTTCTTCCTCTTTATCTTCATCTATTTTTCGTTTTTCAATCACAGTTGTGTTTTTAGGCGCAATAGGAACATCTGTCTTTTCGATGAGGGGGGGCTCAGAGAGAACAGGTGAAATCTGTATTGGTGATTTCTCTTCTTCTTCTTCTTGTGGAAGTATTTCTTTTTCTTTAATTTCTTGCTTTAAAATTTCCTCACGCTCTTTAGCACGTTTTTCTTCTTTTTCAGCTTGTTCTCGCGTTATTCTTTCTTGGATATGTGCCTCTTCTAACGCGCGAAGCCTTGCTTCCATTTCAGCTGATGAAAGATTGCTTTTGGTTACAGATTCTTGAGGCTTTTTTTCCTCAAAACGCGGTTTAGAGCGCTGGGATGCTACATGCGGCTTTGTAATAGGTTGCAGGGTTTCAGCTTTTTCATCAGGTCGCGTAATTTTACGTCGTTTGGTTTCAACAACGACAGCTTTTGTGCGACCATGGCTAAAATTTTGTTTGACCGTACTCGTTTCCAAGACAGACCGCTTAAGAGTTAATGTCTTCTTGCCTGTTGTTTTGTCGTTGTTATTTTCACTCATTGTACTTCCTTCACGGCTTGTGCCGTCATCTCACCGTGCTTATTATGCTTGTCATCACGATAGCTGATCAATTTATATGTCGTTTTAAGAAATCCTTCAGCAGCCTTTGTGTCCAACAAGGCTGCGTGCATGACAGGATTAGAGCCAAAAGCCACACGCATTTCATCACTTGTAAATAAAGATATGGTTTTTATCGTCCGATTTGTTTGTTGTTGTATTGTATGGATGGCTTGTGCAATTTTTCGTTTTCCATCTTCTGTTGTTTCTTTAGCATGAAGTACAAGAATAACTTGACCAGAGCGGATAGCAGCGTCAACCTTCGTTGCTCCCATGACAACAGCTCCTGCTTTTCTTGCTATGGAAAGGCTTGAAAGAGCAGCTTTGAGTAAGAGCGTATCGACAATATGTACAAGATTTGGTGCAACCTCAACATCTGTTTTAAAATTTTTGTGAAAAGCTTTCTGTTTGATCGCTTTCTCAATAACAGTGTGATGGGCAGAAATCCAAACGCCACGCCCTGGTAAATTCGCTTTAAGATCAGGAACAATTTGGTTATTGGGACCAATAACAAAACGGATCAGCGTTTGTGCTGAAGCATTTTGTCGGGTCACAATGCAAGTCCGTTCATTCATTTAAAGTGTATCCACATCCAAATCATCTGTTTTTTCATCTTCTACAGGATTTTCTGTAACAAGATCGGCTTGATCTATCCAACCTGCTTGTACACGTGCGGCTAAAACCATAGCTTCTGCATCCGCGCGTGTAATGTCAAAAGGGGTTAAAACACCAGGAAAACTCTTTGTTTGACCTTCTCTGCGTTCTCTCCACCCAGCTAAATCATCAACGGCATAGCCTGCAAAGTCTTCTATTGTTTTTACACCATCCTCACCCACAGCAACCAGCATAGCACTTGTCATTCCAGGAAGTGTCCGCAATTCGTCAGAAACTCCAAGCTTTTTGCGTTTTTCATCAAGTTCTTTTTCTTGATGATCGAGATATTCGCGGGCCCGACTTTGGATTTCAGCAGCGGTATCATGGTCAAAACCATCAATAGAAGCGATTTCTTCAAGATCAATGTAAGCGATTTCTTCAATAGAAGAAAAGCCCTCTGATGCCATAACCTGTCCGATCATTTCGTCAACCTCTAAGGCTTCCATAAACAATTTACTGCGTTCAGTAAATTCTTTCTGACGATTTTCAGATTCTTCCTTTTCCGTTAAAATATCAATGTTCCATCCCGTTAGTTGCGAAGCTAAGCGAACATTTTGTCCGCGTCGTCCAATAGCAAGGCTGAGTTGGTCATCTGGCACAATAACTTCAATGCGTTCAGCATCTTCATCAAGGATGATTTTAGAAACTTCAGCAGGTTGCAGTGCATTAACGACAAATGTTGCAGCATCAGGTGACCAAGGAATAATATCAATTTTTTCGCCTTGTAATTCAGCAACAACAGCTTGTACACGGCTTCCTCGCATTCCCACACATGCTCCAACAGGATCAATGGAACCATCGCGTGAAACAACGGCGATTTTGGCTCGTGAACCTGGATCACGGGCAACCGATTTGATTTCTATGATACCATCATAAATTTCTGGAACTTCCATAGTAAAAAGTTTTACCATAAATTGAGGATGTGTGCGTGAAAGGAAAATTTGTGGTCCACGTGTTTCACGGTGTACGTCATTGACAAAAGCACGAATACGGTCTCCATAGCGGAAGGATTCACGGGGAATTAATTCATCACGGCGCACAATCGCTTCACCACGTCCTAAATCAACGATAACATTGCCATATTCCACACGCTTGACTGTACCAGAAATAATTTCACCAACTTTATTCTTAAATTCCTCATATTGCTGATCACGCTCTGCATCGCGTACTTTTTGTACAATAACCTGTTTAGCAGATTGTGCTGCAATACGTCCAAAATCCATAGGAGGTAAAAGATCAGCAAAAAAATCACCAATTTGTGCATCTTCTTGGCGCTTGAGGGCATCAGACAAAGTAATTTCCGTTGTATAGTCTTCAACAACATCAACGATTTTTAGCAGGCGTTGTAATTTAATTTCACCTGTTTTGGAATTAATTTCAGCACGAATATTGGTTTCTTGACCATAACGAGAACGTGCTGCTTTCTGAATAGCGTCAGCCATTGCAGAAATGACAATTTCACGGTCGATTGACTTTTCACGTGCAACAGCATCTGCAATTTGCAGAATCTCAAGCCTGTTAGCGCTTGTAGCCATCAATTTTCTCCTTCTTTGTGCCACACGATGGGTATTTCCCAGTGATATTATTTTTTGGAATTGAGCGTCTGTATTGAGTCGGTAAGATTATCTTCAGGGATGAATTGTTGACTTAAATCTTTATTTTTTTTCAATGCATCGCGAATAAGCTCATCGGTAAGCACTAAATGCGCGCTTATGATATCACAAAAGGAAATAGAGGTATACATGGCTTCTCCGTAAGCAGCTTTATCAGTGTTTAAAATAAATCCATCTTGCGTGATATTGGTAAGTATTCCACGAAATTTTCGGCGCTCATCAATAGTTGTTTTGGTTTCAATTTTTGCAAGATGTCCTTGCCAATGAAAAAAATCAGATTTTCTGACCAAAGGACGATCTATTCCAGGGGATGAGATTTCTAAATGATATTTACGTTCAATAACATTTTCCACATCAAGGAGGGGCGAAACAGTCCGACTAACAGTTTCACAATCTTCTACGGTCAGAGAACCATCAGCCCGCTCAACCATAATTTGAAGTGTTAAACCATTTTGTCCAAGAAGTTTTACACGCACCAAACGAAAACCTAAAGGTTTAAGCAGTGGTATGACAAGAGCCGCAACCCGTGCCTCGATACCATCTTCTTTAAACAGACGTGGTTCGTCAAGATTGCTTATTTTTTCAGCTTCGTTCATACATTTTACCCAAGTTATTTTCGTCAGTTTTATGATATTAAAAAAGAGCAGGTCCAAGACCCACTCTTCATCATAAGACCAAGAATTTAGTTATTGATACTCTTAAATTCAAAATTTTTCAAGATATTTATGAGAAAAGCACTTGATCATTTATTTCTTGATAAAGGTAAGATAGGTAGGCGTTCGTCCTTCTCGTAAAGCTTTTGCTTCATAGCGGGTGCCTTTCCATAGTGGATAAGGGATTTTCCAATCTTGGGGGCCTTCTGCTTTCCACTCAAAGTGATCATGGTTTTCACAATGATAGAGGGTCCAGTTTACATAACTGTCTATATCGCTAGCAAAGCGAAATTTTTTTCCCATTTTAAGAACGCGCGCAAAGCGGTTAAGATTTTTTATATTGATGAAACGTCGTTTCCAGTGTTTCTTTTTCGGCCAAGGATCAGGATAGAAAAGATCTATGCCATCAAGTGAGGTATCAGGGAGCCAATCAAGCAGGCGTGTAGCATCATCATTATAGAGACGAAGATGATTTTGATGGTGTGTATACTGTTCAAGGGAAAACAATATTTTTGCCATGCCATTGATAAAAGGCTCGATGCCGATAAAACCAGTTTGCGGAAAGTGTTCCATTTCATGGAGTAAATGTTCACCGCCACCAAAGCCGATTTCAAGTCGAATTTCTTTTACTTTGCTCGAAAATAAGGATGCAAGGTTTGAGGGAGGAGGGGCATTTAAATCAATATTAAAATTGGGGAGAAGCATTTTTATACGTGCAAGCTGACTGTTTCGCAGCTGTTTTCCTTGTCGGCGTCCAAAAAAGGCTTCGCTCTTGCGTGTATTATGTTCAATCATGGGATCTTGATCATTGTTTGAAGCGTTTTCACGAGATCAGTTTTTTCCCATGAAAACGAACCATCATGCTTTGGCTTTCGCCCAAAGTGACCGTAAGCAGCTGTTTTTGTGTAGATCGGTTTATTAAGGTCAAGATGTTTTCGAATTCCAGTGGGGGAAAGGTCCATTATTTTGCGAATGGCTGCTTCAATAACCTTTTCCTCGACTTTTCCTGTCCCATGAAGATTAATATAAATTGACAAAGGTTGTGCAATACCAATGGCATAGGAGAGTTGAATTGTGCATCGCTCTGCTAAATGAGCGGCAACAATATTCTTAGCTAGATAGCGCGCCGCATATGCTGCTGAACGGTCAACTTTTGTCGTATCTTTTCCTGAAAAAGCACCGCCTCCATGGGGGGCTGCACCTCCGTACGTGTCCACGATAATTTTGCGTCCCGTCAGTCCAGCATCACTTTGAGGGCCACCAATGACAAATTTTCCTGTTGGGTTAATATACCAACTACATTGAGCTGCAATGGGAATATCATGTAAAGCTTGACGAATATAAGGCTCAACGACTGTGCGGACTTTATTGGAATCCCAACTTTCATCAAGATGCTGCGTTGAAAGAACGATGGATGTTACCTCTATAGGTTTTCCATCTTTATAGCGTATGGTGATTTGACTTTTAGCATCTGGTCCTAATTTTTCAGTTTCTCCTTCTCCTTTATGGCGGGCTGTAGCAAGAAGTTTGAGAATCTTATGCGCATAATAAATTGGCGCAGGCATAAGGTCAGGTGTCTCACGGCAAGCATATCCAAACATGATACCTTGATCACCTGCTCCTTCCTCACCATGCCGATCCGTTGCATTATCAACGCCTCTTGCAATGTCAGCAGATTGAGGGCGCAAAAGAACATCAATTTTAACAGTTTTCCAATGGAAACCTGCTTGTTCATAGCCAATGGCGCGAATAGCACGGCGCGCTGCTGTACGAAAACGCGTAGGATTAATGAGTGGAAAGCCAGTTTCATCATAGATAAATTCTTTATTTTTATCTTTTTTTAAGAGCGTATCGGGAACACGGACTTCACCAGCAATAACAACACGGTTTACACTGACGAGAGTTTCACAAGCAACCCGCACTAACCATGGATCAGTTCCAGTTTTTTGCGCTTCTTTATAGATCATATCAACGATTTCATCGGAAATACGATCACAAATTTTATCAGGATGCCCTTCCGATACCGATTCGCTCGTAAACAGATAATCTTGATGCGGCATAGGAACTCCTTCAAAAAAGAAAACCAACAATTCAATTAATTGCTTAGTAAAGCTGCTACGATTTGCCAATTTCACAGCAAATCGTCAATGCAAATTTATATGAACAAGAGGGAAAAATATAATTTTAATTTTATAGCTTATCTGTCAAATCTTCCTCAGAAAGTGCTTTTGCCAAGTCAATGATTTTTCGACGTACTTTAACATCAGAGATATTTGTAAAAGCCCGCATGAGTTGGATACCTTCGCTGCTAGAACAAAAGTCCATAAAATTGTGATCACTTTCAGCAAATCCCTCTACCTGTTGGGAGGTAAGACCTTTATCAAAAAAGTAAGAAACAGGAACATCCATAATTTCTGCTATCGCTTGAAGACGACTGGCACCAATACGGTTTGTGCCTTTTTCATATTTTTGAATTTGCTGAAAAGTAATGCCTAATTTTTCACCTAATTTTTCTTGAGTAAGTCCTAAAATATTACGACGTAAACGGATACGAGTTCCAACATAGATATCTATAGGGTCAGGTTTTTTTCTAGTTTCGGTCATAATGCAACTCTTTAATTTCCAGCACTTTTCTTTTAAACCAACATCAAATTTATGCGAAGTTGATTTATCATATAATTAAAATAATATGTAATATTTTTTCTCAATATTACTGGTACACGCAACATAATACCGTACAAAGAGCACTTGAATCATTTAGGTTGTTTTGTAAAACCAAAACCAATACGACACAAGAGCATAAGAATGAATAATATAAAAGTAGAGAAAGTTCTATATTCATTGCTTCCTATAGGGGTAATGGATGATGGAATTTTTGAATCAATAATGCCCACAGCATTTTGTTGAAGGGCTACAATGATTCGTCCGTAAGAATCAATAACAGCTGATATTCCATTATTGGCTGCTCGTATGAGGGGAATTCCCAGCTCAATGGCACGAAGCTGTGCCTGTTGAAGATGTTGATAGGGACCTGGTGTTACACCAAACCATGCATCGTTTGTAACATTGATGATTGCTTGAGGTGGGGAACCTTTAAAAGTCATTTCATGAGGAAATATTACTTCATAACAAATCAAAGGCAAATAAGAAAATCCGTTTGGCATGGTGACAGTTTTGCGCACATGTGCAGCACTATATCCACCAATATTATCAGCGAGAATACGCAATCCAATTTTTTTCAATAAATTCTGATAGGGAAGATACTCACCAAAAGGAACCAAATGAAGTTTATCGGAAGTGTGTAAAATATTACCTTGAGCGTTAATGACTGCAATTGTATTAAAGTATTGTGTTTGGGAATGAGAAAGGTCATCACTGGCACGTACCGCTCCGATAATAGCCCATTGTTTAGGTTTTAAAAGAGAGGCGATGTGCATTGTGATAGATGAGTTGTCATAGAGAAGGTAAGGAACAGAAGCTTCGGGCCATATGATAAAATCAGGTTCTGGATTTTTACCAGTTATTGGTGTTGCACTCAGCTGCATATGCGCTTCCAACATAGTTTCTCGTGTATTATCGCGTAATTTTATGTTTTGTTGAATAGAAGGTTGAACAATGCGCACCCAATAATTTCTTTTTTGATCTTCAACGGTATTCTCTATCGTATGGAGACGATAGAATCCAAAACCACTGTGAATGAATATAAGAGCTAAGCAAAGAGAAAGTGCTACTTTCTTTTTTTCATCTGTGAGTAAAACTGTTGGCAAACTGTAGGTTAAGACAGCAAGAATATTCATTCCGTAAAGCCCCACGACTGTATCAGACTGCATGAGCATTGGGGTTGGCATGGCTGTATAGCCAAGAGCATTCCATGGAAATCCTGTGAATAAGAACGCACGCAACCATTCGGCCAATCCTAAGGCAAAGGCTAAAACAAAAAAGCGTGCTATTCCTTTTGTCCATAATAAACCGACAATGAAACCAGAAAAAAACCAATAAAGAGAAAGGTAGAGAGGAGGAAATAAAATGGCGAGTGGGACTGCCCAGCCAAAAGAATCAGGATCTGTCAACAAAGCATTGCAGAGCCACCACAGTCCGCAAATAAAATAACTAAAACCAAAGGCTCCACAGCTTAAAGCATAGGTAAAAAGATGTTTTTTATTGTTTGGGGAGGAGTGTATTGAGTCAAGCAAAACAATAAAAATAGGGAAAGTTAGAAAGCAAAGAGCTGTTAAATAAAAGGGTGGAAGTGCAAAGGAAGTAAGAGCACCGCATAGAAATATCCATGCCTGCCGCTTCCAGCCGGTAACAGAGAACAAAAAAACGATGAAATTATTTAAAAACGCTCGACTATTCTTTAGGGATGGCATTATTTTCAAGATTCTCATTTTCTGGAATGCGAAAAATGCGCAACCGTTTAATTCGACGTTTATCAGCTTCTAAAATGCGGAATTTATAGCCAGGAACAGCTTCGACAACTTCACCTTTTGCAGGAATACGATCAAGAATGGAAACAATTAAACCACCAATAGTATCAACCTCATCACCATATTCTCCTACGATAAAATCAGGTCCAAGAGCTTTCTCCACATCTTCTAATTCGGTTCTTGCATCAACGAGCCATTTATTGTTGTGTTCGCGTACGATAGCATTGTCGACATGATCATGTTCATCTTCGATATCCCCAACAACCAATTCAACAATATCCTCCATTGAAACAAGACCATCTGTTCCCCCATGTTCATCAATAACTAAAGCCATTTGTGTTCGTGTGGTTTGCATTCGTGTTAATAATTGACTTGCAAGCATAGAACTAGGAACAAAAAGAACGGTTCGGATCAAATCCAATTCACCGATTGGGGTATGTAAATCTGTATGATTTAATTGAAGCAAATCGGATTTCTGGTCAGCTATTGTAGGGTTTATAATAAAGCGAGTCATATAATTAAGTATATCGCGGATATGAATCATGCCACGCGGATCATCTAAAGTTTCAGCGTAAACAGGTATGCGAGAATGACCAATTTTTGCGAAACATTTAAGGGCTTCTCCAAGTGAAGTGTTTATTTCCAATGCTTCAATTTCAGAACGTGGTATCATAACATCATCCACGCGCGCTTCACGCAAGCGTAAAATATTATGCAGCATCGTACGTTCTTCAGGTGAGAAGAGGGTGGTATCTTTTTCATTGTTAGTCGTAAGTGCAATGGTAAGATCATCGCGCAGTGACGTAGATGCACAATTACGACCCCGTAAGAATGAAAACAAATGATTCATCAGGGAATATTTTTCTGTATGATTCGTCTGTTGAGAGGGATCTTTTTCACTATTAGAAGATGTTTGACTATTATTTTGTGCATTTATTTTGTTGGCCATGGTTTTAAAATCTTCTAAACTTTCTTTTTATAATAGGTGAATAAGAGGCTTTAAATGGGATGCTCGTCATATTGATGTTAAAAGTTAAATTTTATCATTTATAGATAACTCATCGTAAGGATCTTTTATGGAAAGCTTTTGAAGAATTTCTCTTTCGAGCTTTTCCATTTGATGTGCTTCATCATCGGTTTCATGGTCATAGCCAAGCAGATGCAAGATACCATGAACGATCATATGTGTTAAATGATCTTGAAATGTTTTTCCTTGTTTTTCCGCTTCGAGAACAATAGTTTCTCGCGCAATAATAATATCACCCAGCATGGGACCGGGAGGATTTCCAGCTTTAATTGGCAAAGCAGGAAAGGATAATACATTGGTGGATTTGTTTTTACCACGCCATTGTTCGTTGATTTGTGCCATATGTTCATCATCCGTAAAAAGCAAGCTAATCTCGCTTGCAACATTTTCCAATGAAACATGATGCATCGTTGTCGTTAATGCTTTTTCGGTGATATTATAAAGCATTTTCTCATCATTCCACCCTGCGCTTTTAACCATTATATCAATAATAATCATGATGAATCAAATTCATTTTTTAATCTATAATACGCGAGTGATTTTTTTTATTTTGTATTTCAGAATCTCGATCATAAGCATGAACGATAGCAGCAACAAGCGGGTGGCGTACAATATCTTTTTCATCAAAGCGCACAATTGCGATATTTTCTACATTTGAAAGAATGCGAATGGCTTCAATGAGACCCGATTTTTGCCCTATAGGCAAATCAATTTGGCTTACATCACCAGTAACGATCATACGGGTTCCTTCTCCAAGACGTGTGAGGAACATCTTCATTTGCATGGGTGTTGTATTTTGTGCCTCATCAAGAATAACAGCGGCATGGGTAAGCGTTCGTCCGCGCATAAAGGCAAGAGGAGCAATCTCTATGACACCAGAAGCTAAAACGCGTTCTATTTTTTCAGCGGGCATCATGTCATAAAGTGCATCATAAAGTGGTCGTAAATAGGGGTCGACTTTTTCTTTGAGATCACCAGGAAGAAACCCCAAGTGTTCTCCAGCTTCAACAGCAGGACGTGAGAGAATAATTCGTTCAATGATACCACGTTCCAGAAGCATTGCAGCATGAGCAACAGCAAGATACGTTTTTCCTGTTCCTGCTGGTCCTACACCAAACACAAGTTCAGTATGTTCCATAGCGCGTATATAAGCATCTTGTGTTGGAGTCCTTGCATGAATTATTTTTTTATGGGTACTCAACTGTGCTGGTATACGCTTCGCTGCAGATTTGTGTTTTATTGTGTCTTCTTTCTGCTTCTGTGCTATACTCGCCATAGCAATCGCTCCTTTTATATCTGATAAAGTGAGCTCATGATGTGTTTTGGCACATTCATAAAGCTGCTGCAATATATATTGTGCACGTTTTATAGCAGAAATATTTCCATGGATTAAGATTTCATTCCCACGCGGATGAATACTAAGTTTGAGTTTTTTTTCGATATAAGCAAGATTTTCATCAAATTTACCAAAAACCGTTTTTGCATATTTATTATTTTCGAAAATCAAAACGACTTTACCCGTATCGGAAGCGCTTTCTTGTTCCAAGGGGTTAATTTTTTCAATGTTAGCATTTATTTTTTTATTTAAAGCTTTCAGCCTATTCTCCATATCGACATAAATATTAAACATTTTTTTGAATAAACTTTATAAAAGATAACCTTTCTTTCATAAAAATTCATATTTTAGATGTAATCATTTTCTTTGAAAATAAAAGAGTTTTCCAAAATCTTTATTGTGAACAAGATGATAGAGGCATATTTATCTATTTGTCACTTCACCGACAAAACTGTTTGAGCTTGCATTTTTAATATGAATTTCTATCACGCTACCTGTAGAGGATTCTGTATCGACGACAACAGGTAAAAGCCAAGGGGAACGTCCCACCATTTGTCCTGAGTGACGACCAGGTTTTTCGATAAGAACATCCGTTTTTTGACCAATTTTAGAACGTAAAAATGTATTTTGCTGTTCAAGGAGAAGAATTTGTAAATGTTGAAGTCGGGCATCTTTTACAGATTCATCAACGTGATCTTTCATTGTGGCCCCCACTGTTCCAGGGCGGGGAGAATATTTAAAAGAATAAGCTGAACTGTATTGTACTTGTTGAATAAGCTTAATGGTTTCTTCAAAGTCTTCATCTGTTTCTCCTGGAAATCCTACAATAAAATCACCTGAAAAGGCAATATCTGGCCGCGCAGCTCGGATTTTTTCAATAAGATGAAGATAATAAGAGCTTTTGTGTTGGCGGTTCATCGCTTTTAAGATGCGATCTGAACCTGATTGAACAGGAAGATGAAGGTAAGGCATTAACATATCAAGGTCTCTATGCGCGGCAATAAGGCTGTCATCCATATCACGCGGGTGGCTGGTTGTGTAACGCAAACGCTTTAAACCATCTAGTTTGGCAAGATGATAAAGAAGATCACCAAGACGCCAAGTTTTGCCATCAGCACTTTGCCCATGCCAACCATTGACATTTTGTCCAAGAAGCGTAATTTCTTTAACACCAGCTTCAATGAGTTGACGCGCTTCCTCGGTAATTTGCTCGACGGAACGCGATATTTCAGCACCGCGTGTATAAGGAACAACACAAAAAGTACAAAATTTATCGCAGCCTTCTTGTACTGTTAAAAATGCACTAACACCCCGCTTTCTTACAGCACGTTTATTATGAGGCGGCAAATGAGCAAATTTATCTTCAACAGCATAATCCGTTTCGATAATTTTTTTGCCTTGTTTGGCTTTTTCTAATAATTCTGGCAAACGATGATACATTTGCGGACCAATGACAAGATCCACGATTGGAGCACGGCGTAGGATTTCACTTCCCTCAGCTTGTGCAACACAACCCGTTACACCAACTGTCAAGGGTTTATCAGGTGTTCGCTCTTGACGCATGACACGCAAACGACCCAGATCAGAATAAAGTTTTTCTGCTGCTTTTTCACGAATATGACAGGTATTAACAAGAATAAGATCAGCATCGTTTGGCGTTTGTGTTGTGACGTAGCCTTGTGAACTGAGACTATCAGTCATCCGTTGACTATCATAAACGTTCATTTGACATCCATAGGTTTTAATAAAAACCTTTTTAGGAGCAACAGGAGGCGTATTTTTAGGATTTACTTTATTCATAGTGCTTGTCTAAATGTTTTTAACATAAATCTCAATCTCTTTGCTTAAAAGTTTTTTGCATAATAATTGCATCACCGCGACCATTTTTTGACGGGTAGTAGGCTAGACGTTCAGAAATTTTTTGAAATTCAAAGCGTTGATAAAGATTTAAAGCAGAAAGATTTGAGGATTCTACTTCCAAGAATAATTTTATAGCGCGCTTATCCTGAAGATAGTGAATTGTATGATCGATAAGTAAGGTACCAATTCCTTTTTGACGATAATGAGGATGAACAGCAATTGTGATGATTTCTGCTTCATCAAGAATGAGACGGCATAAGCAAAAGCCTAAAATTTTATCAGATTGATCAATGAGAAAGACTTTGTACCCGAAGATAGAGTGATCTGTTAAAAAGGTATCAAAAGCTTGTTTTTTCCAAGAAGGGGTAAAACAATGTTGATGAATTTGATGAAGAGAAGCACTATCGTTAACGTGTAGTGGAGCAATTCCAAGATGCTTTTTTGTTACTGAAAATTTAAACATTATTTTTTTCGTGGTAACGCAAAATTTGTTTGTTGTTTTGCATCAGCGCTGCGTAGATAGAGAGGGCGAGGCGAATTTTGTGGTTGTTTGTTTGCAGCAAGATAAGCATAGTTTACAATATCTGCTGCTTCACAAGGGATTTTTTCTAGGATAATTTTTTCGTTTATTTTGTGGTTTTCAATATGCTGCATAACGATATCAGCTGCTGGTCCAGTCAGTTGGGTTTTTGGGGGCAAATCTTCGAGGATATTTTCAATTGTTTTTAATCTCGGTTTTCCCAACGGTGTGAGATCCTTATGAAAATTTTGATGGTAAAACATCCCTCTGCCTGCTTCAATGACAACGGTAATTGCTGATGCAGTATTTTCACTGGTTGTGACTTGTGCTGCTAAAGCTTCAAGTGCACTCACTCCGACAGCAGGTATTTCAAGTGCTAATGCCAAAGCGCGTGCTGTGGCAACACCAACACGCACACCAGTAAATGATCCAGGTCCAACATTGACAGCAATACGCTCAACTTGATCAAGCGTCATATTGGCTTGTGTCATTATTTGTGTTATCTGCCCAATAAGTCTTTCAGCATGCCCTTTACTCATGCGCTCATTAAGACGTGCAATAACAGACTTATGATGAATGAGCGCAACAGCGCAATAAATTGAAGCAGTATCGATAGCAAGAATAAGCATAAAAATATTTTAATTGAATAAAATGATAGAAGAAAGGTCTACTGTATTTCTAATCTTTTTTATCGTTGTATAGTTCATTTGTAAGAAAGTTGCTAGTGCTGATAGGCAATAATATCTTGTTATGGAATAGGACGAGATGTTGATCTGGCTCTTATTTGTATGCGTCATGTATTTTTATGTTACATCGTTGCAAATTATTATGGACTGAGAAGCTAATGAAAAAAACAACAATATTTCAAAATGAAATATGATTTAAATCGTTCAATTGTATCATGATAAGGCTAAAAATACCGAGAATAATTATGGAGCAGGATGAAGCCAAAATAACGCGCCATCCTGCTTGTTTTAATGCGTGAATATCAACCCTTAGTCCTAATGCGGACATTGAAATGACCGTGAACAATTGAGCAATAAATTTGATAGGATTGAGAGCTATTTCAGGAATAAGCGCATTCGAGCGCATCAGCATCATTATAATAAAACCAATAATAAACCATGGAACGAGAGTACGTAAGCGAAAGCGTGTTTCTGCTGAGCGGCGATAGATGATTGAGAGAGCAAAAATAAGTGGGCCTAACATCAGAACGCGTACCAATTTAACAACAGTTGCAATTTGAACACTGGCAAAAGAGATAGGTGTTGTTGCTGCTAAAACCTGCGGTACGGCATAAACAACCATGCCGGCAAGCACGCCATATTGGTTAAATGATAAATTCAGAAGTGGATGAGCAAAAGGGAGACATAAAATAATTAGAATCCCTAAAAGAGCAGTAAAAGCAATTGATGCAGCAATCTCTTCTTGTTTTGCTTTAATGACAGGGGCAATGGCAACAATGGCTGAGTTTCCACAAATGGCATTTCCGCAAGCAACAAGCATTGCCAAATGCGTAGAAAGCCCGAACAATCGACCGATGATAAAACTGAGAATAATTGTTACAAATATAACAAACACAATGCTTGCAAGCAAGCCCCAACCAGTGGAAAGAACGGCATGAATACTAATGCTTGCACCTAGAAGGACAATAGCAATTTCGAGAAGTGTTTTAGCGCAAAAGGTGATACCTTTTTGAAAATATGTTGGCATCCTAAAACAACTACGCGCAACAGATCCTAAGAGAATTGCTAAAACAAGACCTTCAAGCCATGCTTGCCCAAAAAACTGTTTTTCTAGGGATTCTAAACCATACGCTGAAGCTGATATGAGTAAACATACTAAAATACCAGGACCAAAGTTGTTTAAAAGTAAAAAGTTTTTCTTTAAAATTTTATATTTCCCCATCACGAAAGAAACTAAAGGCTAAGATGAAAAAGTTTTAAAGATTTGTTCTTGCTTGCACGGCTGCTGCTAAAGTTCCATCATCAAGATAATCGAGCTCGCCTCCTACAGGAACACCATGTGCAAGTCGCGTAATTTTAACTGAAAAATTGGAAAGCTGATCGGTGATGTAGTGAGCGGTTGTTTGACCTTCGACAGTCGCATTGACAGCAAGAATAATCTCCGTAATTGGGTTTTGTACAACACGTTGTATTAAGGTGGCAATGTTGAGTTCGTCAGGACCTATTCCATCTAAGGGTGAGAGTCGTCCACCCAATACATGATAACGTGCTGCTAAAGTTTTTGCACGCTCAAGAGCCCACAGATCAGCAATGTCCTCAACAACAATGATCGTTGTATCATCACGTCGCGGATCTGTACAAATTAAACAAGGATCAATAGTATCGACATTGCCACAAACAGAACAAATGCCGACTTTTTCTATGGCTGTTTGTATAGCTGCTCCTAAAGGTTCCAGCAAAGTTTCCTTTTTCTTAATAAGATGAAGCGCAGCACGACGCGCTGAACGCGGACCAAGACCTGGCAACCGTGCTAAAATCTGAATGAGACGCTCAATCTCAGGTCCTGCAATGTATTTAGACATATATTTTTTCCCATGGAAAAAATCCGTTTGATTAAAATGGAAGCTTGAAACCTGACGGAAGAGGTAGTCCTGCCGTCATGCTTTTGGTTTTTTCTTCTAGTGCATTGTCAATTTTCGCTCTTGCTTCATTGTAAGCTGCCATAATAAGATCTTCAAGAATTTCAGATTCTTCAGGTTTGAGTAATGAAGGATCAATTTGAATTGCTGTTATAATATTTTTGCCATTTAAAGTGATACTGACAAGATCACCCCCTGCAGTGCCGGTCGCTTGCAGATTAGCCATTTCCTCCTGAATTTTCTGCATTTTCTCTTGCATTTCTTTAGCTTTTTTCATCATGCTCATCATTTCACGCATAGGAATAGGTATCCTTATTCATCGTTTCTATCATTTTCATTTTTAAAGAGATCAGTGTTTTTAAAGGTATCGGGGGGTAAATCAAGATCATTTTCCTCTCTATTGAGTCGAATATCGACAATTTTTGCTTCTGGAAAATGGTTGAGGATTTTCGCAATATCAGGATCTGTCTCTGCATGGGAAAAAAGAGTCTTTTGAATCGCGACACTTTCTTCCTGTAAGGTTGGACCGCCTCCTTCCTTAACAAAAGTTATTACATAGCGTTTTTTAGCCCATTGAGAGATTTTTTTTTCGATATCATGAGCAAGAAATTTGGGGGTATTTTCAGAAAGTCTTAAAGTAATACGTCCAGTTTCAAAAGAAACGGGGTGAACAAATTCTTTAACAAGGAGTTTGAAAGGCACGTCATTATGTTGTTCGGCTAATTTAACAATATCGTGTAAAGAATTAATCACGAGAGTTTTAGGTTCACTAATCTCTCCTGTTGTTTGCGTGACAGAATGCGATAAATTTGCAATATTTTCATAAAAGTCAGTAGCTTGAGAAGCTTCAACAGTTTCTGTGCCCTCTTGGGCTTTTGTGTTGTCAGGAGTTTGACTTTTAACGAAATTTTCTGGTTTTAAAGAGTGGTCTAATGGGTCTTGCAAGGATGTTTTTAGGTTTGATTGATTTGGTAACGCATTTGAAACGCTCGAGACAGTACGGGCATCGACTATTGTTTCTTTTGTTATATTATTTGCACTGATTGATTCTTGATGAGAAGAGTTTGTAATGAGCGTGAGAGGTGTTTTTTCTTGCGTAAGTTTTTTTAAAGCTTCATCAAGAGTTGGAAGGTCAGCTGTGTGTGCAAGACGAATTAAAAGCATTTCAGTTGCTTGAAGTGGACGTGCAGTTTGATTAACTTCCTGTATGCCTTTGAGTAACATTTGCCAGTTTCGGGATAAAACAGGAACGGAAAGTTTTTTTGAAAAGTCTAAACTTCTTAAACGTTGTTCTTCAGTCAGTGAGAAATCTTCCACTATTTCTGGTGTGAAACGTAAACGCGTGACCAGATGATTAAAATCGGCTAATTCTGTTAAGATAGTAAGGGGATCTGCGCCTGCATCATATTGATTGCGTAATTCATGTAATGCATTGATAACATCACCCTTCATAATAAATTCAAAAAGATCAATAATACGTGCTTGGTCAGCTAATCCTAGCATTGTACGCACTGCGGTGGCGTTAACATTGCCATTGCTATGGGCAATCGCTTGATCAAAAATGGATAATGCATCACGTGCAGAGCCCTCTGCAGCACGAACAATCATAGAAAGTGCTTGATCTTCTACTTCGACCTTTTCATATTTGGCAATTTGGTGCAAATGCGCACTCAAAGCTTTTGATTCAATCCGTCGCAAATCAAAACGTTGGCAACGCGAAAGAATTGTAATGGGAACTTTGCGAATTTCTGTTGTGGCAAAAATAAATTTTACATGGGATGGTGGTTCTTCAAGAGTTTTCAACAAACCATTAAAGGCTTGCGTTGAGAGCATATGGACTTCATCGATAATATAAACCTTATAGCGCGCAGAAACAGGACGATAGCGTATTTGTTCAATAATTTCACGAATATCATCAATGCCCGTATGAGAAGCGGCATCCATTTCTATAACATCAATATGGCGTCCTTCGATAATTTGTGTGCAATGTTCACCAAGAGTGTCCAATACGGTTGTTGGTTGGTCAATATCTTTTGTTTTATAATTAAGCGCGCGTGCCAAAATACGTGCCGTTGTGGTTTTACCTACGCCACGAATCCCTGTTAACATCCACGCTTGTGCAATACGACCTTTTTCAAAGGCATTGGTGAGAGTACGCACCATAGCTTCCTGACCAATGAGGTCAGAAAAATTTTGTGGTCGATATTTACGAGCAAGAACACGATAGGCTGTTTCTACCGGTACATTTTCCATGAATGTTTCCAACTTCGAAGTTCTTTATGCGTACATTTTGATCATACACAAAGCATAGGTCAATACTACACTCTCATATATAAAGGATTTTTTCTCAATCAATTTACTTTTATGGGATAATTTGCTTAAAAACAACCAAACCCTTTAAGTGCTGCATAAAAATGCTGCTCTGAAGATTGAAAATACCTTGCTAAAACATAGCACAAAAATAATCGCTTCAGCGAAATAGGAGGCCGGTACGATGACCCGTACTAGAACTCGTTGGGGCTGCTTCTTTCCAGACCTGACCCAGTTGGCGAGTAGTTCGTCCACCACCAACCTCCCAAGCTCATATTGTCGATTTGGAATGAAAAATCAAGCTCAGAAATGAAAAATATCATAAGAACAAGAAAGAATTTTTTTTGCGTTTAATTTATTGAGATATAAACAACGAAGAAATTGAGGATTGATCCATTCACATGCTTTTTAAAGAAATATTTTTCTATAGCTCTAACGTTATTTCACAACATCACTTGTAAAGTATGTATCTACTGCCTCTAAAGTGTAAATCCATTTTGTATTACCATCTTTATGCTTAATATAAAGGATAGCCGGCACCCTCATACTATTTAACAGCCCCCCATATTTATTTAAGAGGATTCATAAGAGGTATTTTTATTCCTTTTTTAATTGTTTTTACTCACACATTACTTCCATTTATAGCTGTAAATAATGAGATTCTTTATTAAGGGGATAAAAGAGAGATAAACGGTTTCATAAGCCCAGATGAATATGATTTAAAATAAAATTTAGTTTCTAGCATTCACAGCACTAAAAAATGTAGTGCGGGTTATTCATATGACCTCCATGTGCGGTTATATATTGGAATAGTTCTTTTCATTTTTCTGATTTATCATGCTGAGCAAAATAAGAAACACACCTAAGACCTAAAAAATATTACTTTCCTTTTTAATCTAAGTGATTTGTGTAAATGCACTTTTAATGCTCTAAGCTTAATCTATTACGAAGGCCGAACTTGTTTTACTGATTTAAAAATGAGCCTGATGGTAGAGAATACAGAGCAATTTAAATTGCTACAAAAATTCTTTAAATATCCATTTCTACCAGCAAAAAATCCCTTTTACGAATCCAGCTTTCATAATTCATCATGTCGGATTGAAAAAACAAGATAATTTTACTGAAACTTAGATGTTGATGAGAAATATTATTAAAAATCTCCTGCATCACAATCTATACCAGTAACTTTTTCCTTCGTAATATTTTTGAAAATATAATTTCCTGATGGAGGGAAACCTATATTGAGGGATTTTACATCTTTGAGCGTAAAGATCTTCTTTTCCTTATCGTGGGTTATTTTCTTTTCATCATCAACAACAATGTGTAGTTTGTCTAAGTCAGAGGGAGCAGAGTACGATAAAGTAAAGGATACTTTTTTCGGTTTAAATGCTTCGCAAGAATATTCGACTCCTTGACGGACTATATCGGAGGGAATAATTGTAACACTTTCATCTGGCGCAAAATTCCATTCTCTCTCACCAAATCCAGCAAACGCAACACTAGAGCAGACGAGAATATGTGCAGCTAATAATCCTTGCGGGAAGATTTTTTTCATTATCCTCTCCTTTTTTCTTAAAACGGGATGAATCATAAATCAGATTTTGTAAATAGAAAAGTTCAAACGTGATACAAAAATATGATTAAACGGCATAGCTTAGCTTAGTTTTATAAAAAGCACGTTGAAATTACTTGAATTCAAGAGGTTTGAATAATCTGTTATCTCAAATATACTTTGATGATAAGTTAAATTATTTTTAGTGTTAATTTAAGAAGTTCGTTATCTTTGTTGGAATAAACTGCTATAGGAAATGATATATTTTTTAAAGAATCTTACTTTTATATGAAAGAAAATGGATGATACAAATGCTTTCATTTTCGGTTATTTTTTTCTTTATATAGACCTTTGTACACGTTGAATTGCTATTTATCATATAATTTATCAAAAAACATTATCAAAGCAATTTGTATATTCTGTTATTGGATGTTTTTCTTTTTTTCTGCTTTAGCATTCATGATGAAGCGCGTTTAGCATAAAAAACGATTTTCTCTAGGACACATGGCATTATAGGATTTTTAGAATATTCTTCGATATCAGCGAAAAATGCTGGTGGTTTTGTTGCTTTTATATATGCGATGTTCGATCGTTTTGTGCTGGATAAGTGCCGATAATACGCAATTCAGCAGAAAAGAAAGACAATTCTTCTAAGGCGAGTTTCATCATGGGATCTTCAGGATGTCCTTCAATATCAACAAAGAATTGTGTTGCATTGAAATTTCCGCCGATTTGATAGCTTTCTAATTTTGTCATATTGATACCGTTTGTTGCAAATCCTCCCATAGCTTTATAGAGAGCAGCGGGGACATTGCGCACTCTAAAAAGAAGACTGGTGATAATTTTTTCGCCATTTGTAGGCTTTGGGACATGTCGTTTGGACCGCGAAAGGATGACAAAACGGGTAATATTATGAGAGTTATCTTCAACATCTTTTTCAAGAATATCAAGCCCGTAGAGTTCTGCTGCGATCAGCGGTGCTAAGGCGGCTTGTGAACGTTGAGCACTTTTTTTAATAAATTTTGCAGCTCCAGCGGTGTCGGCAGAAACAACAGGTTTCCAACCGTTGTTTCGTATGATTTTTCGGCATTGTGCAAGGGCATGCGTATGACTGTGGACGGTTTTAATTTCATCATGGGTAACGCCGGGCAAAACCATTAATTGAAAATGGATAGGTAAAAAATATTCATCAATAATATAAAGCGATGATTGTGGTAAAAGATGATGAATGTCTGCAACACGTCCAGCAAGAGTATTTTCAATCGGGATCATAGCAAGATCAGCTTTCCCATTTTCCACCAAATTAAGGGCGTCTTCAAAAGTAGCACAGGGCACAGCATCCATATTGGGGAACATATTAGAGCAAGCAATGTGCGAATTAGCACCGTATTCTCCTTGGAAAGAGATTTTATTGGTTTTTTTGAGTGTTTTCATGCCAAAATCTTACGTACTCTATCGAGATCACGTTGTGTGTCTACACCTAAAGGAATCGTATCGACTATTTCCACATCGATCCGCATATTGTGCTCTAATGCACGTAATTGTTCAAGTTTTTCACGCATCTCGAGTGTAGAGGGGTTGAATGATACAAATTTCTCAAGTGCTTTGCGCCGGTAGGCATATATTCCAATATGATGATAAAGAGGACCATCTCCATAGGGAGCTGTGGCGCGCGTGAAATAAAGAGCACGAAGGCGATTTTGAGAAAGCGGAGTTCCAATGATTTTGACAACATTGGGATCTCTTTTTTCATCTTCCTCAATGATTTGAGAACCCAAGGTTGCGATATCAGTAAAACTATTTTCTAGAGGGCGTAACGCATGGATAATTTCGCGAGGCATGATCGTTGGGAGGTCACCTTGTATATTTAAAATAGCATTGTAGCGTTGTTCAGGGTCAATACGCATTAAAGCTTCATAAATACGATCAGATCCAGATTTATGATCTCCTCGTGTTATGATGCATTCATGTCCATATTCTGCAACAACTTTGGCGATATCATTGTGATCTGTTGCAACGATCGTACGCCCTACTGCTGCTTTTTTGGCTTGTTCTGCGACATGAACAATCATCGGCTTCCCACCAATTTCAGCAAGAGCTTTTTGGGGAAGACGGGTTGAGCCTATACGGGCAGGAATAAGAATAATCGGTTCAAGAGCCATTGCAAGATTCCAAATGTCATCTGTAGTGGATATATTTATGATGTTGTGTGTTATAAAGAAAAAGCCTATACTACAAATGGTAATGAAACCGTGAACATTTGAGTTTTTATGGATTGCTCGAAAGTTATCTATTTTATTGGCGCTTGTTTATGTGTGCTGGTTATTGTTGTGGGAATTTCCACGCTCAGTGATATAGTTTACGATCATCCTACTTCAGTTCAATATTATCACACAGTTACCAAGAATGATACATTGGAGGAAAAACAGGAAGAATCTAATATCCCTATATCACTAAATAGCCGCCTTCAACAAGGCGATTTTGAAAATGGGCGTAAAATTTTTCGTCAATGTGCCATATGCCATACTTCTGGACGCAATCAAGCAGGGCGCGTTGGTCCAGTTCTTTGGGAGATTGTTAATCGTCCTTTGGCATCAGCAGCAGGTTTTGCGTATTCACGGGCGTTGCGTGCACATTCTGATCAAAAATGGGATTTTGTAACGTTAGATCGTTATTTGCATTCTCCACGTAAAGCATTCCCTGGGACCACTATGTCTTTCCGTGGCATCAAAAATGACCAAGATCGTGCCGATCTTTTGCTTTATTTACGCAGTTTATCCGATCATCCTGTTGCCATACCAATGGATAATGATGAAGTGAACGAGCCAAGCTAACTTATACCATAATGGCTCATTTTAGAAAGAAGGATGATTAATTTTGTTTATGATTTTAGTTTTAAGGTTTTATCGAAAGAGTTTTTATTAATGTTTTGATAAGGGCAACCTCCCCATGTAAAACAGAATACACTTAAATATTGCATATCTCCCCACTTTTTTAGAGCTATTTTTTAAGAAAATGCATGCTTGACGCTTTTATCTGCAGATTGGTTTTCAAGACCTGTTTGCTTAACTTTTTCCACATATAACATATATTTGTCTGTGAAATTATCACTGAAGGATTATCACTTCATGAGCGACAGCTTTCTGCTTTTGAATGCAATAATTGTGTGATTAAAGCTCTACATGAGGTTTATCTTAATTCTTCTGTACACATCAATCTCCATGCGTTTTTCTTATGAACAAAGACAATTGATTGTTTTTATACGTTCAATAATCCTAAAGGGCATTTTATAAGGCATAGATGTTTTCTTTTGAGGTTAGAGGTGTAGGTACAGATCATTGATTTTATAGTATCGATAACTAAAATATGGGTTAGATTATTTAGTGATAGGTTATAGTTTGAAAGAAGTACTTTCGTAACATTTTTGCGTGAAAAGAAAAATGGTTGAATAGAGTTATGTGGCTTATATTTTTATCCACCTCGAAAATTCTTTCCACAAGAATACTGATGGTAGCGCTTTTTGCATGAGCATTTAATCGTTTATAAAAGATGACATGAAATTATGCCGATAATCCATTATAAAGGAGGTTTTTCCACAAAAGGTCTTCAATTTTTGTGATGAGTTTAATCGTTTCCATTATTTACAGCATTTCGATAATTTGTGGTAAAACATCAGTGTTCCAGTTTCAACGCATATCGCGAAAGTTTTTAAAATGAGTAGGGATAAAATCATGACTCTCTAGGCCTCTTAATCCCTATGGTATTTTCTTTAGAATTTGATCGTTTATAGATAACAACATTAAATTGCGCTAATAATCCATTATAGAGAAGAATCTTTCCTACTAATGGATCTCCGATATTTGTGATCATTTTAATCGCTTCCATTGCTTGTAGGGTTCCAATAACACCGGGTAAAACACCAATGATTCCAGCTTCAGCACATGTTGGAACACTATCGGGAGCAGGAGGGGTGGGGAATAAATCGCGATAGTGAGGGTTATTGTCTTTATACGGCATAAGGACGGTTAATGAGCCATTAAAACGTTCTACAGCACCACTTATTAAAGGCTTTTTGCATTGGGCAGCGTGATCAGCAAGAAGATAGCGTGTGGTAAAATTATCACTTCCATCAACAATGATATTGTAGGCATTGATCAGTTTATCCACATTACTTTTATCTAAGCGTAGGGTGTGTTTTTCAACCATAACATGGGGATTTATTGCTTTTATAGTGGTTTCAGCACTGTCTGTTTTGCTTTGGTTTATTGCATTTGTGTTATGAATAACTTGGCGTTGTAAATTGGAAAGTGAAACAGTATCGTTATCGACAATTCCAAGGGTTCCAACACCTGCGGCAGCCAAATAAGTTAAGACAGGCGCTCCAAGACCACCAGCACCCACGACAAGAACCCGCGCTTTTTTGAGTTTTTGTTGCCCCGCACCACCAATCTCAGGCAAAATGATGTGGCGTGCATAGCGTTCGATTTCTTCGTTATTGAATTTTGTATCTGTTTCTTGTGTCATGATTTTTCTCTTGTCATCGTTCTTTTATTGTTTACTAAGTTTATGGTGCATAGACCAGTCTGCTTTTAGGATAGGGAGAATTTATTTATGAAAATTGCCATTCAGATGGATCATATTTCAACAATTCGGATTCAAGGAGATACGACATTTGCACTCGCTTTAGCTGCGCAAGAACGTGGACACTCTCTCTTTCATTATACACCAGATCGTTTATCTTTATGCGATGGTTGTGTGATTGCACGATTGGAACCCTTGACTGTCCATGATGAAGAGGGAAAGCATTATCAGTTAGGAAAGCCTGTTCGCACGGAATTAAGAGATATGGATGTGGTTCTTTTGCGCCAAGACCCCCCTTTTGATCTCAATTATATCACCACGACTCATTTATTAGAGCGTATTCATCCTAAAACACTTGTTGTGAATGATCCGACATGGGTACGAAACAGTCCAGAAAAAATTTTTGTGACGGAATTTTCTGATTTGATGCCTGAAACGTTAATTACCAAAGATATTGAAGAAATAACAGCTTTTAGAGAAACCTTTGGCGATATTATTGTGAAACCACTTTATGGGAATGGAGGCTCTGGTGTTTTTTATTTAAAACAAGATGATCGCAATTTAGCGTCGTTGTTGGAAATGTTTGCAGATATTTATCGCGAACCTTTTATTGTTCAACGTTATTTAGAGGCAGTACGAAAAGGAGATAAACGGATTATTTTGCTTGATGGTACACCTGTTGGAGCTATTAATCGCATTCCGACAAAAACAGATGTGCGTTCTAACATGCATGTTGGAGGCCGTGCGGAAAGTGTTGAGTTAACAAAACGTGATTATGAAATTTGTGAACGCATTGGTCCAGCCTTAAAGGAACGTGGTCTTCTTTTTGTGGGGATTGATGTCATTGGAGATTATATAACAGAAATTAATGTAACATCTCCTACAGGAATTCGTGAAATTAAACGCTTCTGCGGTACAGATATTGCACATCTGTTTTGGGATATTGTTGAGTTTAAACGTTCAAATTAATTTACACAGAATCCAACCATGATTTTGTTAAAAAAATGATCCATGTTGTTTTTTATATTTGTGATGTTGCAAATGTGAACTAGAATGACCGTACGATATAAATTAATATAAATTAAGAGGCTTTGTCCTCAATCTTTAGGGAGTTTATAGATGAGCAGAGTCTTATCAATTGGAATGGGATTGGTTGTTGCATTACTGCTGTCCGTAAGGATAGGTAATGCACGCGATCAAATCCAGGTTACTGGCTCATCTACAGTTTTACCATATCAAAAGATTGTTGCGGAGACATTTGGAGAAATCTATCCCCATTTTAAGGTTCCTGTTATCGAATCGGGTGGGACAGGAGCGGGTATTAAGGGGTTCTGCCGTGGTATTGGGGAGAAGACCGTTGATATTGTTAATGCTTCGCGAGCAATGAAATCGAGTGAATTGCAGTCTTGTTTTGATGCTGGTGTGAAAGATATTGAGGAAATACGCATAGGGTATGATGGCATTGTTTTTGCAACAGATATTAAGGGTCCTGATTGGAAGTTACAGCCGGTAGATGTTTATAAGGCCCTTGCAGCTCGAGTTATTATAAATGGCACGTTGCAGCCCAATCATGTTTTGAAATGGAGTGCAATCAATAGTGCTCTTCCTGATTGGATGATAGCAGCTTATATTCCTGGAGAGAAGCACGGAACACGTGAAGTTTTTGAAGAAAAATTACTTGCTGTGGGTTGTAGAGAGAGTGGGGCAGTTGGGGTGATGAAGTCTTTGGGAATGAATGATAAGGAGATACACGCTGCTTGTATTGCGGTCCGTAAGGATGGAAAAGCGGTTGATATTGATGGTGATTATTCTGAAACATTTGCGCGTTTAACTTCGAATAAAACAGGGGTTGGTATTTTTGGTTTGTCTTTTTATCAAAATAATGCTGATAGGCTAAAAGTTGCCGATATTAACGGTTTTTCGCCAACAGTTGAGACAATTTCGAGAGGACAATATCCGGTTTCTCGTCCACTTTTTTTCTACATTAAGAAAGCACATTTAGATATTGTTCCAGGTTTGCGAGAATATGTTGATTTTTTTCTTTCTGATCAAATGATTGGTCCAGAGGGGCCTTTGGCTGAATATGGTTTGATTGTTGCTCCTGAAAAAGAGCGCCAAGCACAGCGTTCTGATTTTTCTGCTGGTAGGGTAATGATGTTGAAATAATTTTCTGAGAATAATTTATTGGATTGCCGGAGTAGGTATTTTCGGTGCTATTTTTTTATAAAAACTGAAAGATAACATGTGCGTTTCCTTCATCGTTTTTTTGTTATTACTTCTTGGATTTTGTGGTTTTTGTATTTCTTATATGCGAGCACGCAGTCTTGAATACAGACAACATAAAATGCATTCTCGTGCGTATTATTATGGCTGGTGGACATTTTTAATTACTGTTATTCCAGCTTCTATTTTTTTAATTTTGTGGGATGCTGGGAGTACAATTTATTCAGAATATAATGCCTCTCGAGAGCTTTTGGCGTATAGTGAGCATATAACAGAACCTGTCAATCATGATCTACTTTGGGAGACTCTTCGAAGTCTTACCAAAATGATTCAGCGTTTTGAAGGAGATCTTTCTACAGCTTCTTATAAGGAAGTGCAGGCACAATTACTTGCGAAAGGATTGATTTTACCTCATGAAGTGTCGGATGATGTGTTCAAAATAGCACGGTCATGGGTATTTTCTTTTGAAAAGCTTCAAGTTATTGGTTATGGTTTTCTTTTTGCTATTGCCTCCTTTGGTTTTATCTGTGGAATAATACAAATTACGCCTTATCAACGTGCGCGCAATAAGGTTGAAACTTTAATTATTATTGGATTGGCCTGTGCTTCTATTGTTGCTGTTTTGACAACAATCGCCATTGCACTTTCTCTGTTCTTTCAGACAATAAGTTTTTTCCAGTCTGTATCCTTTTCAAATTTCTTTTTGGGAACGGTTTGGGATCCGCGTTTTTCCGCGAGTGGTTTAAGCGATGAAGGTGGACAATTTGGTTTAATACCGCTCCTTGCTGGTACACTTTATATTGCATTTGTCGCCATGCTTTTTGCTGTACCTATAGGCTTATTTTCAGCTCTTTATATGGCAGAATATGCTTCTGCGCGGTTACGAGCAATCGTAAAACCATTATTGGAAGTTCTGGCTGGCATCCCAACCATTGTTTATGGTTTTTTTGCTTTGAAGGTTGTCGGACCATTTTTACGTGATCTCTCAGCTTCTCTCTCAGATGGGGGAGGTTTTATTATGGCACAAAGTGTTTTAACGGCTGGTATTGTGATGGGAATTATGTTGATTCCTTTTGTTTCTTCTTTGTCTGATGATGTTATTACGGCTGTTCCACGTATTTTACGTGAAGGTTCTTATGGTTTAGGGGCAACGCAATCTGAAACAATTAAAAAAGTCGTTATACCAGCAGCACTTCCAGGGATTATGGGGGCCATTTTGTTGACGGCATCGCGTGCCATTGGGGAAACAATGATTGTCGTTTTGGCAGCAGGTGTTGCAGCAAACTTAACACTCAATCCTTTTGAAGCAATGACTACGATGACTGTTAAGATTGTTAATCAATTGACCGGTGATTTTGAGTTTAATTCTCCACAAACTCTGGTGGCTTTTGCTTTGGGGATGACACTCTTTGTGATGACACTCTTGATGAATATTCTAGCTCTTTATATTGTGCGTAGGTATCGGGAACAATATGAATGAATGAAGATTTTTTTCCTCGTCGCAATATTAGCCTTAAGCGTCGGTATAGGGCTGAATGTCGTTTTCGCGCCTATGGTTTGATTGCTATTTTTATTGGTTTGTTTTTTTTATTTGCGCTTTTATGGTCTATCATTAGTCAAGGCTATACAGCTTTTTTTCAAAGTGAAATGACATTATCAATTTATTTGGATGAAAAGATCATTGATCCAAGTGGTGAACGTCAAATAAAACCACAAGTCCTCATAACAGCCAATTATCCGCTTCTTGTGCGCAATGCTTTAGCAAAAAAACTTAATGTCAATCAAAATGATCGAGCCTCTTTGCGAGACATTAACCGTATGTTTTCAAATGGTGTTCGTGTGCAACTGCGTGAAATGGTGACAAAAAATCCAAAACTGATTGGCACAATGCAAAAAATCAAAGTTTTGGCAGCTGCGGATATTGATTCTGCTTATAAGGGACAGATTGATCTGCATGTAGCAGAAAAAAACCGCAAAGTTTCTAATCGACAGGTAGAATGGATAAGGCGTTTAGCGCATGATGGCACGCTTTATAAAACATTTAATATTGGTTTTTTTACATTTGGCGCTTCAAGTCGTCCTGAGATTGCGGGATTAGGTGTTGCGATTATTGGTTCCCTTTATATGATAGGCATCGTTTTATTGGTTTCACTTCCGATAGGCATAGCAACAGCTCTTTATTTGGAAGAATATGCACGTAAAAATAAATTTACAGATTTTATTGAAGTTAATATCAATAACCTTGCAGCGGTTCCGTCAATTGTATTCGGTCTTTTAGGACTCTCTGTTTTTGTTAATTTTTTAGGATTACCACGTTCAGCCTCTTTTGTTGGTGGTCTTGTTTTAGCGCTCATGACTCTTCCTACGATTATTATTGCAACACGTTCTGCTTTGCGGGCTGTTCCTCTCTCTATCCGCTCGGCTGCTTTAGGGTTGGGCGCATCAAAAACACAAATGATTTTTCATCACATTGTTCCTTTAGCAGCACCTGGTATTTTAACAGGTACAATTATCGGAGTAGCCCAAGCTTTGGGTGAAACTGCGCCTTTGCTTTTGATTGGAATGGTTGCTTTTGTTGTTAATATTCCTATGACTCCCATGGATCCAGCAACAGCTTTGCCTGTTCAAATTTTTATGTGGGCGGGTGAAGCAGAGCGCGCTTTTGTTGAAAAGACATCGGGGGCTATTATTGTATTAATGATTTTTCTTGCGATCATGAATATTTCTGCGGTTTTTTTACGTCGACGATTCGAACGTCGCCAGTGATTTTAATAAAATAACAACTTCGGTAAGATTTTTGTAAGGTGAGTTTTTGTCATGAAGATTAAAATGCGTGGTCAGGATGTAAAGGTTTCTTATGGAGATAAAGAAGCACTCCATGGTATTACTCTTGATATTCCTGAACATCAAGTTACTGCTTTGATTGGTCCATCAGGATGCGGAAAGTCGACTTTTTTGCGTTGTTTTAACCGTATGAATGATACGATTGAAGGGGCTAAAATAACAGGTCTTATTACCTTAGATGGGGAAAATATTTATGACCAGAGGATTGATGTTGTCGAATTGCGCGCTCGTGTTGGAATGGTTTTTCAAAAGCCCAGTCCTTTTCCAAAATCTATATTCGAGAATGTTGCCTATGGGCCGCGAATTCACGGTTTAGTTAAGACGCGCGCCGAATTGCATGATGTGGTTGAAAAGAGTTTGAGGCAGGCCGGTTTATTTGAAGAAGTAAAAGATCGTCTTCATGATCTTGGGACAAGTTTATCAGGAGGACAACAACAGCGTTTGTGTATTGCGCGTGCCATTGCGGTTAGTCCCGAAGTTATTTTGATGGATGAGCCTTGTTCAGCTCTTGACCCTATTGCGACGGCTCGGATTGAAGAGCTTATTGATGCGTTACGACAAAATTATACAATTGTTATTGTAACACATTCCATGCAACAGGCGGCACGTGTTTCTCAATATACGGCCATGTTTCATTTAGGGCATTTGGTCGAAGTTGGTGCAACTGAAATGATCTTCACTTCACCAAAAGAACAACGAACGCAAGATTATATCACGGGGCGTTTTGGATAGGTGAATTGAGGAGTGTAAGATATGTCTATGAACCATACTGTTCGTTCTTATGATGCAGAACTAAAATATCTAAAAGCAAGGATTACAGAAATGGGGCGCCATGCGGAAAGAATGATTGAACGTTCTGTTGCATCGGTTGTATGTAGTGATCTTCAACTTGCAACGGCAGTGATTACCGATGATGTATTTTTAGATGAAGCAGAACGTGATATTGATGAAAAAGCGGTTGCTATTATTTGCAAGCGTCAACCGATGGCTGTAGACTTGCGTGAAATTATTGGCGCCATTCGTATTTCTTCTGATCTTGAGCGGATTGGGGATATGGCTAAAAACATTGCGAAGAGGACTGTTGCTCTTTCAGAAATACGTCAATCCGCGTCCTTTTATCATGGTCTTGAAACAATTACAGCCTTAGCTCTCAATCAATTAAAAGAAGTTTTAGATGCTTATAAAAGTCGCCGATTAGAGCGTGTTGATGCTGTGCGTGAGCGTGATGAGAAGATTGATGCTTTGTATACTTCTCTTTTTCGTGAACTTTTGACATATATGATGGAAGATATGCGCAATATTACGGTTTGTACGCACTTACTGTTTTGTTTAAAGAATATAGAACGTATAGGTGATCATGTTACCAATATTGCTGAAATGCTGCATTATATCATAACAGGTTATCATATGTCTTCTGATCGTCCTCGCGATGACCTTACGTATAAGGTTGGCGTAGGTGAGAAGAAAATAGATTAAATTTTTCTTAAATCTCTACAATAAGCTTGTAGATACATTGAGCATTTTCTTACAATATAGAGCTGTAGAAAGAACATAAAAAGAATATAAATAATAACTATATTATGAAAAAGCACAAAGAAGTAACAAAGAATTTTTTCAGGCTAAACATGGCAGATGGTTAACTCTTGATTTGACATATTTGTATATTAGATGATACCATCGCCTGTACTGTAGCTGGAGGGGAATTTTCTTTCTGACATTTTGTTAAGATTTACATTAAGTTAATATTTATATTAAAGGGGGATCTGTATTATTTTATTGCGATTGCAGCGTGTGTATTGTTATAGGACTATATTGTGCCATGAGGAGCGATAATATTGATCTATAAATTAAGAGTTTTTTATTTTTTATTTTGCATAGATAGTTTTTGATTACCATTTGTATTAAAATTTTACTGAGTGATAACAATTAGCTGTATACTTTATTGAGAGATACATTTAAAGCTCATTTCAAAATTTGAATAGCTCAGAGATTATAGGAATGTATTGCCTAAGATGAAAAAAAATCGTTGGAATATTTTTGTTACCTGTTGTGTAGCGCCGTTGGTTGTTGTGGGGTGTGCTGCAAATCATTTAGAGGCTGGAAAAGTAAATAATAAGAATACAAAAACAGTTACGTATCCATTGACAGAGCGCCAATGCCTTATGCGTGCGATGTATTTTGAATCAAATCGTTCAAGTCGTGAAGGAATGATTGCCGTTGGGACGGTTGTTATGAATCGTGTTAATTCAACGGCCTATCCTAGGACGATTTGTGGTGTTGTTGGTCAATATAAACAATTTGCTCCTGGTGTTTTAACGCGTCCTATGACGGAGAAAGCATCTGTTGCTCGTGTAAGAGAGGCTGCTGATGCTGTTTTACGGGGTGAACGAGACAAGAAAGTTAAACACGCTAAGTTTTTTCATACCGCTGGTTTATCCTTTCCTTACAAAAATATGCACTATGTTCATGTTGCAGGGGGCAATGCTTTTTATGAAAAGCGAGCCCCTGATGGATCACTTCAAGTTCCCACGAATGATCGCCCTTATGATGTTGCTTATGCCTTTGCTCAAGAACGTTCTGGTTATGCGCCAAGCTTTATCGATGAAGGCTTAGAAAGTCAGGGTGTAAAAGCAGAGAAAAGAGCATCTCCTTCAACAGAAATAGCACAGTCCAAGACAGTACAACCTACGTCTTTTGCTGTGGTACAGCTTGATAAGGTTCCCATTCCAACTTATGCGCCTCAACATCTTGCTAGGAAAGAGGAAAATAAAACAATTATGGCGTTGCCTTCATCAGATCAGTTAAATGCAATTGTTGCAATGTTAGAAAAACGACACAGAAACTGGTAAGTTTTTGCACGACCAAAGAAGGGAGATGCGACCCATTGCCGTTTGTGAATTAAGTGAACTTTTTAGTAAGAGTGATACGCCTAAATAGACGTAGAGACAGTAAATGAAAAGGATCTGGAAAAACAATTTAAAATATGGCGGCGGGAACACATTTTATTTAAAGAAGGGTATGGGTAATGTACTTTGATATTCATGAGGTAATTTCGCCTGAAATGCTTAATCGTCTTGCAGAAGTTACGGTAAAAGTGGGGTTAAATTTACAAGAGGGGCAGAATCTTATTTTAACTGCTCCAGTTTCAGCCCTCCCTTTTGTTCGGCGTATTGCCTATCATGCTTATAAGGTTGGTGCTGGTGTCATTACACCCATTTTTAGTGATGATATGTTATCGCTTACACGTTTTGAAAATGCTCATACGGCTAGTTTTGATTGTGCCCCTTCTTGGCTCTATGAGGGAATGGCGAAGGCTTTTGAAAATGGGGCTGCACGTTTAGCGATTGTTGGGGATAATCCTTTGCTCCTTTCCAATCAGGATTTTGATAAGGTTTCACGTTTAAATAAAGCCACTTCAATGGCTTATCAGCCGGCACTCAAGCAAATATCGAACTTTGCTATGAATTGGTCAATTGTTGCTTATCCAACAGCAGGGTGGGCTGAGGTGATGTTTCCTTCTTTACCGCTTAATGAGGCGATTAAAAAATTAGCTGATGCAATTTTTTCTGCTTCACGCGTTACAGGAGAAGATCCTGTGCAGGCGTGGACTGTCCACAATGCAAATTTGAAGAAACGGTCATCTTGGCTTAATGAGCAGCGTTTTTCTGCTTTGCACTTCACAGGACCAGGGACTGATTTAACAGTTGGTTTGGCAGATGATCATGAATGGCATGGTGGTGCATCCGTTGCTCAAAATGGTGTTGTTTGCAATCCTAATATTCCGACAGAAGAAGTTTTCACGACCCCTCATGCTCATAAAGTTGAAGGTTTTGTTCGCTCAACAAAACCCCTTTCCTATCAAGGAACACTGATTGATAATATTGAAGTACGTTTTGAAGCGGGGCGTATTGTTGAGGCCCGTGCATCAACAGGTGAGGCAGTTTTACAGCAAGTTTTGCAAAGTGATGAGGGTGCAAGTCGGTTGGGCGAAGTTGCCCTTGTGCCTCATTCTTCACCAATTTCTAAGAGTGACCTTCTTTTTTATAATACCCTATTTGATGAAAATGCAGCCTGTCACATTGCTTTAGGGCAGTGTTATTCCAAATGCTTTTTAAATGGAGCATCATTAACATCAGAAGAGATTGCAGCACGGGGTGGTAATAAAAGTGTTATTCATATTGATTGGATGATTGGCTCTGGTGAAATTGACATAGATGGTCTTACGCAGGCAGGTGTAAGAGTTCCTGTATTTCGTAAGGGCGAATGGGCTTAATCCCATTATGCCGTAAAAGGTGTCATTGGAGGGAGATCAAGTCTTCTTGACAGGGAAAGTGTTTCTAGAGTACGTGAATAAATATTCAAAGATAGGGCTTGATCATAGAGCCTTTTTTAAGTAACTCACATGCGTATGAAGTCAAGAGAAGTCCATTTTACAAGAATTGCGATTGTTTACAGACCAGATGGGGGTAGAAATTTTTATTCTTTAAGGGTGGAGAAGAGATCAATTTATGAGTAATATGACTGGAAAGTGCATAATTATTAAAGAAGAGTGATGCCTGAGCTTCCTGAAGTAGAGACGGTTCGTCGTGGACTTGAGTCTGTTGTCACTGATGCAAAGATAATCTCTGTCAAACTTAATCGTAGAGATTTGCGTTTTCCTTTTCCTGAGGCTTTTTCTGAACGGCTTATTGGCAGAAAAATTCTAGAACTTGGTCGGCGTGCGAAATATTTATTATTTCATCTTTCTCAGGATGAAACGATTTTAAGCCATTTAGGAATGTCTGGTTCATGGCGTATAGAGAATGGTCTTTTAAGAAAAGCTTTTTCAACGACCAGTAAATTGGTTAAGCATGATCATTTCGTCATGGATATTCAGACCAGAAATGGTGAAGTTTATCATCTTATTTATAATGATGTGCGTCGCTTTGGGTTTATGCTTTTAGTTGAGACGAACAAGCTTGATAAACATCCGCTTTTAAATAAGCTAGGGCTTGAACCTATGAGTCATGCGTTTTCTGGTCGTTATTTACAAAAGGCTTTTGTTAATAAAAAAATGTCTCTCAAGGGTGTTTTACTTGATCAATCTGTTGTTGCGGGGCTTGGAAATATTTATGTTTGTGAGGCGCTTTGGCAGAGTCGCTTATCTCCACAGCGTGGTGCATTTACATTGGCATCAAAAACGGTCTATGCACGTGAACTTGCAGATTCTTTAGCACAGAATATACGCACTGTAATTTCTGACGCTATTTTAGCAGGTGGCTCTTCTTTACGTGATTATATGCAGATAGATGGTTCACTTGGTTATTTTCAGCATGCTTTTTCAGTTTATGGACGAGAAGGCAAGGAATGTTTGGAATGCAGGACGCCTATTGTACGTATTGTGCAGGCTGGACGTTCAAGTTTTTACTGTTCTCAGTGTCAAAAATGAATAAGATGTCTTGCAAAATTCTACAAGAAGCTTAAAGTCAGATTTTTACAATAATGAGGCTTGAGAGGGTTTTTTTTATGCTGAATAAAGTACTAACACATCTTGATGGAAATATAGAAAAGAGCCTTGAACGCCTTTTTTCTCTTTTACGTTTTCAATCGATTTCTACAGACCCAGCTTATAAGGATGCATGTCGTAGCGCAGCTGATTGGTTAGTAGAGGATTTAAAAAGCATTGGTTTTGAGGCTTCACGCCGTGATACACCGGGTCATCCAATGGTTGTTGGGCATCATCCAGGTCCTTCAGATGATTGTTTGCACGTGTTGTTTTATGGGCATTATGATGTTCAACCTGTTGATCCGTTGAGTTTATGGGAGGATGATCCATTTACACCTTCTTTAAAAGAGAGAAATGGAGAGAAAGTTATTTGTGCTCGTGGAGCTTCAGATGACAAAGGTCAGCTCATGACTTTTATTGAAGCATGTCGTGCATATAAGAAAGAAACAGGACAGCTTCCTGTTAAAGTGACTATTTTATGTGAAGGTGAGGAAGAAAGTGCTTCTCCTTCTCTTATTCCTTTTTTAAAAGCCAATAAAGATGAACTTAAGGCTGATTACGCATTGGTTTGTGATACGTCGATGTGGGACGCGAATACACCATCTATTGCTCTTTCTCTTCGGGGAATTATGGCGGAAGAGATTTTTATCACAGCAGCAAATCGTGATTTGCATTCTGGTTATTTTGGGGGAGCAGCAGCTAATCCAATTCGTATTTTAGCTAAAGTTTTGGCAGGGCTTCACGATGAAAATAATAAGGTAACACTTCCTGGTTTTTATGATGGCGTAGAAGAAACTCCTCCACATATTTTACAATCATGGAATGCGCTTAATTGTACTGCTGAAAGTTTTCTTGGTCCTATAGGTCTTTCCGTTCCATCTGGTGAAAAAGGGCGGAGCATTTTAGAGCTTGTGTGGGCACGTCCTACCATGGAAATTAATGGTATTAGTGGTGGCTATGAAGGGGAAGGGATGAAAACGGTTATTGCGTCTCAAGCGAGTGCAAAAGTATCATGTCGCCTAGTCCATAAGCAAGATCCAGAGAAGATACGCCAAGCATTGCGTGATTATGTACGTAGCTCAATTCCTGCTGATTGTACGGTTGAATTTAAGAATCATGGTTCTTCTCCGGCACTTCAGCTTTCTGATGATTCATCTTTTACTAAGGCGGCGAAGGATGCTCTATCACAAGAGTGGGAAGTTCCTGCTGTATTAACAGCCATGGGGGGCTCGATTCCAATTGTAGCAGATTTTAAGTCAATTCTTGGTATGGAAACTCTTTTGGTTGGTTTTGGGTTGGCTGATGATCGTATTCATTCACCTAATGAAAAATATAATCTAAAATCGTTTCATAAGGGGCAGCGGTCTTGGGCGCGTATTCTTACTGCTTTAGCAAATAGGAGGGTGAATGGCTGAGATTCGCGTTCATCAAGGTGATTTGCCAAACTTAGATAATTATAAGACTGATGCCATTGCGATTGATACTGAGACTTTAGGATTACAACCACATCGTGATCGTTTATGTGTTGTTCAGATTTCTTCTGGAGATGGGACTGCTGATATTATACAGATTGCTAAAGGACAAAAGAATGCCCCTAATTTGGTTAAGCTTCTTAAAGATAACGCAGTAACCAAAATATTTCATTTTGGGCGTTTTGATCTTGCTATTTTAGCGCATACATTTAATGTTATGCCAGAGGCTGTTTTTTGTACAAAGATCGCTTCAAAGCTTACACGTACCTATACGGATCGTCATGGTTTGAAGGAAATTTGTAATGAATTGCTGAATGTTAATATCTCTAAACAGCAACAATCTTCGGATTGGGCGGCAGAAACGTTATCGCAGGCACAAATTGAATATGCTGCGTCGGATGTGTTATATTTGCATCGTTTAAAGGTTATATTTGAAGAACGTTTAAGACGCGAAGAGCGAGAAAGTGTCGCCAAGGCATGTTTTCAATTTTTGCCTATGAGAGCTAGGCTTGACCTTTTAGGGTGGGGGGAAGTTGATATTTTTGCGCATAGCTAACTTTAAAAATTGGCTTTTAATAGCGTAAATTATTAGTGTAAGAGGACAAAATGTTGATAGTGTTGGCATTTTGTCCTCTATTCTCTCATATTATTCAGATAATGATTACAATATAAGTGCTGTTTGATTTGAAGTTTAGACAATAAAAGTTCATTTACGAATTCATATTCTTTGTTATGTTTGTAACAGCCTTTATTTAAAAACAAAGAGAAATTTTGAAGAGAGCCTAGAAACATACGATAGAGAGGGGAGGCTTAAATCTCTGAAACTGGTATACGGTCTAATTTGGGAAGAATAATGAAGGCATCAATGTGAAAAACAATTTCCATCCTTACCCTTATTAATTCTACTTTACGCCTTTCAAAAGGATCTAAAGTAATATCTGTTAAGTAATGCAAATTACGCATTTTCTCATTTTTTTCATATTCTTTATCGGAGTCACGTCCCTCATGCAAAATAAAACACCCTAAACGGAATATATTTGGGTTGCTCATGCATATGCTTTTTAAAGAAAACTTTCTTAAGGTTCTCGAGCCCATTTTACGGTGGTGCTCATGAACTGTATAATGATAAAGCTTCCAAGAGGCTATAAAATCTATTGATCACCACCATCTCTTTACGCTTATGGAGTTAACAAGCCGCTATCACATACTTTATCAACAGGCAATTTTGTGACAGCCCTTGGTGCTTGAAACGGTTTATAAGAGGCAATTTTTATTGTACAGTTTCACGCTACGTAAGCTTCCCCACTTTTAATGTGCAAACAAATGGTTTTGGTTGATCCAACATGAGGGAGATGTATGGTATCCGCGGTTCTAATTTACTATGAATAACGATATATATATCATTATAAATCAAAATGTTGTGGAATTAATCTATAAACCATGATTACACGGAACAATACAAAGAATGACATCTAGAAAGTGATCTAAAAAAAAATCGCAGGAGTATGCTTTTTACCAAGTCAAAATGTTCTAATATTTTTTTATTTAAATGGCTTCATAAGAAAAAACGCCTTTTTTCCAGAGTTTTATCCATATATCAACTTCATTTATGACATGTAAGCAAATAATTTTTCTTCATGCATCATGAATAAGTTTGAAATGAAATGATCTTATGATGCTGACGGGTTTTATTAAATAGGGGGAAAATTATAAATTAAATTAATATGTTGATATGACACTTGTGTCGTTTATTGTCTCAGACGATACTTCGTGCTTTTATTCATTGCCAAACAAATGATTTCTATGTTGGTAGAGTAGGGTAATGTGCATTTATTTTAAAATTAAAATGCTCCAAAACTTTGTTTTTTGAGGATTTTCACTTTTTATCTATAGATATGCTATTTTTTCTGGAAATTTGCCATGAAGACACTAGGTAAAATCCATTATGGATATTACACGAGGTTAAATTTATGAACATAAAATATTTTATTACAGCTTTTGCTACTTTTTCTTCAATTTCTTTAGCGCAGGGTGCGAGCTTTTTATCTTCTCAAAAGTTCATAGAGGGCATATCTGCTGTTGTTCCTCCTAGAGATTTTTTTTCTGGGAAACAGTTGAGCAAGATCTTCTCTGAAGTTGTTCAAATGGAACTTTCTTGCACAAATAACAGCCAATGCATAACAGCAGATAAGTTAGTACCTGTATCATATTCTGGTAAAAAGCCTAAAAAAGGACCAGGAAAGAAAAAACGGCCAAACTTATTTAGACGAGGTCCAATGAGTTTTTAAAAAGTAAGAAAACAATATCAAAGGGTGTATGTTCGGGAATTGAGGAAAGGAACTATTTTTTATCACTTTAAAACAGGGGGGAGGTTATTTGTTCGCGAAGGGTATTATGATTATGCATTGGGTTATTGGTGATACTTTTCAGAAAAGATAGGAGCAGGGAGATTTCGGTGAAAGAGTACACTGTATAATGGCGATTACACGTTACAAATTTCATGGAATTATAGTAACATGTGGATTTTGGATTGCTCTATTATATCGCATATTTCGTAAATTTTCTCATTTGACGTGTGGTTATATTAAGCTATAGAGATCTCTCTTATTTAAGTGTTTTTAGAATATGGTTGTGGATCAAGAATAAGATTTGGTCTATAAAACCTTTGGTTAAGTAAATCACATGAGCGGGGAATAAAGGCAAACCCGTTCAGCAAGAATCTAGGCTGTTTGCATACAGGGTCTGATTAGGATTTTTCGACTATAATAAAGTATCCTTTATTTATCTATGCGTTAAGATAAAATATCTTTTCTGCCAAATTCATGATTTTAAAAGCAAGGTTTTGTCTGAAAATTTTAAGAAAGGTTTCTTATTTTTTTCAATTTAGTTTATAAAAGAGTATGAAGTAGAGCACTTACAAAGAAGGCTGAAGCTTTGAAAAAGACTTTCTATAAGTCTGAGGTAAAAAAATAGTCAATCTTTCAAAAACAATGAAAATGCTGAAAGTAAAAACAAAGAGCAAGTAAGTTGAACTATGATCTTGTTGCAATCCATGAAGTTCCTCGAAACTTTGTTTATCTGCAATACACATCCTTTACAGTAAAAAACAATCACAGGCTATGCGCATTTGGTCTTACAAATGATGAAGCTAAAAACATTGTTTGTATAAATTTATTTGTATGAACTTAAATGGAATGGTGGCATTTGGTTTGTTCTCAATATCGTAATAGTTCTCGCTGTCCTTGATATTGAGAAATTTCATAAGAAGCATTTTATTGTTCTTAAAAGTTATACACACATTTGTTCATTTGTAACGTGTAGGCGGATGATTTTGGTTACTTTAAATAAAATGATTTAATGATGAGAGCATCTTCAATATTACAGACGAAAAGATAATTTTTGCAAAATTCATAAAGAAGAGAAAATATGACGAGGGGAACTCATTTATGCATGAGCATCATTTAATTTTCATTGACTACAGATCAAGCCATTAAGGGTGCTTTGATTGGATTTGTTTTTTTTATGAGTGTATCATTTTTGCTACAGATATCTGGATTTACGGCTCTATATGACATGACGTGTTCAAATAAATATTTCAGCTATGGAGAAAAAATATGAATATGAAATGGTTAATAACAGCTTCTGCTTTCGCTTTTGTTTCAGTTTCAGCAGCGCAGGCAGCAGATGTTATTGTTCCCCCGAGTCCAACACCTGTTGCTCCCGTTATTGTTGCCCCAACTTTTTCTTGGACAGGTTTCTACTTTGGTGGGCAGATTGGTGGTTTTTCGGGTAAAACGAAGATGGATATTCTCGCTAAAGGACAAAAGGTTCCAGTAAGTGATGATTATTTGCCAAAATTATCTGGTTTTATGGGTGGGCTTTACGCAGGTTCTAATATTGATCTTGGCAATGGCCTTATTTTAGGTGTTGATACAGATATCATGTGGTCTAATAAGGATGACACAAAGACAGGAAAAACGTATGTCATTGCCCCAGAGCACATCGATTATGTTAACAAGCTCTTAAAAGACGCTTCAATTAATATCGGTAAAGATGCACTCAAAGAAGGTGCTAAACGAACAAACAGTTTTACTTTTAAAGAAAAGTGGGCTGGTGCAACACGTGTACGTATTGGTTTTGCTGCTGAACGCATTATGCCTTATGTTGCTGGTGGTATTGCCTATACACAGCTTCAAGATATAGCATCGATTTCAATAGCAGGAAAAGATTCAGACAAAGTCATCGCTTCTGGTACTCTGTCTGATGAAACAAAGACCCTTGTTGGCTACACCCTTGGTGTGGGGGCTGATTTAGCAATGACCAATAATATTATTGTCCGTGCGGAATATCGTTACTCCGATTTTGGTAAAAAGAAATTCTCAAATGATAAATATGAGACTTCTTACAAAACCAATGATTTCCGTGTTGGTGTTGCTTACAAATTTTAATAGCAAGTAAGTTAAATAATGAAGAAGCTCTATCTTTGATAGAGCTTCTGTCATTTTCTGTTGCTATATTATCACACATTCCACATTTATAGTAGACGTAAAAAAATATTATTAAGATTTTCTTAAAAAGAAATCATAAAACAATAAATAACAATTTCATTTAAAATCAATAAGTTATTTACATATGTAATTTGTAGTTTCTCGTATAAAATGAAGTTATGAAGCAATTTTATTTTCGGCAAGCTCTCCGTTTCCTGTGACTGTGTCATTTTTACTACAGCTTTTCTCCGTGTAATCTTGTAGCACTGTGTTCATAAATAAATTAGGAGCAAAGTTTATGAATATAAAATCTTTAGTAACAACTTCTGTTATCGCTATGGCAGCAGCTTCTGCGGCACAAGCTGCTGATGTTATTGTCCCTCATGAAACAGCCCCAGCAGTTATATCTGCCCCTTCATTTTCTTGGACAGGTTTTTACATCGGTGGTCAAGTTGGAAACTTTTCAGGTAAAGTTGATGTATATGACTCAGAAACAAAAAAGAAAATTACAGATAAAGATTCCGCATTTAAGCCTTCCGGTTTCATGGGTGGTATTTATGTAGGTTCCAACGTAGATCTTGGCAATGGCATCATTCTAGGTGTTGAAACCGATGCAGTTTGGGCAGACCGTGAAGAATCAAAAACGTCTTCAGCGGTCATTGGGGAAAATGGCGTTGCAGACTTCAAAACTGAGCTGACAACAGCTAAAGCTACGGAAGCTACAGGAAAACATATTTCGGATATTAAGGCAACTGACAAGCGTATAGAGAGTTCCTCTATTAAAGAGAAGTGGTCTGGTGCTACACGCGTTCGCATTGGCTTTGCAGCGGTTGACCGTATTATGCCTTATGTTGCTGGTGGTATTGCTTATACGCAGCTGCAGGTGGTTGATACTCTTAAGGCGGTTGAAGCTGGTGGTGCCGAAATCGCTTCTGCTAAATTGTCTGATAAGTCAAAAACGATGGTTGGTTTCACCATTGGTGGTGGTATTGACTTTGCAATGACAGACAATGTTCTGTTGCGTGCAGAATACCGTTACTCAGACTACGGTAAAAAAGCATTTGTAAAGGACGGCAATAAAATATCTTATAAAACCAATGACTTCCGTGTTGGTGTTGCATACAAATTCTAATTTCATATAAATAAAATTAGATACACAAAAAATACCAAGGCCTCGTTACGAGGCCTTTTCTTATTATATTGAAAAGCTTTACCATTGAGGGCGGTAAGCGCATGTAATTCCCACATGAGGTGTGTATGTGAGATGAATATCCTTGAGTAGAGCCTTGCCTCTAGAGTTACCTCAACATAGGAGTCGCTTTGACATAAGTTACAGGAATATTTTTAGGTAGGGTTAGCCTATACTGTTTTTTAAGGCGGAATATGAACCACTAAAACGATGATAACAGTTTGTTACACAATATAGGTGATTGTGTTGACTTTGCAATGACAGACAATGTTTTGTTGCATACACAATACCATCACTCAGGTTTTGGTAAGAAGCAATTTGCAAAAGACCATCTTAAACTATGCTGCAAAACAATGATTTTCATGTTGAGATCTCTTACAAGCGCTGATTTTGTCAAAAGACCAATTATGAATACAAAGTATTAATAAAAAATTAAATTTCCAAGAAGTTTTTATCTTTGACAAAACCGCTGTTTTATGGGCTTTTTATTTATAATTGTGACATTTTCACTACAGCTTTTTACTCTATAGCCTTATAAGATCATTTACAGTTAATTTAGGAGCAAAATTATGAATACAAAATCGTTAATAGCGACTTCTGTTGTCGCTTTAATTTCGGCTTCTGCGGCACAAGCTGCTGATGTTATCATTCCTCATGAAACAGCTCCAGCAGTTATCGCTGCCCCTTCATTTTCTTGGACAGGTTTTTATATTGGTGGTCAAGTTGGAAACTTTTCCAGTAAAACTAAAGTAACTATTCCAGGAGAAGACAAAAAGCTTTTCAAAAAAGATAACACACCTAATCCTTCTGGTTTTATGGGTGGTGTTTATGCAGGGTCTAACGTGGACCTCGGAAATGGCCTCATTCTCGGTGTTGAAACCGATGCTATTTGGGCAGGCCGCGAAGAATCAAAAACAGCCCGTGAATTGATACTGACTGATGGTCAAGCAACAGATTTTAATACTGCCCTTAAAAAAGCTAAGGTTGAACTAAAAGGTCCCCAAGAATTTGTAAAGGGTGATAAGGTAACGGAAACACACAATTACAAAGAAAAATGGTCTGGTGCTACACGCGTTCGTATTGGTTTTTCTGCTGTTGACCGCATTATGCCTTATGTTGCTGGTGGTATTGCTTATGCACAAGTACAAGGTGTTCAATCCGTTGCAGGAAAAGGAGAGAGAGCTAAAGTTGAACAGAAAGACGAAGGGGGTGAAAATCCACCAATAGGAAATAAGCAAAACATAGATTTGACGGGTGGTACTTGGGCCGATGACACCAAAACAATGGTTGGTTTCACTGTTGGTGGTGGTGTTGACTTTGCAATGACAGATAATGTTTTGTTGCGTGCAGAATACCGTTACTCTGATTTTGGTAAAAAGAAATTCGCAAACGATACACGTGAATTCAACTACAAAACCAATGACTTCCGTGTTGGTGTTGCATACAAATTCTAATTTCATAAAACTGAAATTATAAGTACAAAAAGTATAAAAGCCTCGTTTAACGAGGCTTTTAGTTTATTAGCGCTCCATTTTATCTTTCTTAAACCCTTTTGTCTCATTATAGTATTTTGTATTATGGAATACAAATAGATATTATAATCGGTTTTATAACGACTATAATATCTTATATCGTTAATATTATTCTACTAATCTCAGAAATTAAGAAAAGATCATAATCAGTGATCAACTTCATTTTTCTTTTATAAGCCAAGTGCGAGCGATCGTATTACGTATATCTGTTGGAGTAATGTCTGAAAGAAAAATACATTCTCTCATTGGAGAAGAATATAAAGTTGTAAAAATAGAAATTAGTTTCCAACCTTACTATCTTCTGTTAATTAGGCTTTGCAGCTTTTAAAAGTATTTAGAACAATGTCCTTTAAATAATAAACATGACGCATTGTCTTGTTTTTTTGTTTATTGCGTTTCTTTTAATGGGATTATACTCCCTTATGCAAGACGGAATATAGTTGTTATTGTATATTCAGACGCTTAGTTTAAGATACATTTCTCAATATTTTTTCCCATTTCGGGACTGCGTTTGTGAATGGTGTAGAGGCAAATTTCCTATGAAATATATAAAATCTCTTAAGCACCATTACCTTTACACTTAATAAAAAAGAGTGAGCTGGCAATATTACACACTTTGTTAGCCAGCAATGTTGTGGACAGACACCTTGGATTTAAGAGCGTTCATGAGAAGTATCTAATTCTTTCTTTAATGTTTTATTCATATGCTCATCCCATTTGTGACATACAAAAAATATGGTTTTGATTGCTTCAACCTAGAACAGGTTTCAAATGAGAAAACCCGACAGCATTAGTTTTTTTATTAAACATATAAAACAAAAAATTGCCCTTATACGTCAAAATAATGTGGTAGGATAGGAATATTTATGCAAAGAATCTAAAAGTGCGAATGTTTGATTTTTAAAACTCTGAGAATGCAGAGTTTTAAAAAAGGCAATGATTGGTTTCATAGCTTCTGCAGGCATTAATTTTCAATGACAGACAATGTTCTGTTGCATGCAGAATACCGTTATTTAGATTTAGGTAAAAAGAAATTTCTAAAGAATATTACCCTTAACAGACATAGAAAAATTTAATGAAAATGAATCCAATTTTAAGGCACATAATTTTAGTATGATGTCGTTGATAAATTTTTATTGGATGCGATCTTAAATAGTTAAGAAGCCTTATTTTCACAATTTCTTTATTTTTTTGTGAGTGTGTCATTTTTGCTACAGATCTTTCAAAAAAGATGCTCTATATACATCTCATTTTGGATATTTGGAGAGGTTTTATGAACACAAAACGTTTAATAACAGCGTCTATTTTTTCTTTAATTTCAGCGTCTACAGCGCTAGCTGCTGATGTGCTGATTCCTCATCAGCCAGCATCAACGACTTCTTCTTCTGCCGTTGTTGCGCCTACTTTTTCGTGGACCGGTCTTTATTTAGGAGTACAGGCTGGGGGCTTTTCGAGCAAGGCTGATTTGGCTCTTGTTGGTCAAGAAAAGAGTGTCCCATTGGATAAAGAGTTCTCTCCTAAACTTTCAGGTTTTGCAGGTGGTTTTTATGCAGGGTCTAATATTGATCTCGGTGACAGCTTTATTTTTGGTGTCGATACGGATTTAATGTTGTCTGGGAAAAAACACACAAAGACTATCACTATAGGTGCAGCTGATAACATTACAGTAGAAAGTGCAGTGGGAAGATCCCGTAGATCAGCAGAAACACCAACTCTTCCAACCCCACAACCAAGCACACAAGGAACTTCATCAGCAGGTACTGGAACTCCAGCATCAGGTGCAGGAACTCCAGCAGCATCAGGTGCAGGAGCTACACCAGCGGGAGGTACAGGAGCTTCATCAGCGGCAGGGACAGGAGCTACATCGGCAGGAGGTGCAGCAACACAATCCAATCAAGCGCAAGTTAGATCAGGAAGTTCAGTTCAACAAGTACAAGGGCGATCAGATCAATCAACAACAAATGGATTAAAGCCGCCTGCACCTAAATCAGTGTCCTCTACCACAGAAGCAAACTCAGGAAAGCAACCATCAGGAGTAGGATCAAGTGGAGCAAACGCATATGCAGGATTAGCGTCTACAAAAACGGTTGCAGAAAAAACGACATCCTCTGCTTCATCAACAAGATCAGAAACAAGCCAACCAGCAGCAAATGCAGCTACATCGGGATCGTCATTAGCAGAAAGAACAATACCGAGCGCGCCACTCGTACTCGCGAGATCAGCCTCATCTGAACCAGCGACAAAAGCTTCCAATGGAACAAGCGGAGCCCAGCATGGAGGTCATCATAGTGCCCATGGTAGTGGACATTCTAATCAGCATGGTACATCTCATGCAGGTGGACATGGCTCTGGTGCTCATGGGCGTGGTACTAATCCACATGGTTCTCATTCTCATGGAGCACAGAGTACACAAGCGGCGGATAAGGACAATTCCAGTGTATATGGTATAGAACAAATGAAAAGAATGGCTTCTGAATTTGGTCTTGATCAAGAGGATGAAGTTGAAACTTTAAATCATACTTTCAAACAAAATTGGGGTGGGGCTACACGGGTACGTGTTGGTTTTTCTGCTGATCGCTTTATGCCTTATCTTGCTGGTGGTATTGCTTATGGGCAGTTCCAAGACACTGTATCAATATCTGTTAAGGGTGAGGATGGAAGTGTCGTTTTTTCTAAGAACTTAACTGATGAAACAAAAACCATGATTGGTTATACTGTTGGCGGTGGCGTTGATTTTGCTGTGTTGGATAATGTGATTGTGCGCGCAGAATATCGTTATTCCGATTTTGGTAAAAAGAAATTTGCAAAAGAAAAACTTGAAGTTAACTACAAAACCAATGATTTCCGTGTTGGTGTCGCTTATAAATTCTAATTTATTTTAAGAGTAATTTTCTAAGAGGCTCCACTAGCAGTGGAGCCTTTATTTTTTTAAGATCATTTTTTTGTTTCTTTTCTTGTAAATTTCATGATAAAGCCCGTAGAGTGTGATGATATATTTTCTTGATCGCTGCTTAATACGAATGATAAGCTCGGCTTTCCTTATAGATAAAAACCAGAGTTGCAGGGTTCAGGGAAGTTATGCAAAAATGAAATCGTAAAAGTGGACAGGAATATTTCACAATGACTGTGAAAAATGAAACAATAGATTATTCAAAAACTCTTTATCTCCCACAAACAAATTTTCCTATGCGTGCGGGGCTTCCGCAAAAAGAGCTTGAATTGATAGCACGTTGGGAAAATATGGAACTTTATGCGCAATTGCGTCAACAAGCAAAAGATCGTCCATTTTATATTCTTCATGATGGTCCACCTTATGCAAATGGTCATATTCATATCGGGCATGCTTTAAATAAAGTTCTAAAGGATGTGGTTGTCCGTTCATTCCAAATGCGCGGTTTTAATGCAAATTATGTTCCTGGTTGGGATTGCCATGGGCTTCCAATTGAATGGAAAATTGAAGAGAAGTATCGCGCACAAGGAAAAAATAAGGACGAAGTCCCTCTTAACGAGTTTCGTCAAGAATGTCGTGAATTTGCACAGCATTGGGTGGGCGTTCAAAGTGAAGAATTTAAACGCCTTGGTGTCGTGGGAGATTTTAACACACCTTACACCACAATGGCTTTTCGTGCAGAAGCACGCATTGCGAGTGAATTGATAAAATTTGCTATGTCAGATCAGATTTATCGTGGTTCTAAGCCGGTGATGTGGTCTGTTGTGGAGCGTACAGCTTTGGCAGAGGCTGAGATTGAATATCATGATCATGAATCAGAGATGATTTGGGTTAAGTTTCCTATTCTTGAAGCAAATTCTGATGATTTATATGGTGCTTATGTCGTTATTTGGACAACAACACCATGGACAATTCCAGGCAATCGTGCAGTGAGTTATTCTTCCCAGATTTCTTATGGTTTTTACGAAGTTGAAAGTGCTGAAAATGATTTTGGTCCTCAAGCGGGAGAAAAACTTCTCTTTGCAGATGCTTTGGCAATGAGTTGTGCAGAAAAAGCCAAACTTGTTTTAAAACGTTTGCGTGTTATTTCTGCTGATGAATTGAAAACACTCGTTCTTTCTCATCCACTCAAAGGTTTGGCTGGAGGATATAATTATAAAATTGCACTGCTTGAGGGTGACCATGTGACAGAGAGTGCGGGTACAGGTTTTGTCCATACAGCACCAAGCCATGGGCGTGAGGACTTTGAAATTTGGAATGATTATAAGTCCTTATTAGAGCAAGCAGGGATTGATTCATCGATACCTTTTCCTGTTGATGATGCGGGTTTCTATACGAAAGATGTTCCGGGTTTTGGGCCAGATCGTGAAGGAGGACCTGCGCGTGTTATTGATGATAATGGAAAAATGGGTGATGCCAATAGAGAGGTCATTAATGCTTTAATTAAAGCAAATCGATTGTTTGCACGCGGGCGTTTAAAGCATTCCTATCCCCATAGTTGGCGTTCGAAAAAACCGGTTATTTTTCGCAATACACCGCAATGGTTTATTTCAATGGATAAAGATTTGGGGGATGGTTCAACTTTACGCAGTCGAGCTTTGGAAGCTGTTTCAAAAACGCGTTTTGTGCCATCTTCTGGACAAAATCGCCTCGCTTCTATGATAGAAGATCGTCCTGATTGGGTACTTTCTCGTCAACGTTCTTGGGGGGTGCCTATTTGTATTTTTGCCAATGAGGATGGTGTTGTTCTAAAAGATGAAGGCGTGAACGAGCGTATTTTACGGGCTTTTGAAGCAGAAGGGGCAGATGCATGGTTTGCTGAAGGAGCGCGTGAGCGTTTTTTAGGTGAGCGGGCACATGAGCCTTGGGTGCAGGTTTATGATATTCTGGATGTTTGGTTTGATTCTGGAGCAAGTCATAGCTTTGTGTTAGAAGATCGGGCTGATTTGAAATGGCCTGCTGATGTTTATTTTGAAGGCTCTGATCAACATCGTGGATGGTTCCAGTCTTCTCTTTTGGAAAGCTGTGGTACGCGTGCCTGCTCGCCCTATAAGACAGTGATTACACACGGTTTTACTTTGGATGAGAATGGTAAAAAAATGTCTAAGTCTTTAGGCAATACGGTTGTTCCACAGGAGATCATTAAAACATCTGGTGCTGATATTTTTCGTCTCTGGGTCATGACAACTGATTATTGGGAAGATCAGCGTTTAGGTAAAAAAATTCTTCAGACCAATGTGGATTCATATCGTAAACTGCGCAATGCAATTCGTTGGATGCTTGGAACTTTAGCGTATGATGAAGGAGAAGAAATATCTTATGGCGCACTGCCAGATCTTGAAAAATTGATATTACATCGGCTTTTTGAACTGGATCAGTTGGTTAATCGTGCCTACGATGAATTTGATTTTAAAAAAATTATGCGTGCATTATTAGATTTTTCAATCATTGAATTATCAGCATTTTATTTTGATATTCGTAAGGATTCTCTTTATTGCGATGCACCTTCGTCACAAAAACGTAAAGCTTCTTTGCAGGTTGTTCGTGAGATTTTTGAACGAATGGTGACATGGCTTGCTCCGATGTTGCCTTTTACGATGGAAGAAGCTTGGTTAGAGCGTTATCCAGAAAGCCAGTCGGTACATTTGGAACAATTTCGCTCTGTACCAGCAGAATGGCAAAACCAACCTTTGGCTGAACGTTGGAAAAAAATTCGGCAGGTCCGTAAAGTTGTGACAGGTGCTTTAGAGCTTGAGCGCGCTGATAAGCGTATTGGATCCTCGTTAGAAGCGGCTCCTATTGTTTTTATTTCCAATCCAGTTTTACGAGAGGCGCTCGAAAATGTGGATATGGCGGAGATCTGTATCACCAGTGCTCTCACAATTACGCAGGATACAATGCCTTCCGATGCTTTTACTTTGAATGATGTTGAAGGTGTTGGTGTATATCCAGAAAAGGCATTGGGGGAAAAGTGTGCGCGATCATGGCGTTATACACAAGATGTTGGGAGTGATCCGACTTATCCTGATGTCTCTGCTCGTGATGCAGCTGCTTTGCGAGAGTTAAAAATTCTTGGTAAGGTTTAAAATTTTAGATCAAGGGAAAGAAATGTAAGTAGATTTCTGATATTGATGGATATCGTTTTTTGTGGTACGGAGTAAATTCCGTTGTTTTATCTGCAGGGGGGAAATTTGTGTATGGACCATTCTCTCATAAATAGCGGGAATATTAATCGGCCATATACTTGGGAAATGGAATAAGCAGTGAGAAAACGTGAAATAAAAATATTTCCAACAGGAATTTTAGGGATATGCTTTGTTTTAACGGGGTGCAATTTCTCTGCTCCTACCTATGGGACAAGTAAACCGGTTTCGATACAGTTTTTTGAAGATGTTGCTAATATTGCTTCATTAACACCAGTAAATAATAGCAGTCAGATTGTTATGAAACCCCGTCAAAAGCTTGTGATACCAAGTTCTAGCTCACGCAGATTTTTACCGCTTCCACAACAAGATAGATCTGTCAATAAAATAGCAACATCGAAGCAGCATCAAGGAAGTCCTTCTTTTTCTCACAAAGAGTCTTCAGTGAATGGTGTTGGTTCAGAAAATCCTCCACAGTTGAATGCTAAACAAAGACAAGAATATCTACGTCGTCAAAGAGCACAAGTTGGAAGTCCAAAATACCGCCGCTATCTCACAGAACCGCCTTTAAGTTATCGCCAACCTGCAAAGACTGCTCCTACTGGTCGCTAGGGAAAAGAAAAAACCTTAAAGTATGTGAGACATTCTTCCTATTGCTTATAAGATCAAGTTCTCGTTCACGCAAAGCTTTTCCTTTGTGGTAAGGAGGCTGTTATTTCTGTGAAATAGCAATATGGCAATAGACCTCGAGAGAGGAGTGGTGTTGCGTTTTCCTCAAAGAAAAATCGATGAAGGTTTTCGAACCCATTTCACGCTGTCGCTCGTGTGGATAGTATAACGCAAAATCCATTGTGCACCTCTATTTTTATGCTTATGAAGGAACAGGCTGATATCATCATTGTATTTGCTAGCCACTAATGTTGCGATAGTCACTTGGCAGTAAAGAGTCTCTATAAGGGATATTTTTAGTCTTTTTTGAATTGTTTTTTATCCAGACGGGTAATCACACTTTGTGATGTGTAAGAAAGAGATTTTTATTGATTCACTATAAATAGATTTGAAGTGAGAATATTTTATAATATTTTGGACTTTATATTTTATATACAAAACAATCAATTATTCTTATAAATGAAAGCATCATCTCATAGAAGCAATATGCAATGTTAAAAGAGGTTTTAAAGGAAAAGTGCTTCAAAATAGCTTTCGATATATCAGAAGGATGAATAGTCTTTTTTAAGAAGTAGGATAGTTTCTAAAGAGTGAAGGTTATGGATGAAGAATTGTTTTTAGGATCGCTTTTGAATAAAAAACTCTTTGAGTAATTGAGCAGCTTCTTTTTCTTTAAAACCGGCATAAATTTCAGGCTTGTGATGACAGGTTGGTTGCTGATAAAAACGTGGGCCATTTTCTATAGCTCCCCCCTTGGGATCATTCGTTGCATAATACAGACGTCGTATGCGTGCAAATGAAATGGCAGCAGCACACATAGCACAAGGTTCAAGTGTTACATAAAGATCGCAATCAGGAAGCCTTTCGCTTTGCAATGCTTCGCAAGCCATACGGATTGCGCGCATTTCTGCATGTCCTGTAGGATCATATGCAGATTTTATAAAGTTACCAGCGCGTGCAATAATAGCTTTTCCGCGTGTAATGACAGCACCTACGGGTACCTCATCTTTTTGTGCAGCCCATTGTGCTTCCAAAAGGGCTATTTCCATGGGGGTTAAAGTCATCATGTTTTGTCTACAAGGGCATAGAGAATCTAACGATTTCTCAATAAGGAATACTATGAAATAAATAATTTATTATTCTTTTATGATGAAAGGAATATCTTTATTTTTTTAGGTGTTTAAAACAAACTTGCGAGTCAGTGGATAGGTTATTGCTGTTAAAGGATAGAAAATGATAAATGATTGTGCTACGTCCTCTTTCAAGATAAGCGGTATGGTGCATGTGAGTAATTTTCTGAACATACTGGCAAAGATTGGTTTGAAACGCAAATGAATGAAAATAATGAAAGTGAACGGATTGCTAAAAGGTTAGCACGTGCTGGCGTTGCCTCACGTCGAGAGGCAGAAATGATGATTGTTGCAGGTCGTATTTCTGTGAATGGTACAGTTGTGACAACACCTGCTTTTAATGTTAGCCGCTCTGATATTATTAAAGTTGATGGCAAACCTTTATCGCCTATAGAACGAACGCGTTTATGGCTTTACCATAAACCAGCAGGGCTTGTCACCACAAACCGTGATCCTGAAGGCAGACCTACAGTATTTAGTCATTTGCCAAAAGGAATGCCGCGCGTTCTTTCTGTTGGAAGGCTTGACATTAACACGGAAGGGCTTTTGCTCTTAACCAATGATGGTGGCTTAGCGCGCGTATTAGAGCTTCCTGTAACGGGGTGGGTCCGCAAATATCGCGTCCGTGCTCATGGAAGAGTGAAGCAGAGCGCGCTGGATAACCTTAAAAATGGTATTGCGATTAATGGTATTTTCTATGGTTCAATTGAAGCCTCAATTGAACGTGAACAAGGGGCGAATATATGGCTTTCTGTCGCTTTGCGAGAAGGCAAAAATCGTGAAATAAAGAATGTTTTAGGGGCATTGGGATTATCGGTTAATCGTTTAATACGTGTATCTTATGGTCCATTTCATCTCTCTGATTTAGAAGAAGGAGCTGTGCAAGAATTAAAAGGTCGGATGTTACGAGATCAGTTGGGAGAACGTTTGATTATGCAAGCCAATGCAGATTTTGATGCTCCTATTCTGAAGCCCTTTTCAAATTCTCCAGTTGTTGCGGAAAAACAAAGCCAGAAGGATGTTCCTGTTGCAAATGATGGTTGGGTTTTCTCAAGTGAAAGAGCGATACGGCGCTATCCTAGAGATGGTTCGGTTGAGCATGATCGCGCACGATTAAGAGCAAAGTCTCATGAGAATGTGAGTAAGGGGAAAAGTGAGGAAGGAAAAGCCGAGCGTTTCCTACCGCGTTCTCGCCGTGCGAATGTTTGGATGGCTCCTGGAGCACGTCCGCAGAGTGTACGGAGGAAGGATTCCTATAGTGAGGAGAAATCGCGCGCTCATAAGAGCGATTTGGCTGATAAAAAATCCTTTCATCGGGGCAAGGAAAAACGAAAAGACAATCATTTGCATAAAGAAAAGAGGGGAAGCTTTGTTCAAAAACGTGGCAAAACATCTTATGATGAGACGCACAGCTTTGGTAAGAAAGATCGCTTTTTAAAGGATAAAGAGAAAATGATAAAAGGTGGTCCTGATAAGCATTCTTTTGAGAGAAAGGACAAGGTAAAATCGTTTAGTGGTGCTATGAAAAAATCTAAATCACCTCGTGATGATGCAAAAGCTTCGAAGCGATTTGGAGGGCCACGTGCGGATCATCGGCGGTAAATTTGCTGGGCGTGTTTTGTTTTCGCCTATTGATCAGTCGATTCGCCCGACGAGTGATCGTACGCGTGAAAGCCTTTTTAATATTCTTTCTAGCCGTGAAGAAGAATTTTGGATCAATAAACGTGTCCTTGATCTGTTTGCTGGTACTGGTGCTTTAGGTATCGAAGCCCTTTCACGTGGAGCAAAGGCTGCTGTTTTTGTTGAAAACTCGGTTGAGGGGCGTGGGTTGCTTCAAAAAAATATCGAAGCCTTTGAATTACAGTCGATAGGGCGGATTTTGCGTCGTGATGCAACCAAACTTGGCAAGATTGGAACAATGCTTCCATTTGATGTTATCTGCGCTGATCCTCCTTATAGCCGTTGTTTAGGTGAACGTGCTTTTGTAGAAGCTTTGCGAGGGGGGTGGGCAAAAGCGGATACACTGTTCGTACTTGAAGAAAAGAAAGATACAATTATTCATTTACCTGATGTGTTTTATCTCGATGATGAGCGTTTTTATGGTGAGACAGCAATACGTCTTTATAAATTACGATCGCTTACATTTTGAGAGCGTTTTTTTATCTGGTTGGACGAAAAAAGCACTTCTTTACAAGTTTCCTTTATTTTATATGGTTTCTGTAAAGGTTAAGCAGAAAATCAATAAAAGATTCGAATGTTAAAGAAATTGATGTATTTTAATTTTTATTATGCTCTTTGTCTCATTTCTTTCGGTAAAACATTAATCATCAACATTTTATTAACCGTTGAAAGTTTTAAGTTATTGAGCCTACATTGATCTCTTAAATGGTGTGTAAGTTCTTTCTTTGTTATTGTATGAACTTAAAAAGTTATTTTTATTTAAGGTAGACAATCGTGTTCATGTATACTGAACATTTGTGTGTTTATTTTATTAATATTGCTTGTTAAGTTAATCATTACCTATTAAATACACTTTAGAATCTTAAATAGCTTATCGTTTTGCGAACTTTAAGGGTAATTAATATATTACTCATTGTCATTAAAGATTAAGCGATTTTGTGGAAAGGGGGGATTATCATGTTTAAATGGACGTATAGTGAAGAAATTAGCACAGAGGCAAGTGCAGAGCAGATTTGGTCTATGTGGGAAGATGCAGCAACATGGCCTTGTTGGGATCATGAACTTGAATGGGTAGAACTTTCTGGTGCTTTCAAAGAAGGCGCCGTAGGACGCATGAAGCCTAAAAAAGGACCAACAGTAACTTTTACCCTTGATAAAGTTATAAAAAATGTTTGTTTTTCTGATTACGCTAAACTTCCTCTGACACGCATGAGTTTTGATCATGAATATATTTGTTCAAAAAAGTCTGGTTCTTCAAAAAACAAAATTCGTCATACTGTAACGATGTCTGGTTTATTGTCTCCTTTCTTTGGAATGATGATTGGATCAAAAATTAAGTTACATCTTCGTGATGCAATGATTGAAATGAGCAGACGTGCTCTTACTGAAAATAAAGCCATCTGATGTATATTCATAGGGAAGTTGATTTTTTTTAAATTCAGAAATTATAGCCTTGTTAGAATGAAATCAGTTATGAGTATATCACAAACCAATCAGCTTTTAAGTTAGCTGTTGAAATCGTATCAAATTATCTTATGGGATTAATTCTTTCCTAAAGATTTTATAGAGCTCATTGAATTTTATTTTGTATATAAAAACTTATAAGATGATATTCTCCAGTTCCTAATATTGCGGTAGCTTTTGCGTTTAAGAGCATTCATAAGAGACATTTTGATCTCTTCTTAAACAGTTTTAATGGTCTCAATATGGATGAGTTTTTAATAGAGAGAGTTTTATACTATTGGGCTCTTTTATGCATATGGCAAAACAATAAATTATGATTATGACTTATTTTTAACAAATATAAAAAGCGTTCTCTGTGACATTACTGATCATGAGGATAAAGAAGGTTATGAAAGCTCATTTTGTTGAAATCATTAAATGAAAGGAAATATTTTTTACGCTGTTGATGTTTTATTTCATTGACAAGATTACTGTTTTCTTATGAGAGAGCTTATAGAAATAAAGAGATATAAGTCATTTTCTTGATTCTTGCTTGAGAATTAAAGAAAGCTATAGGAGTGAGGGAGAAGTTATTTGACATTCCAGAGGGCAAAAGACGTGTTGTTTAGAACGTTTTATGCTTTTTGAATTTTTGAGGATTGTAGCTTAAATCCAAGGGTTATTGCTAAATCTTCTATTGATTTACGAGGTTTTCTGTTGATCTGATGGTGAGTTGCAGATTTGGCTTTTAAAATGATAAAGGCTCATGAGAAATCTTGAAACTAAAGAGATTTTACGACATATTACGTCTTTTCATCAAGAAGCTAAAAGGGAAGTGATTTAATGCATTAAAAAGACAAGAATGCATGAGACGTGCATCATTTTATGAATGAACAAACAAGAGTTATATTCTGATTTGTATGAATTTGTCAGAGTGTTTATCAATGTAAATAATAAAATATTTTAGGGAGTCTATAATGACTGACAAAAACCAGATTGAGAAAGCGGTTTCATTGGTTGAAGCAGCAAGGCGTTCTGGGGCGGATGCTGCTGATGCTGTTATTGTTCATGTCCATTCCACCAGTGTATCTGTTCGTTTTGGGAAAGTTGAATCGACAGAAGCAGCCGAGAGCAATGATTTTACTCTAAGGGTTTTTGTTGGAAAAAAAGTAGCAAGTGTTTCTGCTAATTTAGCGTCTTATCCGCAAGAGCTCGCAGAACGTGCTGTTGCGATGGCTAAAGCTTCTCCCGATAGTTTATTTGAAGGTTTGGCAGATAAAGAGTGTTTGGTTAAGCATCCTAAAGATCTTGATCTTTTTGATGATTTTGTGCCAAGCAGTCATTTTTTAACAGAAGATGCTTTAAAAACAGAAGCAGCGGCTCTTGATGTTAAAGGCGTAAGCAATTCCGGAGGTGCTGCAACAGCTTATGGCCGTAGTGGTTTTGTTCTTGTGACCAGCGATGGTTTTTGTGGAGCCTATCGCTCCAGTTGCTTTTCACGTTCTTGCAGTGCTCTTGCAGGGGAAGGGACACAGATGGAGCGGGATTATGATTATACAACAGCCTTACATTTTTCTGATTTAGAGGACGCAGAAACCGTGGGAAAAAATGCAGGGCTTGGCGCAGTTCGACGTTTGGGGGCAGTTCGTGTAGCGACAGGAGGTGTTGATGTTATTTTTAATCCACGTACGGCTCGTGGAATTGCGGGGCATATCGCCTCTATGGTCAATGGAGCTTCTGTGGCTCGTAAAACGAGTCTTTTACAGGATTTTTTAGGCAAGGCAGTGATGAAGTCTGATGTTAATGTAACCGATCACCCTTTGCTTTTGCGTGGAAATGCTTCTCATCCTTTTGATGGAGAAGGGATAGAGGGGCAACCACTCAATATTATTGAAAATGGTATTTTAAAAAATTGGTTTCTTTCGTCATCTACAGCACGTGAATTGGGGCTTAAAACAAATGGGCGTGGTGCGCGTTCGGGGTCATTGGTGCAGCCGACAAGTACAAATTTTGCTATTGAACCGGGTTTAGTATCGCCTTGCGATATGATAAAAGATTTACGCAGTGGGTTTTATGTGACAGAATTATTCGGCCATGGCATTGATTTTATTACCGGTCAATATAGTCGGGGTGCTTCCGGTTTTTGGATTGAAAATGGTGAAATTTCTTATCCGGTGAGCGAAGTAACGCTAGGTTCTAATTTGCTTCATATGTTAGCACATTTAACACCGGCCAATGATATTGATCGGCGTTATGGGACAGCGGCTCCAACATTGTTAATTGAAGGAATGACACTTGCAGGAAAATAACACGCATTATTCTTCTGATTTAAATCTTTTGCGTGATGTTTGTCGAGAGGCAGGAGATTTAGCAATGCGGTATTTTGGATGCACGTTGGATGTTTGGATTAAAGAAGGTAATTCACCGGTCAGTGAGGCAGATTTTGCTGTTGATCATTTTTTGAAGGAAAAGCTTCTTGGAGCGCGTCCAAATTATGGATGGATTTCAGAAGAAACAAAGGATAATCGGGAACAACAAGGTTATGAACGTTTCTTTGTGGTTGATCCTATTGATGGAACACGAGGTTTTCTTTCTGGCAGTCCTTATTGGTGTATTTCGGTTGCCATTATTGAGAATGGGCGTCCAATTGTGGGCGTTCTACAATGCCCAGCTCAAGGAGATGTTTACGCCGCTGTCACGGGTGGAGGGGCAACATTAAATGGGATAAAACTTCCTCGTTTAGCCTTTCAGGTTCATCGAAAATATAAAATTTCGCTTGATAAATCGCTTGTACAAAAATTACCAGATGATTTTCGCAATCGAATCAGTCCTTATAAGCATCTCCCCTCTCTTGCTTATCGTATTGTTCTTGTTGCTCAAGATGAGATTGATATCGTATTAGTTCGTCCCAATTGTCATGAATGGGATATTGCTGCGGCTGATCTTATTTTGCAGGAGTGTGGCGGGCGTTTTTTATCGCTTGATGCCCCTTTACTATCTTATGGAATTGAACCTTATCAATATGGACTTTTAATTGCTGGTAAAAATAATTGCTGTCAGGATATGATAGATGTTGTTCGTCAAGCAAAGTTAGTTTAATCACATAAAAGCGCGCTAAAATTATCTGAATGATATGGAGGCACATATGACTAAAGCCAACGAAAAAAAACAATATTTGCACCTTGTATTTGGTGGTGAATTAAAAAATCTTAAGAGCAACCAATTTAAAAATCCTGATGGTTTAGATGTGGTTGGTATTTTCTCAGATTATCAATCCGCTCAAGAAGCATGGCAGGCAAAAGCGCAAAGCAGTGTAGATAATGCATTACAACGTTATTACATAGTAGATTTGCATCAGTTTCTTGATATTGAAACAGGTGATACAGAGTAAAGTTTGAGATTATTATATCCACTACCTCATGTTTGTTTGTTGTGCTTTCTCATAGGTTTGTCCTTTAAGAAAAACAGAACGCTGTAGGTGCTATTATTGTTGTAAATTCATATGCTTTCTGAAGGAAATATTTCTCAAGAAGTCAAATTCATTTCATAATGGTGTTCGCACAAGGTATAAATCCATTATTGCATCACTATCATCATTACGCTTAGATATTAATAAAAATACAAGCTTACATCATTATACACTTTGCGAGCTAAAAATATTAAGAATAAACTTTAGCACTTGATATAGGGAATAAGAGGCATTTTGCCTCCTTGTTTCAGTATTTTTTATCTATGTTCCCTCTACCTGTGGTGTGTAAACAAAAGGTTTTGATTATTTCAACATAAGTTAGCTTTAAATAGAAAAATTTTACAATATTCAGGGCAAATTACGCTATGGTAAATAATGATACATCAATATATTGCCTAATTATGTGAATACAGTGTGATTAAGTTTATGGATGTGATGTCAGAGTACGTAGAAGAGTTTAAAGGCGATAAATTTTAGAGCGCTTTTGGTAAAATAAGGATCATTTATTGATAACAAGGTTGTTTGCGTGAGTTTTTATTGTAAAAGCGAAGGTTTTTCTTTCTTTATAAGTTAAATTTAGATGCCCATTGTAAAGAAGGCACAAAGGTGATGATTATTCATTTATTATCTCTTTTTTGCATAAAGAGTATTCTATCGAAATTTTCGTTGTTTTCAAATTGAGGAAGTTGTTGCTCTATTTTTTCTTGGTTGTACGAAGATAAATATGGAATTTACAAAACAATGTAAGCGTAACATTATTGTGATTGGAACAGAACAATGTACAGCATATCAGGTTTATAAAAACTGAGTATTATTAACCTTTGAAATGCCTTTAAATCTGAAAAAATATAGCTATGAATGTGGATATTTCATATGGAATAGTAGATGAAAGTTGGAATAGAGGCATTGTATAATCAATGATCTGTCTATTCTATTGTGTATATGCTATTCTTATAGAAAAATTTAAAAAATATGGATGTAACCAATAGTATTGATGAAATTTTTAACAAAATAAGCCTATGGATATCTCAAAACAGCTGGATGAGGTGATTTTAAATGGTAGAATTAAAGGCACATGCGGCTCTTTTAACCTATCGGATGATTGGTTTTTGCTTATGTCCTGTTATCCCTTTTTATTTGTTTTTTCGTGCTATCCGTGGAAAAGAAGAGTGGTGTCGCAAAAAAGAGCGTTTAGGTAAAAGCTCACTTTTACGTCCCCAAGGCTCGTTAGTTTGGTTACATGCAGCAAGTGTGGGAGAAACACTTGCACTTGTTCCACTCATTAATCATATTTTATCATTGAAAATCAACGTATTATTGACAACAGGGACTGTGACATCTTCTTCTCTCGTGAAAAAACATTTTGGTAATCGGTTGATTCATCAATATACTCCTTTGGACTTAGATTTTGTCGTGCGGCGTTTTATTCGTCATTGGAAGCCTGATCTCGTTTTGATTTGTGAATCCGAAATTTGGCCTCTGCGCATTAAAGAACTTGCTAAAATGCGTATTCCGCAGATTTTGGTTAATGCCCATATGTCTGAACGTTCTTTTAAAGCTTGGCAAAAACGGCGCATTCTTGCCAAACATATTTTTAAGGATATTGATTTGGCGATTAGTCAGAACGAAAGGGATGTCATTTATTACCATACCCTTGGTGTAAAATCTGTTACGTTTTCTGGTAACCTCAAGGCTGATGTTTTTTTGGTTGAAGATCAAGCATTGCTTGCACGTTATCGTAATGCTATTGGCAATCGTCCAGTTTGGGCCGCTGTTTCAACGCATGAAGGGGAAGAGGAGATTGCTTTTGAGGTTCATAAGATTGTTAAAAATTATTTGCCAGATTTATTGACAATTATTGTGCCGCGACATCCTGAACGTTTAGAAGATCTTATCAAAAAATGTGACAATCAGAATTTACGTTTTATTCGGAGAAGCAAAAATACTCTTCCAAACATGAATACCGACATTTTATGGGGCGATACGATTGGAGAAATGGGGCTTTTTCTTCGCTTATCGAAAGTTTCTTTCGTTGGTAAGTCGTTATGTGAAAAGGGGGGACATAATCCATTGGAATTAGCTTTGCTTCGTTCTGCTATTTTAACGGGCCCTCATGTTTCAAATTTTCAAGAGATGTTCGAACAATTTTTAGTACGTGATGCAGCATATATGGTTCAAGATACAAAACAGCTTGCGATTCAGGTGTATAAGCTTTTAACAAATGAAACATTGCGACAAGAAATGGTTGATAAGGCTCATGAGGTAGCAACAGGTATGGCAGGTGCACTTGAGCGCACATTAAAGATTTTAGATCCATTTTTACAACCTCTTGTCATACAAACTGGGTTACGTCAGAGTCAGGGTGGATATGCATATTAGTGCCCCCCATTTTTGGTGGAAAAATAAAAGCTTTTTGCGTTTTTTATTAGCTCCAGTTTCATGGGGATATGGTTATTTTTCACGTTGTTTTATGACAAGACAACCGCCTGCGATTGATCTTCCGGTTTTATGTATTGGAAATTTTACATGTGGTGGTACGGGTAAAACGCCGGTTGTTATCGCTTTTGCCAAAGTGGCTAAAGAACTTGGCTTTATCCCTGGTGTTGTATCACGGGGATATGGAGGGGCAGTTAAAGGGGTGCATCTTGTCAATGAGAAATATGACACTGCACGCGATGTTGGAGATGAGGCCCTTTTACTGGCACAGCATGCTTTTGTCGCTGTATCGGCTAATCGTTATGCAGCAGCACAACGGCTTAAACAAGAAGGGTGTAATCTTATTTTAATGGATGACGGCTTTCAAAGCCGCCGCCTTTATATGGATTATGCATTACTTGTTGTTGATGCGATGCGTGGTTTTGGCAATGGAGCTGTCTTTCCAGCAGGACCTTTACGTGTACCATTAAAAACGCAATTTTTTTTTATGGATAGTGTTTTATTGATTGGCCACTCAGATGTGTGTGATCATATTGCTTTTCTCGTTGCGCGTACGGGAAAGCCTTTGTATCGTGCTTATCTTAAGGCAAGTGCCTCTGATGAGGTTGCAGGAAAATCATTTTTAGCATTTGCGGGTATTGGCAATCCAGATAAATTTTTTCAATCCATTAAAGAATTATCTGGTCATGTGGTGCAAACTTATACCTATCCAGATCACTATTTTTTCACCGATAAAAATTTAACAAGCCTTGTACAAAAGGCTAAAATGCACAATTTATGGCTCGCGACAACGGCTAAAGATTATATTCGTGTACAGACAATTCATACGCAAAAAGATTTGAAAAATCTTATTGTTTTTGATGTGAATGTCGATTTTGTTCAAAAAAATTTCTGCCGTATGCTTCTTGAGGAGGTTATAACCCGCTTTAGAAAACGTTCCTGTGAATTTTCTTGTGCGAAAGGCAAAGGCTAAATTTATAGCTTTTAAGAGATTAGTCTTCTTGTGTTTTTAACAATTGCTTGAGATATGGATTGCATTCAAGTTCACGGTGATAAGAAATTTCACAACTGGCATAGGCTTCTTGGCGGTGATGATTCCAATATTTTAAATCATCTATAGGGATTTTTTGTCCGCTAACGGCACAAATGGTATAGGTTCCATATTCTACAATGTCATATCCGTTATTAGAATAACGAACTTTTGCTTCGCGTTCATCATTAGAAAACATTTTCTACATTTCCTTTTTACTTGACATTATTATTCAAAAAAATGCCATAAGATATATTATACAGTCCAGAATTAATTTAAAAAAAATTTTTTTGTCAAAATGATTAAGCGTTTATTTTCTGCCAAAAAGCCGTTCTATATCTGCTAATTTAAGTTCAATATAAGTAGGGCGCCCATGATTACATGTACTTGTATTGGGCGTTGCTTCCATTTGTCGTAACAGTGTGTTCATTTCTTCGGGGCGTAAAAGGCGTCCTGACCGTATGGAGCCGTGACAAGCCATCGTTGCTGCGACATAATCAAGCATTGCTTTTAAATTGTTTGTTGTATCATATTCAGCGGCTTCATCTGCGAGATCTTTAATAAGGGCTTGTACGTTGATTTCTCCTAACATAGAGGGCGTTTCACGTACAAGAATTGCACCAGGTCCAAATGGTTCTATTCCTAATCCAAATTTTTGCAAAGCATCTTTGTGCGTTAAAAGGCATGTTGCATCCTCTTCAGAGAGTTCTACAATTTCAGGAATGAGTAATAATTGTGAAGGAAGTGGTTTGGCATAAAGTGCATTTTTGAGTGCTTCATAAACCAATCGTTCGTGGGCAGCATGCTGATCGACAATGATCAAACTATCTTGAGTTTGAGCGATAATATAGTTCTTATGAATTTGTGCTCTGGCTGCACCTAGAGGATAAGATAACTCTTCTGATGAAGGTATAGTGCTTGGAATATATGCATCTCCACTTGGTGTATTTAAGCCTTCCATAATAGGAGTGGCATCTTCTTTTAAACCAAAAGAGCTGGTACTATCCAACGGTTTGTGAACCATTGAAGCGGTGGCAAAATGATGAGCCTGCGGGTTGTAAGAAGAGGATTGGTAAGCGTTTTTAAAATTACCCAAAGATTGTTGTGCCGATGATTGTTGTGTTTGAAATGCAGCAAGCATTGCTTCAGAGCGGGTTGAAGTAGGGCGAATACCAGATTGCTGCAATGCTTCACGAATTGCTCCAACGATTAAACCACGAATTAATCCTGGATCACGGAATCGTACATCAGCTTTGGCTGGATGGACATTAACATCGACATCAGTAGGTTGGAGATCAATAAAAAGAATAGCGACAGGATAACGATCCCGTGTCATGACATCAGCATAAGCACCACGAATTGCACTCCATAGAAATTTATCGCGCACAGGACGCCCATTAACATAAGCAAATTGATAAAGGCTGTTATTTCGGTTGAAAGATGGCAAACAAGCAAACCCCGTTAAGCGTACGGATTCGCGTTCAGCATTCAGTGCGATGCTGTTAGGGGCAAATTCTTTTCCTATAATTTGGGTAATACGTTGTAATTGTCCTTGCGTATTATTTTCTGTCGCAGGCAGTTCCATAGATGTTCTGTCTAGTCCTGAAAGAGAAAAGCGGATATGTGGAAATGCGATAGCAATTCGCTTAATCATATCACTAATAGCATTTGTTTCAGCCCGATCAGTTTTCATAAACTTTAATCGTGCCGGCGTGACAAAGAAAAGGTCACGAACTTCAACAATTGTTCCAAGATTTGCTGCAGCTGGTTTGGGGCCTACAATTTTTCCAGCAGTAACGGAAATTTCAGCAGCATTCTCAGCCTCTTTTGTTCGTGAAATGAGTTTAAGTTTAGCAACAGAACCAATAGAAGGGAGGGCTTCTCCTCTAAACCCAAGGAAGCAGATATTGTGTACATCATCGGTGATCTTTGAGGTACAATGGCGAGAAACGGCTAAAGTTAACTGATCTGCCGGAATCCCACAACCATTATCACTTACCTTTATAAAATTTTTTCCACCATTTGCTGTAATAATTTCAATGCGCGTCGCACCAGCATCAATAGCATTTTCAACAAGTTCTTTGACAACATTTGCTGGCCGTTCAATAACTTCACCAGCGGCGATTTGATTAATAATATTTTCGCTAAGATGGCGTATAATCATCATAAATTCTAACAGGGTTCTTAAGGGGGTTATGGAAAATTATGATAACATTATTTGTGCAACTTTCAAGAATGAGAAGGTATGAGAGATCTTATTTCTAAATATTTCTTATTTTTTTTCAGAGCGTATTATACTAAATGTTCTTCATTATTCGCAATATTAACAAATTACTTGAAAAAAATAGAAAAAATAATTTTTATCATCTTAAAATAGCTTGCACCAATTTATCATCTAGGTCAAAAAAGAAACAGTGTAAAAAGGGAAGGCAACATATATGGCGCGTATAAGCGGTATTTTAGCAGATAGTGATATACAAGCTTTGATTAATAATAACTTTCTGAAAGCTCGATATCCATTTGATAGATCTCAAATACAACCCGCAAGCCTTGATCTTCGTTTAGGGGAGAAAGCTTATCGTATACGTGCTTCCTTTATGCCGGGTCTTGATACAAAAGTTTTGGATAAGCTTGAACGGTTAAAGTTACATGAGTTTGATTTACGAGATGGAGCTGTTTTGGAAACGGGGTGTGTTTATATTGTTCCTCTTTTAGAAAATTTAGCCTTACCAGAATTTTTATCTGCTATTGCTAATCCAAAAAGCTCTACGGGACGATTAGATATTTTTACACGAGTTATTACGGACAATGCTCAGGAGTTTGATAAAATTTGTGCTGGTTATCATGGTCCGCTTTATCTGGAAATTAGTCCACGAACATTTCCAATTTTGGTTCGTACAGGCTCGCATTTATCACAGCTTCGATTTAGAAAAGGGCAAAGTTATTTAAATGAAATTGAGCTGCATGCTTTGCAAAGGCAAGAAACACTGATATCGGATGATCTTCCTAATATTAGCGCTGGTGGTATTGGACTTTCCATTAATTTAAAAGGGGACGAAAGCGGGTTTATAGGTTATCGTGGTAAACATCATACAAGTGTTATTGATATTGATAAACGTGCTGTTGCCCACGTTTTAGATTTTTGGGAACCTCTTTTTGATCGTGGACAAAGGGAGCTGGTTCTTGATCCTGATGAGTTTTATATTTTAGTTTCACGAGAGTTTGTTCATGTGCCTCCGCTTTATGCCGCAGAAATGACTCCTTTTGATCCCTTAGTGGGTGAGTTTAGGGTGCATTATGCAGGCTTTTTTGATCCAGGATTTGGACATAAAGAGGCGGGTGGTAAAGGGGCAAGAGCGGTTTTAGAAGTACGGAGCCGTGAAGTTCCTTTTATCTTAGAGCATGGACAAATTATTGGTCGTTTGGTCTATGAGCATATGCTTAATCGACCCTCAATCCTTTATGGGCATGATGTTGGATCACATTATCAAGCACAGGGTTTAAAGTTATCCAAGCATTTTAAATGAGCTGAAAACGACGAATTGTGATAAAATGTATTTTAAGTAAGAAATTTGTCCTTTACAAAATCGGTACGATGCACTCTATTTTCAGTTTTACAAGCTATGACTGTCTTTGCATTTTAGAGGATATGAGAGGAATTTTGACTTCTTTTTGAAGAGTTTTATTCATACGAGTTCCGTTTATGATGAAAAGAAGAATAGTTTCAATACTTATTCAATATGTTATGCATATATCTTATGAAAAGAAATCAATGACTTACTAAAATTAGATATAACAATAAAATCTTCGCTTTTCAAAACAAACATGCAAGACCTTAATTTTCCTATAAAATTCAGTTTTCTAGAGCTTAAATATCTAGTATGTTTTATTTGGTATAAAACTTATCATTAAGAGCCAATAAATAATTTTTTCACTACAGTTCAGTAATATTTTTAATGAATATTGTTTTAATTTTAGGAGCTCATTTATAGATTTATAATATTTCCAGAGAATTATTGAAGATGCAGGTCTTTTATTCGTCTGCACATTAAAATTTTTTGAAAAAGTAACTGGTATGATTTTTTAATATTAATATGTGATGATTTCTGGATGTACAAAACAGATTTATTTCAATTATTAATTAAAGGCTTTTTTCATCTTTTGGGGAAATTATGGTTTATACTTAATGAGTATAGACTTTCTATTCTTATAAACGATTATGTGCATAATCTTTGGAGGAAGAAACGGCTTTTAATTACAACAAACCAATAGGCGAAGTAATAGCTTTCGAAGAAGTCTCTATTTACAGAAATTTTTGTACATCAATAATATATAAATTATGAGTGCATACGTTTTTGATTTTACTTCATACTATAATGTTTTAAAATTGGAAAAGAGAAAGAAAGATATTTTTTTATCAATTAGTTTTTTAGAAAGTTGCAATCCCTGTTATTTCTATCTATGCAATAGAGCGTTTTGTGAGAATATCAAATAGGAGGTACAAGGGGCTCTTATGCGTTTTGGAATGTTTTCTCTTTTCATTTAGGAACAATGGTGCCATCAATGATTATTGCTTCAACATTTGATTATCGGAAGGCAGCAAAGCGTCGGCTTCCTCCTTTCCTTTTTCACTATATTGATGGTGGGGCTTATGCTGAAGAAACACTGCGGCGTAATTATACAGATCTTCAAGCTCTTGCACTGCGTCAAAGGATTCTAAGGCAAGTTGGTACAGTTGATCTTTCAATCAAGCTTTTTGAGCAGAGACTTGATTTACCGATTGTTATTGCACCTGTTGGGTTAACGGGAATGTATGCACGCCGTGGTGAAGTACAAGCCGCGCGTGCCGCAGCAGCAAAAGGGATTCCTTTTACTCTATCTTCTGTTTCAGTGTGCCCTATTGCAGAAGTGCAGGAAGCGGTTGGGGGGAAATTTTGGTTTCAGCTTTACGTTCTCAAAGATCGTGGTTTTATGCGTGATTCATTAGAGCGGGCTTGGGCATCTGGTGTACGCACGTTGGTTTTTACTGTTGATATGCCCGTTCCAGGTACACGTTATCGTGATGCACATTCGGGGATGTCTGGTCCTTATGCTGGATTACGTCGTTTTTTACAAGCTTTTACGCATCCTCATTGGGCTTGGAACGTTGGTATTATGGGGCGCCCCCATGATCTTGGAAATGTTTCCACCTATCTCAAAAAGCAGATTGCATTGGATGATTATGTTGGTTGGCTTGGGGCAAATTTTGATCCATCAATTGGTTGGCATGATTTACAATGGATCCGAGATTTCTGGAAGGGAAAAATGATTCTAAAAGGTATTCTTGATCCAGAAGATGCACGAGAAGCAGTACAGTTAGGTGCTGATGGTATTGTTGTTTCCAATCATGGCGGGCGCCAACTCGATGGTGTTTTATCAACAGCGCGTGCGTTGCCAGCAATTGCCGAAGCTGTAAAGGATCATTTGACTATTTTAGTGGATTCTGGTGTGCGTTCTGGACTTGATGTTGTACGCATGATCGCACAAGGCGCGGATGCTGTGATGATTGGTCGCGCTTTTGTTTATGCTCTTGCAGCAGCAGGTGAGAAAGGTGTTGCTCACCTGCTTGATCTTTTTGCCAATGAAATGCGGGTCGCTATGACACTGACTGGTGCTCAGACACTCAAAGAGATTACACGCGAAAGTTTAGTGAATAAAGATGTCTTTAAACAATGAAAATTGTGTTTTATACTGCTTTTAGAAAAATAAAATCTTTTTATAGAAGAACATAATTGTATATTTTACAGATATGTTGACAGTTAACGTTAAAAAAGGTCAAAATTCTTCTCCATAAAATGATAAAAAATGTCCAATAAAGAAAAAATCTTAATAACAATTAAAGCAAAAAAGACACTGAAGACATCTTTTATTCACTTTTTTAAAAGCTTATTCTAAGGATAAAAAGGAACAAGCGCTGCCAGTAAAGGCATAACAACTGTTGATATAGAAAAAATAGATATAAATAATGCTGTGAGCATTTTTTCTCTCCTATTTATAAAAGTATAATAAATTAATTATGTTTTTTAATTGCAATTAATACATATGGTATATAAATAATTTTATTTAAAAATCAATATGTATTATCAGTAATATATAAATTAATAATAAAAATGGAGATATATTCTATAAATATCTATAGTATTTATGCTTATTCTAATGAATAATTATATTATATGAATATGATATTGTCTTTTATGGAATGGATTTTAAACCAATGAAAAATACAGTGTAGTATCTTTTAAATAAAATGCTTTCCTAGAAAGAAAGATAACGCGATTTAATGCTCTTCAGCCATTTTTTTATTTTCATCAATGATTTATGATAGTTTTGAACTGGCGATCATATTAAAATGCAATTTAATATTTTTTGTATCTTATGTCATTGCCAATACAGTTTTCGTTATACCTTCTTGACTTATTTCATAACTTGCCAAAACAATTCCATTGGCTTTCCATTACAGATTGGCTCATTTGGTATTTCTAGTAATACAAATTTGCATGCAATGCTATATTCCATAAGTATTTTGCAATTGTTTCTCCAAGCCCCCTGAATGCTATGCTCTTCACAAACAAATGACAGATTGGTGAGATTTGCAGAGTTTTAATACAGATGTATCATCTAAAGGTCGAATTGTTGGTACACTGACAACGGTTAGTATAATTTCATATTTTGGGAGTTTTTCGGCCGCATCAAGACAAATCTACATGGTTTCCCCAGTTACAAGCAAGAGAACTTCTTTTCCCTTTGTGATAAAAGAAGCTTTGCTGATATCAATTTTTGCAGCATTCTTATGGACATTTATAACAGGATGCTTTCCTCATCATATATAAATAGGCAAGGGATTGCTTGACGTTGAGCAAAATTAACAACCAATATCACACGCAATGTGTGCATTCCTTTAACAAAAAAAGTAGACACAGTGCGAAAGGATTTAGTTTATCTTCAGGAGTATGAGGGTAAAAAAGCTAAAACAATATTATTTACAAATCGTACAAAAAGCCAACAACCCTGTGCAGTTCTGTGGACTGGTCTTCTTAAGCATGGATAGGTCTCTAGATATCATTTTTGCTGAAGACAACTTTTATATCATCAGATCTTTGAATGGCAATAACAGCGCAATGCATAGCACATATTTTCTTTTGCTTTGATCAGAGAACAGAGATAGCTCTTAGAATATATTGATACACTCAATTACTTTATGCGAATATAACCAGTTCAATCTTTTTATTTCAAGCCAAGCACCTCCCTGTCACTCTAAATTAATTAAGTCACGCCAATTAAATTAAGAGAGCACATAAAGTGTTTTAATCCTTTAAGTGCTTCTACTTCTAATTTGAATATATTTACCTCTTTAAAATTTTTCACTGATTAATGTTTCAAAGGAATTGGATTTTTATCATTTCACTTTTCGTGTATATTTCCACCCACATAGACGCTCACCTTGTTCATTATGTTTTAGAATATCTCTTGCCAAATTGGGGCTAATGACATTGATGTCTTGTCGATTCAAATAAATTGGCAGCCATCCAATACAAGAGGTTCGTTCATTCGTCGCGCAACCAGTTAGAAAGCTTATTGCGCACATCAGCATTACTTTTCTTGTTAATTTCATTTTCTACCTCAAGGCGTGTTTTTGCTATATTAAAAGCTTCCTTTGTTTGTTTTTGCTTCTCAACTCTTTTACCAAGAAAAAAGGCTTTTACTAAAGCTATAAAAAAAGCTGCTATGATTGCTGACGATGTCGTCAGATATTTTTTTATCCATAAGATCATAGGCGGTGCTCCTGAAAACGTTTAGCAATATATACCATAGCTGTACCAGCAGCTAAGACCATAATGCCTGCTAAGGCCCATTGGACAGGACCATTTCCTGCAAAAAGCCCCCCAAGCCCTGAAAAAGAGCCTATGATTGGTGCAAGAGCTTCTATTTTGCCAATGCCTGTCACACCTTCTGCTTCCACTACATGATAATTGGGGGCAACATGAGCTCCTTTCGCCCATAATCCTGCTTCGGCGGCTCGACGATTGACAAGACCTTGAATACGTTTCCCTCCAACTCTTGTCCATTTTTGCAATTCAGTTGGTACTACTTCATATTCACCTTTATTGAGCTTTTTTAAAAGTGTAGATTTACAAAAAGCTGTTATTCCTACGTTATAGCAAAATGATACTAATGCCGCGAATTGTTCGTCACTTAAAGGAACTATAACAGCTTTTACAACAACGGCTTCACACTCTCTCAAGTCCTGACAAAGGATTTTTTCAGCTTCTTTTTCCGTAATTTGCATGTCTTTATGAACACTCGGGGCACCAGCTGCACTTGTATGCCCATAACCAATAGTCCATATTCCACCAGAATCTTCATAGGCTTTTAAACGTAAGCCCTCCCATTGCTTAATCAGTGCAAGCCCTTCTTTTGATATTTTTCGCATTATCCTTGTCCTATAAAAAACCCACACAAAGCAGGATATGAATTGAAAACTTACATCTACTCATTTTAAAGAACAGAACAGTGAAAGAATCTAAAGATCAAAAACATCCATAATGGGTTCTTTTTGAGATCCATATCGTTTTTTGGAACAAAGATTATGCTAACAACTATTCATTTTGCAGCAATTGATCTTCGTCTAAAGACAATAACTTTTAATAAATTCAATTTATAATCAGATAAATTTCACTCACAAACTCTTACGTTTGATTCAAAATTATTTGAATACTTTACTTGAAAAACTCAAATAATACTGATAAAGAAGAGAACTTATTCAATAAAAAATAAGAGATATAACAACTAATGAAATAAAACATATTAATTTTTTAATTATAATCCATAAATTACACCATAGAAATTTTCCATAAAAAACAAAAAGACACATTAATATATTTAACAATATATCTGATATTTATCTTAGAATCAGCATGTGCAATACGTAATGTATTATACACATTTAACAAAAAAGCTATAGTTAAATTAATTATTATTTGTTTTTTCTCTAGTTGCTTAATTTTATTAAAAAAATAAATTGATTAAGGATTTTAAGTAGATTGTTACATAAATTTTTTATAAATAAAATATGTTTATATAAGAACAGAATGGATATTTTATCCTTCTCTTACCGTCTGTTTTCAAAGGAAACGATATATTAGAGGAGCATATTCAATATATAGAATAATGATATTTGATAGTCCTTTAAAAAATATTGTACTGTAATAAATTTGAACAATTGAACAATAGCCTTAGTTATGTATTCACTCATATGAATAATGCCTTCGTTTTCTTCATATGAAGCATTTTGTTGGGCCGTTTGGGGCAAGGATATTGCTCTATCTAATTCTAATGTTATATTGGCTACGTTTTCAGCAACATCTTAAATAAATCAATCAAGCTTTTGAAATTTTTTAGGTGTAATAACACAAAGGATACAAAAGATTTTGATAAAAGCAGCTTGAAGTTAGGGAGATTTTTTTCCTTCCTGCTTCTTCGTCCATTTATATAATATGAAAATGAGATGTTCTTTAAATCATAGCGATAGATATGTCACAACTCGTGAATATGTACAGTTTTTTAGTGCATCCATAACAACGATTCGAGCTTGGAGTCTTCGAAGTGGGACTTTGTAGAGTCATACAAGTGAGATAGAGTTTTGAGGTGGAAAAAAGAAACTCTAGATTTTTACTCAAAAGAAAAATATGGAAAAATAAGAACAAATTAGGTGAAATTGTATAAATTGCAAAGGGTGGAATATATGTATTTCAGTGTATTAATCACACAAAATGGTGCCGCATGCCGGATTCGAACCAGCGACCCCATCATTACGAATGATGTGCTCTACCAACTGAGCTAATGCGGCATAGATTTGTAAGTCAATGAGACAAAACTAATTTGAGGGTAATAGCTAAAAGTACGTATAAAAGCAAGTATGCATTTTTTTCAATAATTTATAAAATAATTTATAAGATGTGATCATAATTGAAGGAGGAGAACTGTACAAAAATCATGGGGCAGTATTCGTTGATCTTAATGCTATAAAACGCTTTCCGATTTATGATAGTGTTCAAATTAAGATGTTGGGAACCTAGTTCTTCAGGGTAGAAAATGGTGTTAAGATACCTTAGTAAAGATAAAAATATTTTCTGATTCTAAGATAAGAAAGAAATTTGTTGAAAAAGAAATTTGTTGAATAAGTGCTTAGGAAATTAAACCTTATGTAAATGTGAAAATAGGACGAATAAAATTAGTTGAGGTTACTTTTCAATTTTATAGAAAGAAAAAAGGGGGATAAAATTAAGCATGTTTTTTACTGAAGGTGGAGTTGGAATCATGTCAGATGAAAATCGGTTGATAGAATTAGAAACGAAGCTAGCTTACCAAGAAAAATTTATTGAGGAGCTTTCTCGTATGATCGCTGATCAATGGAAAAGTTTAGATGAGATGTCTAAAAAAGTTGATGTTTTAGTGAGACGATTTTCAGATTTAGAAGAGCAAAGCCTTACTGAAGCCGTTATTTTGCCAGTTTATTAATAAAGCAACATGCCGATTTATTAGTAATAATTTATCATTATTCAACTTGAATTAAAACATTGAGTAGCATAAAATTCTCTCATTTTAGATCTCCCTCATATCGAATAAGTTAGACTCGTGTTTTTGCAAGCTAAAAACGCGATGAGCCTGTGTGGTTCAAAAACTATTAAGAAATGGCTAAAAATGCTTCTGATGAATCATCTCAAGGACCAAGGGCTGTAGCAATATTTTAGGGCTGAAAAAATATGTAAGGGTACCGGTTTTTTACTTGACAGCGTAAAGATAGAGGTACTGCATGGCTTTACTATTATATCATTCATGGTCTATGTTGCAAAATAGGCTTGGGCGTATTGAGAGATGTTTCTTTAAAACAAGTATGTGAATTAGCAGCCCAATGATATTCTATTTTATGTGAGAAGCGGGCCCCTATGAAGATATTTTTTTCAATCTTTCTAGTACTAGCTTCGTGTTTTTTTAGATAAGATAGAGGTGGATACCACAATGGGATAAAGACGTAAAAAGAACTCTATCATGATTATGTGTTATTTACAAATTAGTTTTTATTGATGCATTTTTTAGCATGTAGAACAGTTTTTATAAGCTTTAGAAATTTTTTTATTCATTTCAAGAAGTTTCAATTTTATAAGGTGTGCTGATATTGGAAGAAATTTTTTATATGTGATTTCTAATACTAGAACTAAGGAAGTTTTTTGTAGATTATAAAACAGCTGCAGAAAAATATAGATATTTCAATGGATTTCTATTTTTTGTATAGAGTTTTCTTAGCTACGGGGGGTAAATTTATTCGCTAATTTTTTTGAATTGATGCAAATAAAATGATGTTATCGATTAGAAATCGTGATTGAATTATATATTTATTATAATAGTAAAGCGTTTTAACCCGTTCTTACGATCAAATGGCTTTTAGTTGTGTTGATAGGATGAGGGACTTTAAGCGACAGGTTGTGTATCGTACGGTGAGTTCTAGAAGTCTTTTTCAAGATTAAATTTATTCTTCATTTTATATATATGATATTTTATGAAAAGGTTTTGGTTTTTCGTAGTTTAAGATACAAAATACGATTGCTAAAGCACCAAAGATAATCCATGCTGGTAGATAAGTGATCGTAATACAAATTGAGGAGAGAAAATCCGGCATTATCTTGCATAAAGATTGATTAAGGCTATAGATATCTGTTTGCAGAAGATTGACTAGAATTTTATAAAGGGGGGTTATTGTCCAATGTGATGTTATGACAGAGTGCGCATTATCAATAGCCAATGCTATAATTGTTAATGTAGAAAAAATGAAAGCCATTAATTTAAATAAAGGGCGAAGCATATTTCTTCCTGTAGTTTCAATGGAACATTTCGCATAATGCATAGAAAGACTAAGAGTTGCATTATGACAAAAAAGTAAGTTTATGCTCTCTTTATATAATTTCTGTTGAAAAAAAAATAAGTCGAAGATATCATCAGCCTTTCGTGTAAAGATTGCAATCAATATCAAGGGGGAGTGAAGAATAATGCTTGAGGATACGGATAATGAATTGAAGCGTAGCCTTCAAAATCGCCACATTCAAATGATTGCTTTGGGTGGTGTTATTGGGACAGGACTTTTTTATGGATCAACTGAGGCAATTCAATTAGCAGGTCCCTCAGTCATTTTAGCTTATCTCATCGGTGGGCTTATTATGTATTTCATTATGCGAATGCTTGGTGAAATGTCCGTAGAAGAACCAGCATCAGGTGCTTTTAGTTTTTTTGCTTATAAATATTGGGGGAGTTTAGCAGGTTTTATAACAGGTTGGAACTATTGGTTTTTATATATTCTTGTGAGCATGACTGAACTTACAGTGATTGGATTCTATCTTGATCACTGGATTTTGATTGATCATTGGAAGTCATCCTTCATTGTACTTTTGTTTGTCACGTTAGTTAATTTGTTTAATGTTCGTTTTTATGGAGAATTTGAATTTGGTTGTGCTTTAATCAAAGTTGCTGCTGTTATTGGTATGATTATTTTTGGGATTTTTCTCATTGTCTCTGGAATAGGGGAAAATCAAGCGAGTATCCATTATCTTTGGGATCACGGCGGTTTTTTTCCTTATGGAGCTATAGGGGTTATTTTGGCGACGTCTGTCGTAATGTTTTCTTTTGGAGGAACCGAACTTATTGGTATTGCTGCTGGAGAGGCGTCTAATCCACAAAAAACAATACCGGCGGCTATTCGTCAAGTTATGTGGAGAATTATAATTTTTTATGTTGGTTCTATCAGCGTTATAATGATAATCAGTCCGTGGAATATGATTGGAAAAGATGGTAGTCCTTTTGTTACAATTTTTGAAACTGTAGGAATTCCCGCTGCGGGTCATATTTTGAACTTTGTGGTTATTATGGCGGCTATTTCTGTTTATAATAGTGGCATTTATTCTAATGGTCGTATGCTTTATAGTTTAGCTATACAAAAAAATGCACCACATATTTTCAGTAAACTGAGTGCTGCTCGTGTTCCTTATATTGCTATCCTTTTTTCATCGTTCTGTACGGCAATAATTCTTGTTATTAATGCTTTAGTTCCTGATAATAGTTTTATGCGAATTATGGCTCTTGCAACTGCAGCAGCACTTATTACTTGGGCTATTATTGTTATTGTTCATTTGAAATTTCGAAAGGCCCATGAGAACAGAAAAGGAAATTTTATTTATGCGTTTGGTTTATATCCTTACGCTAATTATCTTTGCTTATGCTTTCTTGTTTTATTATTTTGTATAATGTTTATAAGTGGTTTTGGGAAAAATGGATTAATGGCTCGACTTTTTGAGATGATAGGAATAAGAATACCTTTTCTTGAAACGTATATCCCTGTACAGATGCCTGATATGAGTCTGGCAGTTATTATTATTCCTCTATGGTGCTTATTTTTAATTTTAGGCTATAAGCTTAAACGGGAACAATAGAAGGGTAATAAAAAACGGGTTTGATTGGAATAAACCTTGGGAATAAAATTTGATAAGGTGACACAAGTCTTTGGTGAGTTGTGTGTTTTAAAGGATATTACTGTACAACTTACCGAAAGACGGATTGCTGTTATTGGTGCAAATGGTTCTGGAAAAAGTACGTTTGTTCGTCTTATCAATGGGCTCCAATTGCCATCTCATGGTTTTGTAAGTGTTGATGGGCTTGATACAAAACGTGATGCAAAGGCGGTAAAGCGTAAAGTAGGATTTGTTTTTCAAAATCCTGATAACCAAATTGTTTTACCATTAGTAGAAGAAGATTTATCCTTTGGTCTTAAAAATTTGAAGCTTAGTAAAGATGAAATTAAGGAGCGTGTAGATGAAATTTTACAGCGCTATGAACTTCAAGATTTCAGAAATCACGCTGTTCATCTATTAAGTGGTGGGCAAAAACAGCTCGTCGCTATTTCCAGTGTGGTGGCCATGAAACCAGATTACATTATTTTTGATGAACCGACGACACTCCTTGATTTGCGAAATAAGCATCGTGTTACGCAAGTGATAGAAGAATTACCACAAACGGCAATCGTTGTATCGCATGATTTGGAGTTTTTGAAAAAGTTTGATAGAGTCCTAGTTTTTGATAAGGGGGAGATAGCAATTGATGATGTACCTTTTATTGCTATCAAGGAGTATATAAGAAGAATGTCATGATCGGTTTATATATTCCAAGGGATACATTTATTCATAGGTTAAGTCCTAGAGTTAAATTGTTGTTTCTTACAGTATGTGGAACCTTTATAATAATGGTTTCATCTATACCACTTCTTGGATTCTTTTTATTGTTGGTTTCCTTATTCTATAGAGTTGCCAAGGTTCCTTTTAGCACTGTAATAAAACAGTTTAAATCGATGGGATTGCTTTTAGTTCTTCTATTTTTATTTCAAACTATTTTTGTCGGTTGGCTTACAGGAGTTGAGGTTATATTACGCCTTGTTGTCCTTTTTTCTTTATCATCACTTATTTCATTCACAACAAAAGTTTCAGATATGGTGGATGCAATTGAAGCAGGGCTTCAGCCCTTTCGTTGTTTTGGTATAAATCCATCAAAAGTGAGTATGGTTATCTCTATGGCGATCAGATTTATTCCTCTTTTAAGCGAAAAGTTTAATGAAGTCCATGAAGCACAGCAAGCACGAGGACTTAATACGAATATTGTCGCTCTTGCAATACCTTTAATTATACGGACCATCAGAATGGCTTCAGAAGTAGCTGAAGCGTTGGAAGCGCGTTCTTATGATGCTGATACTATTGATACAGTATCTCATAATAATCCGAGTTTTTTATAGTAAAGCAGAATCAAATGAATACAAAAGATTTAGTCTATATCGCTTTATTTGCTGCCATTTATGCTGTTTTAGGCCTTTTCCCTCCTGTTTATCTTCCTTTTCTTTTAGGCATTCCTATTACAACTCAGTCAATGGGACCGATGTTAGCAGGGTCTATACTTGGGGCCAAAAGGGGCGCTCTTGCATCACTCCTTTTTCTTGTTCTTGTTGCGATTGGATTGCCACTATTGCCTGGTGGTCGTGGTGGGATCAGTGTCTTTTCAGGGATTGCGAGTGGCTATTTGATAGGTTTTCCATTTGCCGCATTTTTTATTGGTTTAGTGGTAGAATTATTTTGGCAGCGCTTAAATTTTATAACATTCTTTGTGATAAATGCTGTGGGTGGTATAGGAATTGTCTATGCTTTTGGTGTTCCATGGACAGCATATATGACCAAAGTTTCTTTACTGAAGGTTTTAATCGCTTCTTCAGGTTTTTTGATAGGTGACTGTTTAAAAGCATTGATTGCATCCTTTGTTGCACTCGCAATTAAAAGATCTATTCCTCTCATTAATTCACAGAAAAAATAGGTTTTATTTTGAAGGTATCATTATAATGTAATACATTTAAAATAAATCATAATAAGAATAAGCTAAAATAGATGTATCATTTCGTCATGCTATTACTATATGATAGTTATATGCTATCACAAGTCTAATGAATTAAGCTGTAGTAATTTATGACATAATAAAATATTGTAGAATCTAATATGATTCATATAGATAATATTATTACAATATTTTTCTTTATATCCAAGGCATTGGAAGTATGCTTTTATAAAGCCGATATTTTTGATTAATTATACAATAATAACTAAAATAACTAAATTTGCCATAATGAAGGAATAACTTAGTGAATACAAAAGATTTAGTCTATATAGCTTTATTTGCCGCTCTTTATGCTGTTTTGAGTCTCTTCCCTCCTGTTTATCTTCCTTTTTTTCTAGGAGTCCCTATTACAGCTCAATCTATGGCTCCAATGTTAGCGGGGTCTATACTTGGGGCCAAAAGGGGAGCTCTCGCATCATTTCTTTTCCTTGTTCTTATTGCGATTGGATTGCCTCTATTGCCTGGTGGTCGTGGTGGAGTTAGTGTTTTTTCAGGAGTTACGAGTGGCTATCTCATCAGTTTTCCTTTTGCAGCATTTTTCATTGGCTTATTGGTTGAGTTATTTGGGAAGCGCTTAAATTTTATATTTTTATTCTTGATAAATACTGTGGGTGGTATAGGTGTTGTTTATGCTTTTGGTATTCCATGGACAGCGTATATGACACAAATACCTTTGCTGACAGTTTTAATGAGCTCATTGGGTTTTTTAATTGGTGGTTTTTTGAAAGTGCTTGTTGCATCTTTTGTAGCGCTTACCATAAAAAAAACCGTTCCTCTTATTCATTCTGAGAAAGGGTAGTTCTGATTCTTGGATGAAGTTTTATATTACAGTACATGAGAAAGATATAGAACGAATATTCAAAATTTATAGTATTATTATTTTACTTTTTTATTTTTATGAAAAACAATATTAATTAAATATTAATTTATTATAAATTTTAAGTTTTTCTTATCTCATATTTTATATGATAAGTAATATTATTTTTTATTTTTAATATAATATAGACAAAAAGATAGATTTATGTTAAATTCATTATGAATATTTATTAAATGAGGTAAATTTAAAAAATGAATATAAAATATTTTTTGCTATATTTTCTCTATTATTAATCTTTGTATATGCTGTGAAAGAATCTTAACGTACAGTTTTTCAAGGAGAAACATCTGTTAATATTACGAATAATAATTATACTGCAGATTTACTTATTAATAAACAGAGTAATTTTTTATTAAATAAAGTTATTTTACCAGATCATCCTGGCAATCATAATTTATTTTGGGAAAATATGATATTTATTTTTCAAAAAGCAAAACGTGTATATATTAATTTAGGAATGTATTTATATTCTTCAATATTTTCCATCTTTAAATGGTAGATTATTTAATTTTTTAAAGATGGATGCGTATCAATTTCATAAAATTTTTAGAGAAAATGATGTGGGGGAGGTACGAAGCAATCAATCGCTTGACCATTTCCTTTTAATTTTGTTTTTGCAACTTTCAAAGCACCCACATCAATATCTTTTTAATAATGGAAATTACACTTTTATGTTTCACGTTTTTGAATAGGGGAATGTTCCTCACTTACCAAGATAACAGCTCAAATGTGATGCAACTTGTTTTGATTAATTTATGAGTTTGTTTTAAAAAGGCACCTCTTAGGGCATACCGCACCTATTTCGTGATGATGCTTGTGAATGGTATAATGCTAAAGTCTCCGCGAATAATATACTAGGATACCAGCATCTTTACAGTTATGAAGGAGCAAGCCGATACTATCATACATTGTTTCCAGTTTTCCAGTGTTGCTATAGCTTTTGGTCCCGAGAAGGTTCATAAGACGTTTTCTATCCACACTCTAGTCACTCTTGTGATGTGCAGCAAGTGATTTTAATTGATTGAATATAAACAAATTTTAAATGGAAAATATAGGATATTCAGTTTGTTCATTTAACATAAGAAATAATAAATTATCATTACAAATCAATATAACGACTTAATATAAATTTAAAAACTTTAGTAAAAGTTAGTAAAAACATGTGCTATCCTTGACGTTTTCAATAATTTTTTATTGAAGGCTTTCGTATTTCTTAAAAAGAGTAATTATCTCATGGACAACTATGATACAGATAATACTTCGATTTCAGTATAATATCAAAAAACACAATAAAATCAATATATTGAGTGCAATTATTTTATATGAATTCACTTAATAATCCACACATTTATGCATGTTTAAATTGACCATTTTTTATATAAGATTGGCATGTATGAATAGACCATAAAAAGCAAATCATAAAGAGGTTTAAGAAGCAAAAATAACTTCAAACTGTCCTTCAAGCGTTTTAACCTTTTCTGAGCTTACAACAATTTTGATATCATTTCCCAATTTTGCCAAACACTCAAGCATTTTCATTTCACTAATCCCTCGAAATTCTCCACTTAAAAGTTTAGATAATTTGGGTTGGGTCATTTTTAAAAGTTGACTAGCTTGCTTTTGTGTTAAGTTTTTTTCTTTAAGAATTTGACTAATTTTATGTGCAAGTTGCGCTTTTATAAGCATCTCTTTAGAATCTGAAAAACCAAGATCCGTATAAACATTGGAACTATCGTGAAAAACATTGATCATTTTAATTCCCTTCTAATTGTTTTGCTAATTTGAGACGTTCTTTAATCAGATTTATGTCTGTTTTTGGTGTTGCAATACCATGGGTCGATTTTTTCTGAAAACAATGCAACACATAAAGAGATTTTTTTTATATTGTACCGTATAAACAGCGCGATAAGTTCCTTGAATATCATGTTCAATAATTTCTAGAACATTGGCGGATCCAAACCCCTTGAGAACCTTAACGTTTTCTCCTTTATCTCCTATCTGAGCAAGATAAAGAGCATAACCAATCCTTTGTTGAATAAGATCAGGAAGACTTTTTATATCTTTGAGTGAAGATCCAAGCCATATGATACATTTTATTTTACTCATGATTATTAATATATCTATATAGGTATAATTTCAAGTGATTATTTTAATAATACTGAGTTAGAAATGCTCTATTCTAAAGATAACGAGCTCAAATTTGAGCGGGTTGATTTTTAAAGAAATTAGGTTTTAAAGAAAAGTGAAAAGACGCTTATGAAAGCTTTTCTAAATGCACGTTTAAACATTTTAACCATAAAATGAGATTTTTATAAAAAACGTTTGCAACTAATGTTTATAACAGTTTTTAAAGCCTTACATTTGTAAAAAACGCTGCTTTTATCTTATGAGAGCTTGTTTTGAAAACCAATGCAAAACCAATGCTTGC